>JAPLSI010000196.1 GCA_026398715.1 Gammaproteobacteria bacterium
CCGAATCGCCGTTCGGCATCGGCCTGATCTCGCGCAGGCCGCTGCACCAGCCATACACCCACCGCAGCGGCGACGGCATCCCGTTCCTGTTCGCATCGATCGACACCGCGCACGGGCCGGTAAGGATCGTCGCCGTGCATCCGATGCCGCCGCTGGACCCGCATTGGCAAGGCGAACGCGATGCATTGTTGCGGCAGCTGGCGAAGGGTGCGCTGGACGTGCCGATGATCGTTGCCGGCGACCTCAACGCCACGCCGTGGTCGACTGCACTGTCAGGCGCGCAGCGACACGGCCTGCTGCGCGCCACCGGCGTCGCGCCGACCTGGCCCCGCGCCGGACGGGGCGTGCCCGGCATCCCCATCGACCACGTGCTGGCCAGCCGCCACTGGCAGCGCGGGGCGTCATCGCGCGGGCCCGACATCGGCTCCGATCACTTTCCGGTCCGGGCCGAGCTGTACTGGGCCGACAGCCGCGATTGAGCTACGGACCCCTTGTTCTCGGAAAACTGCGGTCCATCGCGTACCCTCCCGTCCTGTCGCTTCAGGCCGCTAGACTTCACGGATGACCGAATTCATTCCCCCCGGCACCCGCTTCGCGGAGCTGCCCTCGCCCTTCCCGATGAAACGCGGCGGCGCCCTGCTCGGTGCGCGCATGGCCTACGAGACCTGGGGCACGCTCAGCCCCACGGCCGACAACGTCGTGCTGATCCTCACCGGGCTATCGCCCGATGCGCATGCCGCTAGTCACGCCGACAACCCCGATCCGGGTTGGTGGGAGGCGATGCTGGGGCCGGGCAAGGCCATCGACAGCAGCCGCTGGTTCGTGGTCTGCGTCAATTCCCTGGGCAGTTGCAAAGGCTCGACGGGTCCGGCCTCGATCGAAGCCGCCACCGGCGCACCCTACCGCCTGCGCTTTCCCGAACTGTCGGTGGAAGACTGCGCCGATGCCGCGATGAGCGTGGTTCGCAGCCTCGGCATCGCAAAGCTGGCCTGCGTCATCGGCAATTCCATGGGCGGCATGGTCGCGCTGGCGTTGCTGCAGCGCTTCTCCGGCGTGGCCCACGGCCATATCAATATCTCCGGCGCCGCGCGCGCGCTGCCGTTCTCGATCGCGATCCGTTCGCTGCAGCGCGAAGCCATCCGCCTCGACCCGAACTGGAACAACGGCGATTACAGCGACGAAACCTATCCCGAAGCCGGCATGCGCATGGCGCGCAAACTCGGCGTGATCACATATCGTTCGGCGCTGGAATGGGACGGCCGCTTCGGCCGCGTGCGCCTGGATTCCGACCGGCGCATGGGCGACGACCCGTTCGGCCTCGAATTCGAGGTGGAAAGCTATCTCGAAGGCCACGCCCGCCGCTTCGTGCGCCGCTTCGACCCCAACTGCTACCTCTACCTCAGCCGCTCGATGGACTGGTTCGACCTGGGCGAATCCTGCCACGGCACCAGCGAAGAAGGCCTGTCGAAGCTGCGCGTGGACCGCGCCCTGGCCATCGGCGTGCATACCGACATCCTGTTCCCGATCCAGCAGCAGCAGGAAATCGCCGACGGGCTGCTGGCCGGCGGCGCCGACGCGCGCTGCCTGCCGCTGCCCTCGCCGCAGGGCCACGATGCCTTCCTGGTGGACATCGCCCGCTTCGGCCCCGCGGTGCAGGGGTTTCTCGATTCGCTGTAGGGCGGGCCCTGGCCCGCCATCGCATCACACCAGCGATGATCGCCAACACGTTCTCGTTCACTACGCGACGCGTTTCATAGGGTGCGCCTTGGCGCACCGTTTTGGTCGCTCGCGAAGTTGATCGGTGCGCCGAGGCGCACCCTATGAAACTTCGATCGTTTCAATCTTCGGTTGAACGGTCGCAATGGTGGGCCAGGGCCC
>JAPLSI010000238.1 GCA_026398715.1 Gammaproteobacteria bacterium
CAATTGGCCGGTCGCGCACTTGATGACCTTTGGCCTGGCGCTGGCTGCGAATTTCGACGGCGTGCTCGGTGCCTGGCGCGATTGGCACGCCAATGGCGGCATGCGCCTGGACATCGGCTTCCTCGGCGCGGCGGCGCGCGCAAGCGTGGTGTGCGAACTGGCCGAAGAAGACGCCTACGCGATCGATGGTCCCGCGCAAGCGCCGGCCTTGCTGGAACTGCGTGACGCGATGAGCCTGGTCTGGCGCGTGTTGCTGCTTTGGCTGGCCGTGCTGGCGATCTTTGTCGTGGCGGGCTTCGTCAACTGAGCCAGAACGGGTTGCCGCACACCGGCATCACGCCTGGTCGCCGCGCATCGCGCGAACTTTCGCTTCCAGCATCGCAGCCGTGGCCTCGTTGCCGGCGACGGCCGATCCCGCTTCCACTTCCACATGCGCGCGCAATCGGCGCGGCAGGCGCAGGCGGCCCATACGCGAGTCGCGCTTGCTCCACATGCTCAGCCACATGCCCTTCAACGCCAATGGCACCACCGGCACCGGGCGCCGCGCCAGGATGCGTTCGACGCCTGACTTGAACTGCGCGATCTCGCCGTCGCGGGTCAGGGCGCCTTCCGGAAAGATGCAGACCAGTTCGCCGGCGGCCAATGCGGCATCCACTTCCTCGAAGGCCTTTTCCATCAGCAGCGGATCCTCGCGCGTGCCTGCGATCGGAATCGCGCGCGCGGCCTTGAAGATCCAGCCCGCGCCCGGCGTCTTGAAGATCTTGTAGTACATGACAAAACGAATGGGCCGCGGAATGGCGCCGCTCAGGATCAGCGCATCCATGTAGCTGACATGGTTGCAGGGCGCACGTACATCCACGCCAGGAAGCGCATCAGGAATTCGGGCACCAGCATGAAGATGATGCCGGTGACGATGGCGGTGGCGATGCCGGTGGCGAGGTAGAGCTGCGGGATGCTCCAGCCCAGCGCCCGTTGCAGTACCAGGCTGAGCACCGCGGCGGCCACGATGAACAAGGCGTTCTGGATGTTGAGTGCGGCGATGACCCGCGACAGTTCGTCGCGCGGCGTGCGGCTTTGCACCAGCGCGAACAAGGGCACCACGTAGAAACCGGCGAACAGGCCGAACAGGGTCAGGTCGGCCAGGATGCGGAAGCTTCCCGGTTGCCGGAGGAACTCGGCCGCGCCGATGCCCGCCACCGGCGCCAGGCCGCTGCGCGCGAAGTACAGGTCGATGCAGAAGATGGTCATGCCCAGCGCGCCCATCGGCACCAGGCCGATCTCGACGGTGCGGGCCGACAGCTTTTCGCACAGCAGCGAACCGATGCCGGTGCCGATCGACACCAGCGCCAGGCACAGCAGGTAGATGGTGAGCTGCTTTTCGGCGGCGCCCAGGTGCACTTCGGAGTAGTTGGCCAGCTGCGCGGTCAGCACCGTGCCGATGAACCAGAACCAGGAAATACCCAGCACCGCGTTGCGCACCGCGCGTTGCTTGCGGGCAAGGCGCAGCACCGACAACGATTCCTTGATCGGAATCCAACTGATTTTCAGGTCGGGCGCGGCGGCTTCAGCGCGCGGAATGGCGCGGCTGACCAGGTTTCCCGTGATGGCCAGCGCGACCACGGCGAAGGCGGCGTAGCGCGGGCCCAATTCGCTGCCCTGCAGCAGCAAGATTCCAGCGATCATTCCCAACAGAATCGAAATGGAAGTGACCATCTCGATCAGGCCATTGCCGCCGGTAAGCTCTTCCGGGCGCAGCACCTGCGGCAGGATCGAATACTTCACCGGGCCGAACAGGGCCGACTGCAGGCCGGTCAGGAACAACACCACCAGCAATATCGCCGGCTGTCCGAACCAGAAGCCGACCGCCGCCACCGACATGATCGCCACCTCCATCGCCGTGGTGATGCGGATCAGCGCGGACTTTTCGTACTTCTCGGCAATTTGCCCGGCGGTGGCCGAGAACAGGAAGTAGGGCAGGATGAACAGCGCCGGCGCGAGGTTGGCGTACAGCGCGACTTGTTCGTTGCTAAGGCCGATGACGATGACCAGGCCGAGCATGGCGTTGCGGAAGACATTGTCGTTGAACGCGCCCAGCGCGGCAGTCAGGAAGAAAGGCAGGAAGCGACGCTGCCTGAGCAACTCGAACTGGTTATGTGCCATGGGTTTCCCGTGCGATTGCGCGCCAGCCGATGTCGGTTCGATGGAATTCGCCGTCCCAGTGGATCGCGCTGGCGGCGCGGTAGGCCAGCGCCTGCGCATCGCGCACCGTCGCGCCCAGGGCGCAGGCGCACAACACGCGCCCGCCCGCCGTCAGCACCTGGCCATCGCGCGCGATCGTGCCGGCATGGAAGACCTTGCTGTCCGCGGGCAGCGGCGCATCGAGGCCTTCGATGGCATCGCCGGTGCGCGGCGTGTCCGGATAGGGCGTCGCCGCCATCACTACGCCAAGCGCGGGCCTTGGATCCCAGTCGGCCTGCACGCCGGCGAGTTCGCCATCCACGGCGGCTTCCAGCAAGTCCAGCAAATCCGAGCGAAGTCGCATCATCACCGGCTGGGTTTCCGGGTCGCCGAAGCGCACGTTGAATTCAATCACCTTGGGCGCGCCGGCCGCATCGATCATCAGGCCGGCATACAGGAAGCCGGTGAACGGATGCCCGTCGGCAATCATGCCGCGCACGGTCGGTTCGACGATCTCGCGCATCACGCGCGCATGCACTTCGGGCGTAACCACCGGCGCGGGTGAATAGGCGCCCATGCCGCCGGTGTTCGGGCCGGTATCGCCGTCGTGCACGCGCTTGTGGTCCTGGCTGGTCGCCATCGGCAGCGCGAACTTTCCGTCCACGATGGAAATGAAACTGGCTTCCTCGCCGTCGAGGAATTCTTCGATCACCACGCGCGAGCCGGCGGCGCCAAAGACATTGCCTTGCAGCATGTCCTGGATGGCGTCTTCGGCCTCTTGCAAGGTCATTGCCACGATCACGCCCTTGCCCGCGGCCAGGCCGTCGGCCTTGATCACGATCGGCGCGCCGACGTCGCGCACGTGGTCGAGCGCGAGTTCCACGTCCTCGAACACCTGGTAGTAGCCGGTGGGAATCTTGTGCCTGGCCAGGAAATCCTTGGCGAAGGCCTTGCTGCCCTCGAGCTGCGCGGCGAATTCGGTCGGGCCGAAGATGCGCTGGCCGGCGGCGCGGAATTTATCGACGATGCCATGCACCAGCGGGCCTTCCGGCCCCACCACGGTCAGGTGCACGCCTTCGCTGTGCACCAATTGCAGCAGCGCGTCCAGGTCGGTCGGCTTGATGTCGATGTTGCGGCATTTGGCTTCGCGCATCGTGCCGGCATTGCCCGGCGCCACCAACACTTCACTCACCCGTGGCGACTGCGCCAGCTTCCAGGCCAGGGCATGCTCGCGTCCGCCGGAACCGATGACCAGGAGTTTCATGCGATCAGTGCCTGAAGTGACGACGACCAGTAAATACCATGGCCATGCCGGCTTCGTCGGCGGCCGCGATGACTTCGTTGTCGCGCATCGAACCGCCCGGCTGCACCACGGCGACGATGCCGGCCCCTGCCGCGGCGTCGATGCCGTCGCGGAACGGGAAAAACGCATCGCTGGCCATCACCGAGCCGGGCACGAACAGGCCGGCCTCACCGGCCTTGATGCCGGCGATCTTCGCCGATACCACGCGGCTCATCTGGCCGGCGCCGATGCCGATGGTTTGCAGGTCGCGCGCATAGACGATGGCGTTGGACTTCACGTACATCGCCACCTTCCAGGCAAACAGCAGGTCGGCCATTTCCGAAGGCGTCGGCGTGCGCTTGGTCACTACCTTCAAATCGGCAGCGGTGAGTGAATCGGTATCCGCATCCTGCACCAGCAATCCGCCGGCGATGCGCTTGAACTCCAGCCCGGCCACGGCCCGCAATTCGCCAACTGCCAGCACGCGCACGTTCGGTTTTTTCGCGAACAGCGGCAACGCGTCGTCGGCGATGGACGGCGCAAGCACTACCTCGACGAATTGGCGCTTCAGGATTTCCGCCGCGGTGGCGGCATCCAGCGGACGATTGAAGGCGATGATGCCGCCGAACGCCGACGTGGGATCGACCGCATAGGCGCGATCGTAGGCTTGCATCAAATCGCCAGCCTCGGCCACGCCGCACGGGTTGGCATGCTTGACGATGACGCAGGCCGGCGCGGCGAAGGCCTTCACGCATTCCAGCGCGGCGTCGGCATCGGCGAGGTTGTTGTAGCTAAGTTCCTTGCCCTGCACGAAGCGCGCCGTGGCGACGATGCCTTGCGGTGCGTCCTTCTCGACGTACAGCGCGCCACGCTGATGCGGATTTTCGCCGTAGCGCAGCGACGATGCCAGGTCGAGCGACAGGTTGAAGGTGTGCGGCCAGGCTTCCGGCGCATCGGGATTTTCAGCGCGTGCGGAAAGCCACTGCGTCACCTGGCCGTCGTAGCTGCTGGTGTGCGCGTAGGCCTTCGCCGCGAAGCCGCGGCGCTGCGCCAGGGTCGTCCCGCCGGCACGCAAGGCTTCCAGCAGCGAATCGTATTGCGCCGGGTCCACCACCACGCTGGTGCGCGCGTGGTTCTTGGCCGCGGCGCGCAGCATCGCCGGGCCGCCGATGTCGATGTTCTCGATGGCGTCGTCGTAACTGCAGTCGGGTTTTGCCACGGTCGCCGCGAAGGGATACAGGTTGACCACCAGCAGGTCGATCGGCTGGATGCCATGCTCGGCCATCACTGCGTCATCAACGCCCGAGCGCCCCAGCAGGCCGCCGTGGATGGCCGGGTGCAGGGTCTTGACCCGCCCGTCCATGATTTCGGGGAAGCCGGTCACCTCGGAAACGTCGCGCACCGGGATGCCGGAGTCGCGCAGGGCGCGTGCGGTGCCACCGGTGGACAGGAGTTCGACGCCCAGCCCGGCGAGTTCGCGGGCCAGGGCCAGCAACCCGGTTTTATCGGAAACAGAAAGCAGCGCCCGGCGAACGGGCAGGCGGTCGATGGACATGGATCACCCCGGAACGAAGGGTGAATTATAGCTTCAAGACAGCGGCATTCAGCTGATGCCGTATTCCTTGAGCTTCTTGCGCAGCGTGGCCCGGTTCAAGCCCAGGGTGGCGGCGGCGCGGCTCTGGTTGCCGTCGCAATGGCGCATGACTTCGGTCAGCATCGGGACTTCGATTTCGCGCAGCACGATGTCGTACAACTCGTGCGAATCGCATTCGCCCAGGTCCAGCAGGTAACGACGAACGGCCTTGGCCACGTAGTCGCGCAACGCCGGTTGCGGATGCGAGGGGGGCGCAGGTTCGGCGCGGAGGACGTGCAATGCGTTCACGGGGGACAAACTCCAGGGATTATTCCAACTACCGGCAACACTTCCCTTTGCTGCTCGCGTCCGGCGTCCGTGCCATTCATTATCGGGCCGCCTTGGACTCCGGCGGACACGCAGTCTAACGTCAGCGCGTGCCGACCGCAAAGCGCCTTTTTGCAAGGTCAGCGAAAGTCGAATTCGAAGGTGACCGCGCGCTTGCCGGGGTCGAGTACTTCCAGGGTGACGCTGGCCGATTGTCCCGGGCCGATCCATGGGTTTGATGGCTCGCTACCCAGGTATTCGCGCGGGGTGAAACGCCGCAGCCCCAGCGGATCGCCGTCGAGGTTGGCCAGCGAAAGTTGCAGGACCGGCCAGGCCTGCGCATGGGCGGCGTCATTGCGAAACGTGGCGGTAACCAGCAGTGCGCCGGGCGCCGTGGGATGCGGGCGCAGTTCGCGCGCGGTGACATGGAAAGCCTGCGGCTCGTGCCATGGTGGCACGCTGCAGCCGAGCCATGCGCACAGCGAAACGATCCGTGGTCGCCATTGCGGATCCGCCGCCAGCCGCGCGCGATCGGCCAGTACTACCTGCAACACCAGGGCCAGCAACAGCAGCGGGGGAATTCCCCATCCCAACAGGCGCCACACCTGGAGGGGCGCAGGTGGTTTGGCAGTGGCAAAGTCGGGAGCCTGGGACATCGGGAAATCTCAGCCGCGGCGGCGACCGGTGATGCGCATCCAGTCATCCAGCCGGGTCGCCTGCAAGCCATCGAACCAGGGCGCATAGCGCACGAGCAAGCCGTCTTCCTGCCCGTGCAGGATGCCGGAAAGCGCAATTACGCCATTGGCTTCGACGCGCGCCGCCAGGGTTTCGGCCAGTTGATCGAGCGCGACGGCAAGAATGTTCGCCACCACGACCGGATAGCGGCCAGCGGGTTCATCGGCAGGCATGTAAACCGCGAGGCGGTCGCCCACGCCGTTGCGCTGTGCGTTGTCCACCGTCGCCAGCAAGGCTTGCGGGTCGTTGTCCACGCCCACCGCGCGCGCCGCGCCGAGCTTCAGCGCCGCCAGCGCGAGGATGCCCGAACCGCAACCGAAATCGAGCACCGACTTGCCCTGCAGGTCGAGTCCGTCCAGCCACTGCAGGCACAGGGCCGTGGTGGGATGGGTGCCGGACCCGAAGGCCAGCCCCGGGTCGAGCCGCACGATCACCGCGTCCATCGCCTCGGGCGGCGCTTCCATGTTCCAGGGAATGATCCAGGTGCGTTCGCCGAATTTCATCGGCTGGTACTGGTCCATCCAGGCGCGTTCCCAATCCTGGTCCTCGACCACGCGGAACTGCGCGCTGGCAAGGTCTATGCGCTCATCCCAGGCTTCGATGGCGTGCAGCAACAAGTCGGGATTGGTGTCGGCTTCGAACAACGCCAGCATCGTCAGCTCCGGCCACAGCGGCAGTTCGCCGACGCCGGGTTCGAGGATGGCTTTCTCGTTTTCCGCATCGGCGGCATCAAGAAGCGAAACCGACAGCGCGCCGAGTTCCTCGAGCGCGGTTTCAAGGCGCGACTCGTCGGCGGCGCGGCAGCGCAGGGAAAGTTCAAGCCAGGGCATGCAAGTGAAAACCGGAAGCGGTCGATTTTGCATTATCGCGCAAGCTGGCGTCGGGATGTGTTTGCTCCGCGCGGGGGGTAGACTGGCGGCGAATCCCCTGCCTGGAGCTGCCATGAAGATTTCGGCACTGTTGCTTCCCGCGCTGCTTGTTGTTTCGGCAGGCGTTTTTGCCCAGCAGGCGGTCAGCTTGCGCCCCGTGCGAATTGCGCCCGCGCTGGCGATTCCGGACCCGTCGCAGGCGATGACCCAGGCGTCGGCGACGGATTCGAAACTGCAGGCCCTGGCCGGCCAGCTGGAATCGCTGCAGGCTGAAAACAAGCAACTGAAGGCGAAGCTCGACCAGCTCAATGCAAAGGTCGATGGCAACCAGTGGACCCAGGTGGCGGCCATGGCCAACCTCAAGAGCGCCTACGAGGGCCATACCCACAACTACGACGTCAGGTCGGTGAAGTGGGACAACGTAAAGATCAATGACAAGTGGGCGTCTTATATCTCCGCGTCCACGGATTCGCCACGCACCAGTTCGGCGCCCAATCCCTGATCTAGAGTTTGGGAATGCGCAGGGTCTTGCTGATCATCAGCGAGCCCGACAGGGCAAATAGCAGCACCAGCGGGTGCCACTGCCAGTCTCCGAGCATCATGGCGCCGCCGTAGATATCGCCGCCGATGCGGCCCTGCCAGACGGCAAAGGCCAGCAGTCCGACCAGCAGTACGCTGCTGGGGATGGGCGTGCCCTCGAAATACTTGACCTTGCCCGACTCGTCGCCGGCCAGCGCTTCGGCGGTGACGTTGTAGCGCGCCAGCCGGCTGACGACGCAGGCGACGAAATAGGCCAGCACCAGGCAGTCCCAGAAGCCGTCGAGACCGGCGGCGAAGGCCATCGCGGCCGGCGCCACGCCGAAGCTGATCACGTCGGCCAGCGAATCGAGCTCGCGGCCCAGCACCGATTGCTGCTTGCGCCAGCGCGCGATGCGGCCGTCCAGCACGTCGAAGATGAAGGCGGCCGGTATCAGGCCCGCCGCCCACCACAGGCCGTCGGGATGCGCGCCGGTCAGGTAGGCCATGGCCGACAACACCGCGCCCATGCCGCAGAAGGCGTTGGCCAGCGTGAACCAGTCCGCGAGGTGGAAGTCGCGGATCATCGAAAAATGCGTGGGCTTGTCCATCCTTGAACTCCCTTGGGAAAAAACCGTGGGAGCGATTGCTCCCGGCTCAGCCTAGTCCGATTACTTTTTCCTTGCGCTCGGCCAGGCGTTTTTCCAGGTAATGGATATTCGCGCCGCCTTGCTGGAAACCTATGTCGGCCATGATGCGCTGCTGCAGCGGCACGTTGGTCTTGATGCCGTCGACGATCATCTCCGACAACGCCACCTTCATGCGTGAAATGGCTTGCGCACGCGTATTGCCGTGCACGATCAGCTTGCCGATCATCGAATCGTAATTCGGCGGCACCTTGTAGCCTTCGTAGATATGCGAATCCACGCGCACGCCGGGACCGCCGGGCGCATGGAAATGCTTGATCAGGCCGGGGCTGGGCAGGAAGGTTTCCGGATCCTCGGCATTGATGCGGCATTCGATGGCATGGCCGCGGATGACGATGTCTTCCTGGCGCAGCTTGAGTTTTTCACCCGAGGCGATCATCAACTGTTCGCGCACCAGGTCCACGCCGGTCACCATTTCGGTGACGGGGTGTTCGACCTGCACGCGCGTATTCATCTCGATGAAGTAGAACTGGCCGTCCTGGTACAGGAACTCGAACGTGCCCGCGCCGCGGTAGCCGATGCGCACGCAGGCGTCGGTGCAGATCTTGCCGATGCGCGCGCGCTGTTCGTCGGTGATGCCCGTGCTTCCTCCACCACTTTCTGGTGGCGGCGCTGCATCGAACAATCGCGCTCGCCCAGGTGGATGGCATTGCCCTGGCCGTCCGACAGCACCTGGATTTCCACATGGCGTGGGTTTTCCAGGAATTTTTCCATGTACACCATGTCGTTGCTGAAGGCAGCCTTGGCCTCGGCGCGCGTCGTCGCGATGGACGAGATCAGCGATGATTCTTCGCGCACTACGCGCATGCCACGACCACCGCCGCCGCCCGCCGCCTTTACGATGATGGGGTAGCCGATTTCGCGGCCCATGCGCAGGGCTTCGGGCTCGTCATCGCCGACCGGGCCGCCGGAGCCGGGCACGCAAGGCACGCCTGCTTCCTTCATGGCGCGGATCGCTTCGACCTTGTCGCCCATCATGCGGATGACGTTGGCGGTGGGGCCGATGAAGATGAAGCCCGAGGACTCCACGCGTTCGGCGAAATCCGCGTTTTCCGACAGGAAGCCGTAGCCCGGATGGATCGCCGAGGCATCGGTCACTTCGGCCGCGGCAATGATGGCCGGGATATTGAGGTAGCTCTCGCTCGACGGCGCCGGGCCGATGCAGACCGACTCGTCGGCCATCGCCACGTGCTTGAGGTTGCGGTCCACGGTCGAATGCACAGCCACGGTCTTGATGCCCAGTGCATGGCAGGCGCGCAGGATCCGCAACGCGATTTCGCCACGGTTGGCGATGACGACTTTTTTCAGCATGGTCGGGCCCTTGCCGTCGGTCATCAGGAGATGACGAACATGGGTTCGTCGAACTCGATCGGCTGGCCGGTGGTGACCAGGATGGCGCGCACCGTGCCGGACACATCGGCCTCGATCGGATTGAACATCTTCATCGCCTCGATGATGCCCAGCGTCTCGCCGGCCTTCACGGTCTGGCCGATCTTCACGAACGGCGGCGAATCGGGATTCGGCGACGAATAATAGGTGCCGACCATCGGCGAGCGAACCATGTGGCCGTCGGGTACGTCCTTGCCGTTCTTGCCGACCTGGGCTTCGCTGGCCGTGGCCGATACGGCCGGCATCGGATGCGCGGCGCGACGGTCGTGATCGGCGGGAGCGACCGGCGGCGGGGGCGGCGCGTGGCTCACCATCACGGGCGCGTGCTGGGAATGCCGGGCCAGGCGAACGGATTCTTCGCCTTCCTTGATTTCCAGTTCGGCCAGGTTCGACTTGTCCAGCAGGTCGATGAGCGCTTTGATCTTGCGAAGGTCCATGCAGGCCTCGTGAAGTCTTGTAAGAAGAAGGTGGGGGTTATTCGTCGTCCGCATCGGCGCCGATGCCGCCCGCGGAAGGCGGAAGGCTGGCGAGCTTGCGGATGGCGTGTTCAAGGGCGTAACGGTAGCTGTCGGCGCCGCAACCGCTGATAACCGCCTTGGCCAGGTCGCTGAAGTAGGAGCGATGCCTGAAGGGTTCTCGTGCGTGCGGATTGGACAGGTGGATCTCGATGAAGGGCAGTCGGCTCGCCGCCAGCGCATCGCGCAGCGCCACCGAGGTGTGGGTGAAGGCAGCCGGATTGATCAGCACGAAGTCGGTGCCGTCGGCCATGGCGGCCTGTACGCGGTTGACCAGTTCGTGTTCGGCGTTGGACTGGAATGATTCCAGCGTGTGGCCGCAGTCTTCGGCGCGCTCGATCAGGCGTGAGTCGATCTCCGCCAGGGTGATGCGCCCATAGACATCGGGCTCGCGCACGCCGAGCAGATTGAGATTGGGTCCATGCAGGACAAGGATTTTGGCCACCGGTCCCTCCAGAGCGGAAGGGGAGTGTGCCTTGGATGCCGAAGACTTGTCCAGACGATCCGGGGGTTTTCGCTGAAGATGCCTACTGTTTGACTAGTATTTCGGCACTAGGGCCTTGGATGGGCCTGTGCGGCCCACGTGTCGAGTTCGGCGGCGGAGCGGAAAGCGCCGACCTTGCGGGCGATCAGCCGGCCATCGGCGTCGATCAAGGCACTGAAGGGCAGCACGCCATGCCGGTTGCCCAACACCACCGAACTGTCGGTGCCGCCGGGGCTTTCGATGCGGATGTCCATCGCCAGCGGGTGTGCGGCCAGGAAGGCTTCGGCGTCGGCCAGCGAGTCCAGGGCGATGGCGACCACGCGGACCGGGTTGCCCGGCCGCCGTGACAGATCGGCCAGCAGCGGAAGTTCTTCGCGGCAGGGCGCGCACCAGCTTGCCCAGTAGTTGACCAAGGTGGCCTGGCCCGGGGCGACAACCACCCGTGCATTGCCCTTCAGGTCAGGCAGCTGCCAGGGTGCGACCTCGTCGCCTATCGAAAGCGATCCGCCCCGGTCGCCACCGGGAATGAAGTCGGCCAGCAGTCCACCCAACGGCGACGACAACAAGGGCGCCGGTCCGTAGAAGGCCACGCTTGCCGCCAGCCCAAGCGCGGCCGCGAGCAGCGCGGCAAGGCCGATCAGCGAGGCCTGCTTCCAGCGCATGTCAGCGTTTCGCCGCCGGATCCAGCGCTTGTTCCATCATCGACTGGCTGAGCAATTGCGGCAGCTTCGTGCCCGGTCCGCCGCCCGCGGGATAGACCACGTACAGGGGCACGCCCGGTGCGTGGAATTCATCGAGGAAGGCGCTGATCTCCGCATCCTGGTCGGTCCAGTCGCCGACCATGTACACCGTGTCGGTGCGCTCGAGCAGCGCGCGGAATGCGTCGGTATGCAGCACGGCTTTTTCATTCACCTTGCAGGTGATGCACCAGTCCGCGGTCATGTCGATGAAGACGGCACGGCCTTCGGCGCGCGCCTCGGCCAGTGCCTTTGCCGAATAGGCGACAGTGCCTTGCTCGATTTGCTGCGCGGCGGCCTGTGCCGGCAGGCGAACCGCGGCGACCGATGCGGCAAGCGCCACGGCGATCAGGACCCAGGCCACAACCTTCTGCGCAGGTCGCTCGGCGTAGCGCTGCTTTTCCAGCCACCACACGCCCAGCGCCAGCAACACGGCAGCAATGAGCAGCACGCCCACCGCATCCATGCCGCGCTGCTTGCCGAACACCCACAGCAGCCAGACCGCCGTCAGGTACATCGGGAAGGCCAGCCAGTGCTTCAGCGTTTCCATCCACGCGCCGGGACGCGGCAGGCGCGACGCCAGCGCGGGCACGAAACCGATCAGCAGGAAGGGCAGTGCCAGGCCGAGACCGAGTGCGAGGAAGACCA
>JAPLSI010000104.1 GCA_026398715.1 Gammaproteobacteria bacterium
TACTGCCTGCCCGTGGTCGGCGGCCTGCTGGCTGATCGCTACCTGGGAACGCGCAAGGCGGTTATCTTCGGCGGCGTGCTGCTTTGCCTGGGCCACTTCGGCATGGCCTATGAAGGTTCGCCGGCGCAGCAGGTCGGTGACACCGTGGTCCGCGACGACGTCGCGCTATCGGTTTTCTATTCGTCCCTTGCGCTGATCATCATGGGCGTGGGTTTCCTCAAGCCCAATATCTCGGTCATCGTCGGCAAGCTGTATGCCGAGGGCGATCCGCGCCGCGATTCGGGCTTCTCGCTTTTCTATGCAGGCATCAACCTGGGGGCGCTGTTCGCGTCCCTGGTGTGCGGCGTGCTGGGCGAAGTGTACGGCTGGAAATACGGCTTCGGCGCAGCTGGCCTGGGCATGCTGGCCGGGCTGGGAATGTTCCTGTGGGGCCAGAAATTCCTCGACGGCCACGCCGAACCGCCCGAGCCCGCGCTGCTTCGCGAACGCGTGTTCGGCATCAACCGGGAAGTGGCGATCTACCTTGGCGCCCTGCTCGGCCTCGCGCCCATCGCCGGCCTCATGTGGGCCACCGGCAACAATGCCTTCAGCCTCGACATCGGCTTCGACCTCACGCTCGCGCAGATGTTGATGCTGCTGGTGCTGGGCATCGTGCTGGTCTGGTTCGTGGTGTTCCTGGCGCGCAGCTGCAATCGCGTCGAGCGCCAGCAGATGATCACGCTGATGGTGTTGATCATGATGGCGCTGGTGTTCTTCACGCTTTACGAGCAGTCGTATGGGTCGTGGGTGGTATTCACCGACCGCATGCTGACCAAGGACTTCTTCCCGTCGCTGATCGTCGAAGGCGGATTGCCGCTTTGGTATTTCGTCGTTCCCGTGCTGTTGATGCCGGTCGCCTTCGTCGTGGCGAACGCCTTGCAGGTGCGGCGGCCGGGGTCGCGATTGCCGATGCTGGTGTTCGTCTCGAGCGCCGTGGTCGCCCTGGCGATGGTGCTGGGGATGGCCGTATTGCAGCGGCAGACGGGCGGCTCGCTCACCTTCCTCGGCGCGCTGTTCATCCTGTTGCTGGCACCCTTGTTCGGCGGCCTGTGGGGCTGGCTCGAGCCGCTCGGATTGAACCCGGGCAAACCCTTGAAGAGTTCCATCGGACTGTTGTTCGGCGCGCTGGCGTTCGTACCACTGGCCATCGCCGCGCAACACAGCGGCGCCAGCGGCACCTTGTCCAGCGTGTGGTGGCTCGTGCTCGCCTACCTGGTGATCGAGATCGGCGAGATGTGCCTGTCGCCGGTCGGACTGTCGGCGGTAACCCAACTATCAGTGAAGCGCGTCGTCAGCCTGATGATGGGCACCTGGTTCCTGGCCACGGCATTTTCGGAAATGCTCGCGGCCAAACTGGGCACCCTGGCCTCCATCGAGGACGCCGGTGAGCTGGCACAGCATTCCGCCGGCTGGATTGACGCGGCCGCGAAATACGAAGGCTTGTTCTGGACCCTGACCTGGGCGGGACTGGGTTGCGCGCTGGTGGCGCTGCTGGCCGTGCCGCTACTCAATCGCGGCATG
>JAPLSI010000083.1 GCA_026398715.1 Gammaproteobacteria bacterium
ACGCGCCTGTCCTCGGAACCCACCGCCGGCGAAACCAGTACCGGGCTGGGCCTGGCGCTGGCCAAGCAACAGGCGCGCGCCATGGGCGGCGACCTGTGGTACGAAAAACGCGACGGCGGCGGCTCGGCCTTTACGCTGGAATTGCCGCTCGCCTGATGTCCTGATGGCGAGGAATCAGGTAAAAAAGCTGGATATCCCTTCCAGCGGCTTGCGCTGGATATCCGGCACCCGGCAGTCGGGGGCAGGATGCCCCACCACCAGCAGAAGATACGGCACCTCGTTTTTCGGTCGGCCAAGGATTTCATTCAAAAAACCCATCGGACTCGGGGTGTGCGTCAACGTCGCCAAGCCCGCGTGGTGAAGTGCGGCGATCAGTAATCCCGTGGCGATGCCCGTGGACTCGTGCGGGTAATAGCGCTTGGGTTTGTGCCCGCCTTCTTCGGGGCCCGTTCGCTCGTAGAAGACCGCGATCAGCCAGGGCGCTATTTCCAGGAAAGGCTTTTCGGCGTCGGTGCCAAGATGCGCTAGCGCATCACGCCATTCGGCGGGCGCGCGATGTTCGTAGAATTCGCGCTCCTCGATTTCCGCCGCCTCCCGGATCTGATGCTTGATCCCAATGTCGCCAATGGCGACAAACCGCCAGGGCTGCTGGTTTGCACCGCTGGGTGCGGTACCCGCGGCACGCAGGCACGCTTCGATGACGCCCCGCGAAACCGGCTGCGAAGAAAACTCGCGAACCGTTCGACGCGTGGCCATTTCGTCGGCAAATTCAACTGACCGCGCCAGGCGCTGTGCATCATCGAGTTCGGCGCGACTGGGCAGCGGGATGGTCTTTACCTGGGACATCGTGGCACTCCTGCACGGACCCCGGCAGTCTAGGCGCAGCGAAGGCCAGCCAACAACCGTCGCCCACCCGTCACCTTCCTAGTTGGGCATGCCCACCGACTCGGCAAGCAGCGCGAAGGAATGCAAGCGCGCGTCATGGTCGAAGATGTTGGCCGTCACCAGCAATTCGTCCGGCCGATGGCGATGCACGAATTCGGCGATGCCCTGCGCAACCGTGCGCTTGTCGCCGACCACGGCGCAGGCCAGCGCGCGTTGCGTGCCCAACTTTTCCACCGGCGACCAATACGATTCGATTTCGTCTATGGGTGGCGGGATCAAGCCGGGCATGCCGCGCCGAAGGCGCACGAAACTCTGCTGCTGGGTGGTGAAGAGGCGACGCGCCTCGGCATCGGTGTCGGCCGCCACCACATTCAAGGCCAGGATGGCGTAGGGCTTGTGCAAGCGCCGCGAAGGGCGGAAATCGCGGTGATACAGCGCAAGCGCCTCGTCCATCGCGTCAGGCGCGAAGTGCGAGGCAAAGGCAAACGGCAGGCCCATGGCCGCCGCCAGTTGCGCACTGAACAAACTCGATCCCAGCAACCAAACCGGTACGTCCACGCCCGCGCCCGGCACCGCCTGCACGGCCTGCCCCGGCACGGCCGGCTCGAAATAGCCCAGCAATTCCGAGACGTCCTGCGGGAATCGATCAGCGCCGTCGAAGTAGCGACGCAATGCGCGTGCAGTCGGCTGGTCGGTGCCCGGCGCGCGGCCCAGGCCCAAATCGATGCGACCCGGATGCAACGACGCCAACGTTCCAAACGCCTCGGCAACCTGCAGCGGCGAATGGTTCGGCAACATGATCCCGCCGGCGCCGATGCGGATGGTCGAAGTGCCCGCAGCGATGTGCGCCATCAGCACCGCGGTCGCGGCGCTGGCGATGCCGGGCATGTTGTGGTGTTCGGCCAGCCAGTAGCGCTTGAACCCCAAGCGCTCGGCATGGCGGGCCAGGTCGAGCGCATTGGCGAAGGCGCGCGACGGATTACTGCCCTCGGTAACCGGGGCAAGGTCAAGTACGGAGACGGCAATCAAGGCGATTGCCTCAGTGCTTGTGTTCCGGTTCCGGCTTGGCTTCCGGCACGGCAGCCGGGGCGCCCGCCGGCGGCATTTGCTTGTGCATGCCGTCCATCATCGCCCGGTGCCTGGCCATCATCGCGGTGTGGTGCGCGGTAAATTCGGCCTTGCTTATCGAACCATCGGAATTCGCGTCCATCTGGGCGAACATCTCGTCCATCTTCTTCTGGTGTTCTTCCGGCGACATCTTGTCCATGGCCATCATTCCATGGTCCATGCCCATTCCCATGCCCATTCCCATGCCGGGCATGGGCTTGGCGCCATCAGCCGGCGGCGGGCCGTGGTGGGACGCCAGTGCGAGCGAACTGGCCATCGCCAGGGCAATGGCAAGACTGATCGGAAACATTTTCATGGCGGCAATCCTGAAAGTAACGAGGTCCCATTCTGACTCCAATCGCCCTGAATGGTTCCAGTCACCCTACTCCGGCCGGTCCAGCCGCCGGTGCAGCGCACGGATCAGGAGGAAGCCCATGAACGCGCCGACCACGCCCAGCGCCAGCAGCCAGCCGATCTCGCGGTTGACCACCGTTTCACCCAGCAACACCGAGCCCACCGCATAGGGCAACTCGGCCAGGGACATCGCCACGAAATATCGACGCAGCGGCACGCCCAGGAAGCCACACAGGTAGCCGGGAATTTCCGAAGGCAACGCCAACTGGAACAAGAGGATCATCGGAAAACTGATGTCCTTGGTCACGCCGGGCAGATACGCCTCTAGCCGACCGGGCAACCTCGATTCGTTGCCCTTGTGGCTGCGCAGGCCGCGGCCGATGGCGAAGGCGAAAAGCCCGCCCAGCATCCAGCCCAGCCACAGGAAACACACCGTCAGCACGTTGCCCCAGGCGAACACCGCTGCCGGCACCAGCAAGGCGCTGGAGAAGAAGGCAAGAATCGCCGACAGCGCCGACAACACCACGAACACGACGGCGCCCACCACGGGGTGCGAGGCGATCACCGGTTCGGCTGCCATCAGCAGCCGTTCCATCCCCTCGTAAACCCAGTCGACGGAAAGCAGCAGCGCCGCCGTCACGCAAAGCACCACGATGGCGAACACCCGCACCAGGCTTCGGGTACGCGAGGGCAAGGGCTTGGGCGGGGACGACATGGGGCGACTATGCCACTACAGCCCCAAAACCTGCAGCCCCGGCCCGGGAAAATCGGGCCATACTGAAAGCCCCGGACCGGGATCGCGCCGCATGGATCGTTTCACCACCCCGTTTGGTTTCAACTCGACCGCCATGGACGTCGTGCGCGGGGTCAGTCTTTCCGGCAAGCGCGCCATCGTTACTGGCGGCGCCACCGGCATCGGCATCGAAACCTCGCGCGCGCTCGCCTCTGCCGGCGCCGAAGTGACGATGGCCGTCAGGCGGGTGGAAGACGCCGAAGCAGTCGCAGCGCAAGTTCGCGAATCGACCGGCAATCCATCGGTCTTCGTGCGCGAACTCGACCTCGTGGACCTGGACTCCGTCGCGGATCTCGCGGCCGAGTGGCAAGGCCCCTTGCATATCCTTGTTAACAACGCCGGCATCATGGCCCTGCCCGAACTCGAGCGCACCAGCGAAGGCTGGGAGATGCAGTTCGCCACCAACTTCCTGGGCCACTTCGCGCTGACGCTGGGCCTGTACGAGGCACTCGCCGCCGCCGACGGCGCGCGCGTGGTGTCGGTCAGTTCCAGCGCGCATACGCGCGGGCCGGTGTTCTTCGACGATCCGCACTTCAATTTCATTCCCTACGACCCGTGGCTGGCCTACGCGCAATCCAAGACGGCCAATGTGCTGATGTCGGTCGAACTGACCCATCGCTGGTCGGGGGTCGGCATTTTTTCCAACGCGCTCAACCCAGGCGCCATCCCGACCAACCTGCAAAAGCACATTGGCGGCATGAAGACGCCGGTCAACCTGCGCAAGACGCCGCAGCAAGGCGCGGCCACGTCGGTATTGCTGGCCGCCTCACCCCTGCTGGAAGGCATCGGCGGCCTGTATTTCGAAAATTGCATCGAAGCGGGATTGCTTGAAGCGCGCCCCGGCGATTTCAGCGGCGGCGTGGCACCCTATGCGCTGGATCCCGACAATGCCACGCGCTTGTGGCGGATGGCCTCGGAACTCATTTCCGCCAGCCCGCCCCTCGCCTGAGGCAGTCCTCCATTCAGCCTGCAGCCGGTGCAGCGGCCGACGGCCGAGGCACAATGCAACGCAACCCACCCGTGCATCCCGACCGGAGACACCCCGATGAAATGGCAACTTGGACGACGCAGCAGCAACGTGGAAGATCGTCGGGGCCAGGGCATCGGCGCCAAGGGCATTGGCGGCCTGGGCATCGGCGGCGTGCTGGTGGTGGTGGTCATCTCGCTGCTGATGGGCAAGGACCCGACCGAAATCCTGGGCCAGGTCGCGCAGCAGCAAGGCGCGCCGGCGCAGTCGCAAGTGGCGCCGGTGGATGACGAAGCCTCGCAGTTCGTCGGCGCCGTGCTCGGCTCGACCGAAGACACCTGGGGCAAGGTATTCCAGGCCAGCGGCAGCAGCTACCCCGCGCCGAAGCTGGTGTTGTTCTCCGGCGCCGTTGCATCGGCCTGCGGCCAGGCCACGTCGGCCGTCGGCCCCTTCTATTGCCCGGGCGACCAGCAGGTCTACCTGGACACCAGCTTCTTCGAAGAAATGCGCGCGCGCCTCGGCGGCGGCGGCGATTTCGCCGAAGCCTACGTGATCGCGCACGAGGTCGGCCACCACGTGCAAACCATCACCGGAGTCTCGAGCAAGATCGACGCGCAGCGCGCCCGCGGCGGCAACGTGGAAGGCGACAACGGCCTGTTGGTCCGCCAGGAACTGCAGGCCGACTGCTACGCCGGCGTCTGGGCCAACCAGGCCCAGCAGCAGAACAAGTGGATGGAATCGGGCGACGTTGAAGAAGCATTGAACACCGCCAGCGCCATCGGCGACGACCGCCTGCAGAAACAATCACGCGGCACCGTCGTGCCCGACTCCTTCACGCATGGCACATCGGAACAACGCGTGCGCTGGTTCCGCAACGGATTCGAAAGTGGCGACCCCAGCCGCTGCGATACCTTCAAGGCAACGCAGCTGTAGGCTGCTAGCCAGTTCGGCAGGTGTTGACGCCCAGCAGCGTGTAAAGCGGGCAGAAATTGAACAAGCCCGTGGCCAGCGGCACGACGCCGATCCAGGCCCAGACGGGACCGGTGGTCAGTGCCCAGGCGATCAGGGCGAGGCCGAGGACGATGCGGAAAATCTTGTCCGGCTTACCGACGTTGGCTTTCATGGCGTGCACTCCCGTTGGGTGAGCTTCCAGCTTAGTCCCCGGGCCAATACCGGTCTTGATTTCGATCAATGATTCAGCGCGGGCGCAATCCAGCGAACACCCGCGCAATCGTGGCCGCGCTTCGCTCGATGTCCTGCTCCGACGTCTGCCAGTTCGATACCGACACCCGCATTGCCGCCATGCCGTGCCAGACCGTGCCGCCCAGCCAGCAGGTGCCATCCTTCTGCACGCCGGTGATCACCGCGCGCGTGGTCTCGTCGTCGTCGCCGAAACGCACCAGCACCTGGTTCAGCACGACATCGTTCAACACCTGCACGCCGTCGATGCGCCCCAGCAGTTCGCCCATCTGCCGGGCACGCGCGCAACCGTTGTCCACCAGGCCTTCCACGCCTTCGCGGCCGAGTGCGCGCAAGGTCGCATAGACGGGAACGCCACGCGCGCGACGGGAAAATTCCGGCACCCAATCCACCGCGTCGCGTTCCGGGCCCTGGGTCTGGATGAGGTAGGCGGCCGACGATGTCATCGCGTCGTGGTGGTCCTGGGCGTGACGGACGATGGCCACGCCGCAGTCGTAGGGCGTGTTCAACCACTTGTGCGCGTCGGTGGCCCAGCTGTCGGCGAGTTCCATGCCGTCGGCCAGGTGGCGATGGGCGGCGCTGGTGCGCGCCCACAATCCGAACGCGCTATCCACGTGCAGCCACGCGCCGTGCGCCCTTGCAATCTCGCCGATCTCGCGCAGCGGATCGAAGGAACCGGTATTCACGTTGCCCGCCTGCGCACAGATGATGGTCGGGCCTTCCAGCGTCGCCATCAGTTCGCGCAACTTGTCGGCGCGCATGCGCCCCTGCGAATCCGATTCCACGCGCTTCTGGATGCGCGTACCAAAACCCAGGTAGCGCAAGGCCACGTCAACGGTAATGTGCGATTCGGCCGAACTGACGATATTGATGCGCGGCGCACCGTACAGGCCGTCGGCTTCCACGTCCCAACCCGCGCGACGCAACACACTGTGCCGCGCCGCAGCCAGGCAGGTGAAGTTGGCCATCTGGCAGCCGGTGACAAAGCCGACCCTGGATTCGCGCGGCAGGTCGAACAGGTCAAGCAACCAGTCCCCCGCCACTTCCTCGGCCACCGACACCAGCGGCGACAACACATGGATGCCCGCGTTCTGGTCCCAGGTGGACACCAGCCAGTCGGCGGCCAGTGCGACCGGATAGGTACCGCCCACGACGAAGCCGAAATAGCGCGGACTGCCACTGGCCACCGCGCCCTGCGCCGCCTGCGCGGCCAGCGTGTCGATCACCGCTGCATCCTCCTCGCCGCCGGCCGTCAACGGCACGCGCAATGCGGCAAGCAATTGCTCGCGCGATGCGCGCGACGCCACATCGCGGTCGGGAAGTTGCCGCAGGTATTCCAGCGAGTGCGCCTGCGTCCGTGCCAGCAAGCGGGAAGTACTATCGTCCGTCATGTCGCAAACCTCGCTTACTTCGCAGGGGGTGTCAGCGTCTCATGGATCTCGCCGACCATCATGGTCGCCGCCGATCCATACCAGGTGTGGTACTCGGCCACCATTTCGCCGTTGATGATGACAGGATCGGTACTGGTCAACTGCTTCGCTTCCTCGATGGTCTCCACCGCGAACACGAACAGCCCGCGCCAGCCATCCGGGTCCTTGCCGAAAGGACCCGCAAGCGCGAGCTTGCCGGCCTTGGCCAGCCGACGCATGTTGGCGAAGTGGCCCGCGAACATGGCATCGCGCTTCTCGCCTTTGGGCACCGGCGTCGGGCCGGTCTTCAGGATGACCAGGACATACGGGCGCATTCCGCGCTCGTCGGCGCCAAGCCGCTTCGCCAATTCGGCGTCGTATTTCGGCGCGGGCGCGGGTTCCTGCGCCGGTGCCACCGCGGCCGAAGCGGCCAGGCCGGGTGCAAGAAGCAAGGCCAAAAACAACAGATTCCTGCCTGGTTTCATGGGGTTCTCCGGTCCATCGGCCAAGGCGCGAGACTAGCAGAATCGCCAGCCAGCCTCCCCTGCGGAAAGTCCTGATTCACGATTCCGTTCGACAGGCGGGTGTATAACGCGGGCAGCCTCCAGGAGTACTGCCACGATGAAACCCCTTCCCTCGCTCGCTGCCATTGCCGCCGTGGCTACTGCGTTCCTCGCCTCCCCCAGCGACGCCGCCCTGAAGGTCGGCGCGAAGGCGCCCGAATTCAGCGCGCCCGCCTATCTGGCCGGCGAGCCCTTCACCTACAAGCTGTCCGATGCCCTGAAAAAAGGACCGGTCGTGTTGTACTTCTTCCCGGCGCCGCATACCTCGGGCTGCAATATCGAGGCGCGACTGTTTTCCGAAGCCATCGACGATTTCAAGACCGAAGGCGCCACCGTCATCGGCGTGACCGCCGGCAAGCTCGACGAGCTGGCGGCGTTTTCGAAGGAAACCGAACATTGCGGCGGAAAGTTTCCGGTAGCGGCCGATGCCGGCGCGAAAATCGCCACCAAGTACGACGCCCTGCTGATGCTCAAGCCCGGTTGGTCGGACCGCACGTCCTATGTCATTTCAACCGACGGCAAGATCGTGCACGTGTACTCCGAGCTCAAGCCCACCGACCACGTGAAGGAAACGCTGGAAGCGGTGAAGGCCTTGAAGGCGCAGAAGCCAAAGGCCTGATCCACGGCGATCGGTCACACCGGGGGGCCGTTCTGGGTTAGCGTATCGGGACTCCCCTTGGTCCGCACTGGCATGCCCACGATTGTTCATGGATTCCTGTTGGGCGCCGCGCTGTTGCTCGGCGCAGCGCAGTCAGCGGCCGCTCCGCAGGTTGCGGAAGAGTCCGCGCTGGACGCCTACCGCGAACGCGTCATCACCGCGCGTCGCGTGGCGGTGGAACTCGGCCACACGGCCGAGGAATGGACGGCCGCCGGCGTCACGTTGAAGGCGGCGCTGGCCGACCCGATGTTCAAGCAACTAAACGCCGTCGAACAGTCGCGGGTGCATTCCGGCGCCGGCTGGGCGGCGATTCGCGTGGGCGACTACATCCGTGCACGCGACCAGTTGCTTCGCGCCACCCAACTCAACCCCGACGCGTCCGTGGATTGGCTGTGGCTTGCGCGCCTGGACGACGAACTGGGCGACTACGATTCCGCCGCGATGGCCATCGTCGGTTTCCTGCGGCAGTGGCAGCTGGACGACGACCAGACGGTGTTCGTGACCCAGGTGGTGCGCAAGGCCGATCCGGCATCCGTTTCCCGACTGGTATTGCTGCAGGCCCTGTTCGACAGCAACTGGCAGCCCAAGCCGCTGGGCGCGAGCGATCTTTGGTACGAGCTGGCGCTGTCGCAGGTTCGTGGCAAGCAGATGGACCAGGCGCGGGTGACCATCGCCCGCATCACCTCGCCGGACATGCTGGTGCGGCTGCGCAGCGACAAGCGCTTCGACTCGCTGGTGGACCTGAAGGCGCCGCAATTCGATGTCGAAAAAGCCGCGCAGGCGCAGCTGCAGACCCTGCGCGAACAATCCAGCAATCCGCCCACGGTTTCACAGGTGGCCGTCGACCTGACCCGCGCATTGCTGTCGGTGGGCGACAACAAGGCCGCACTGGAACTTGCCGACCAGCTGCTGGCAACGCCTGCCGGGCCCGATGCGTCGCTCGCCGATGCCGAGCAACGCGCATGGATCGCCAACAATCGCGCCACTGCGTTGTCGCGGCTCGGTCGCGCCGACGAAGCGCTGGCGCAGATGGAAAGCGCTGCCGCCATCGGCGTCAACGGCGGCATCAACGTCAACCAGACTCTGAACCTGAGCCACTTCTACTGCGCGATGGGTCGTGGCGAGCAGGCCCGCGCGGCCGCGGCAAAAGTTTCCGTAAACATGAACGGCTACGGCAAGGTCGTGCAGAAGCTGGCCGAACATTGCGCCGCCCTGGCGACCGGCGACAGCGCCGCCGCCGCTGCGGCGTTCGCCTACCTGTCCGAGCACCAGAAGGACGGCCCCTTCCCCTACCTGCTGGCGCTGATCCGCAGCAACCAGATGGATGAAGCAGCGCGCGCGGTCATCCGCCGGCTGGAATCAGAGGACGACCGGGGCCAGATGTTGTACGACCTGCAGGATTTCCTGGAGTCAAAACCACTGCCCGGCAATGTCGTGCTGGAAGCGCGCTGGCAGGCGCTGGTGAAGCGCCGCGACGTGGTCCAGGCCCTGCAACAGGTGGGCCGGACCCAGCACTACGACATCTACGGAAATTGAGCCCGCGTCACTGGGCCTTGGCGGCGGTCGGATCGTCCGACGCGTGGTCCACGACATACAGCCAGCTGCCTGCGACCTTGCGCGACACGTCGGTATAGCGCCCGACCGAATTGGTGGGGCTGCCGTCCGCCTTGGACACCACGGTCATCCGGTAATTGCCCCAGGACGTGGCTTCGTCACCGCGTTCGCTCCTGCCGATCTCGACCAACTGCACGCTTTTCACCGTGTAGTGCGAGAAGAATTCGATATAGCCGTCGCGAATGGCATCGCGCCCCTGCATCACCGGCGCGCCGGGCAACCACAGCACGGCGTCGTGCGCATAACACATGGCCACCGCTGCCGCGTCGCCTGCCTCGAAGGCTGGCTTCCAGCAGGCTTGTACGCTCCGGGGTGAATCGGCGGCGATGGCCGGCGCGGCCAGCAGGGTCAACACGGCCGCCATCGCGTAAAGGTTTTTCTTGTGCATGATGCTTGTCTCCCGGGTGAGAGCTGGCATGCTGAAGGCACGGCGTGCGATCGTCAACCTGGCGCCAGAGCGCCTACACTCCCCGGTTGTCCCAGGTCCTATTGCCCATGCCCGAACCCATCCGACTTGCCAAGCGCGTTGCCGAATTGCTGGCCTGTTCCCGACAGGACGCCGAGCAGACCATCCTGGGCGGATGGGTGCGCGTGGACGGCGAAGTGATCGAGGAGCCGCAGTTCAAGGTACTTGATCAACGGATCGAAATCGACGAAGGCGCGCAACTCGCGCCGCCCGAGCCGGCGACCATCGTCCTGCACAAACCGGAGCTGTTCGATTCGCAGGATGGCGGCAATCCCGCGACGCGATTGTTGAAAGCCGACAGCCGCTGGCAGGGGGATGACACCGGCATCCGCATGCTCAAGCGACACTTCAACCATCTGGCGGCAGTGATGCCGCTCGAGCGCGACGCAAGCGGCCTGCTGGTACTCACGCAGGACCCGCGCCTGCTGCGGCGGATGCGCGAAGACGCCAACAAGCTCGAACAGGAATTCATCGTGGAGGTCAGCGGCGAGATCGCACCTTACGGACTGCGCCGGCTGGAGCACGGCCTCGCCTTCAACGGCCGCAACCTGCCGCCCTGCAAGGTCAGCTGGCAGAACGAGACACGGCTGCGCTTCGCCATCAAGGGCGTGCAGCCCGGGCAACTGGTTTCGATGTGCGGCGACGTCGGATTGACCGTGGTGACGATGAAGCGCATCCGCATCGGCCGCGTGCCGCTGTCGAAGATGCCTGCGGGCGAGTGGCGTTACCTGGCGACCGAAACGCGCTTGTGACCTGAACCAGCCATGACCCCCGCACGTCCGGTTGGGTGGGCCTTAAGCAGCACAGAGCTATACAAGTAGGCTATTCGACGCATCAGGCTTCTGCGCGACTGCAACGTGCAACTCACCCACGTCAGCGTCGAGCACGGCCAAATTCTCGAGTTGATCGGCGGCCTGGAACGAAAGCCGCTGCCCGCGCCTGCAAAAATGCCGCGCTGGCGCGAGAGCATCGTCGATCTGGGCAAGGGCGTGCATGCCGTCGGCCACGAAGCGTATGACGTCATCGTTTTCATCGCACGGGCGTTGAATGCGCTGGGTCGCTCGCTGCTGCATCCATCGCTGCTGCGGCCGGCGGCAATCTCGAAGCAGATTTCCGAAATCGGCATCAAGGCCCTGCCCATCGTCGGCGTGATGGCAATCATGATCAGCATCGTCATCGGCTACCAGGGCCTGGTGCAGTTGCGCCCATACGGCGGCGACGATTTCATGATCAACCTGGTGGCGGTGTCCATGTTGCGCGAGATGGGCGTGCTGATTACCGCCATCATGGTGGCGGGGCGTTCCGGTTCCGCCTTCGCTGCCGAAATCGGCGTGATGAAATCGCGGGAAGAAATCGATGCGCTGGAAGTGATGGGCCTGGGCGCGATGGAATTGCTGGTGGTGCCGCGATTGATCGCGATCATGATCGCCCTGCCCTTGCTGACCTTCTTCGCCGACCTGATGGGCCTGCTGGGTGGCGCCATCCTGTCGAGCGCGGTGCTGGACATCTCACCGATGCCCTACCTCGACCGCCTGCACCTGGCGGTGGATCGCAGCGACCTGTTCGTGGGGCTGGTCAAAGCACCGATCTTCGCGTTCTGCATCGGCGCCGTCGGCTGCATGCACGGGCTGCGCGTCGGCGGGTCGGCCGAAAGCGTCGGTCGCGAAACCACGCGCGCCGTGGTCAAGGCAATCTTCATCGTCATCATCCTCGACGCCCTGTTCTCGGTGTTGTTCGAAAGGCTCGGCCTGTGACCACCCGCAAGCGCCAGCCCGCGAAGGCCCTGCTGTCCGCCAGCGGCATCGTCAACCGCTTCGGCAAGCAGGTCGTGCACGACAGGATCGACCTGGACGTGCGCGCCGGCGAGATCCTCGGCATCGCCGGCGGCTCGGGCTCGGGCAAATCAGTCCTGCTCAAGACGCTGACTGGCCTGCGTCGTCCCACCAGCGGCACCGTCTCGCTGGATGGCAACCCCATCGAGTCCCTCAGCGCCACCCAGAAGGCAGCCCTGATTGGCGTGCTGTTCCAGCAGGGCGCGCTTTTTTCGTCCCTGACCGTGGCGCAAAACGTGATGTTGCCGATGCGCGAGCACACCACGCTGTCGCAGGCCGAACAGGAAAAGCTTGCCGCCGTGAAAATCGAACTGGCCGGCCTGCCCCCGGAAACGGCACTCAAGTTTCCGTCCCAGCTTTCCGGCGGCATGGTGAAACGCGCGGCGCTGGCGCGGGCGCTGGCGCTGGACCCGCGCATCCTGTTCCTGGACGAACCGACGTCCGATCTCGACTCGCTGACCGCCAGCGGCATCGACGAACTGATCGTCCGCTTGAACCAGGGCCTGGGAATTACCGTGGTGGTCGTGACCCACGACCTCAACACCCTGCTCGGCATCTGCGACCGCGTGGCGATGCTGGTCGACAAGAAGATCAGCGTGGACACCGTCGACAAACTCAAGCGCTCCACCCAACCCTGGATCCACGAACTCCTGCACAGCGACCGTGCGCAGGGCGCGCTATTTGCAAGGAAGGCAAGCCATGGAATCTGACAAGAAGTATTTCCTCGAAGGATTGTTCGTCATCGTCCTGTCGGTCGCGCTCGCCCTGTTCTTCGTCTGGCTGGGCCGGACCGGCAACAAGGACGACGAGCTGTATCGAATCTATTTCCAGGAGTCGGTGAGCGGCCTGAACCTAGGCGACCCGGTCAAGTACCTGGGCGTGGACATCGGACTGGTGGACGCGCTGACGATCGACCCCGAAGACCCGGGCCAGGTGCAGGTTGACGTCAAGCTGCGCAAGGGCGCGCCCATCAAGTCCGATACCCGCGCCACGCTGCAGTTCAAAGGCATCACCGGCGCCTACTTCATTGAACTCAAAGGCAGCACTGTAGACGCGAAGACACTGCTGTCGGTGACCGAACCGGGCGAGATTCCGGAAATCGAGTCGAAGAAGAGCACCTTCAACACGCTGATGGAGGAACTGCCCAGGGTCGTCGCGAAATTCTCGGCGATCGAGGACCAGACCAAGAAGGTGGTTTCCGACATCAGCGCGGTGACTGCGAAGGTAAAGGAAAATCCATCGGTGCTGCTGCGCCGCCCGAAGAAGAACCGAGACACCAACCGCAAGTAGGCAAGGAGCCAACAATGAAGATCCTGATGGTACTCACCTCACACGACCGCCTGGGCGACACCGGCAAGAAGACCGGTTTCTGGCTGGAGGAATTCGCTGCGCCCTACTACGTCTTCAAGGACGCGGGCGCGCAGGTCACGCTGGCGTCGCCGATGGGCGGGCAACCTCCGCTGGACCCGAAGAGCGACGAGCCCGATGCGCAAAGCGCGGACACCGATCGCTTTCGCAAGGACAGCGACGCCAATCTCGCACTGGCCTCGACCCGCAAGCTTGCCGACGTGGTCGGCGAATCGTTCGATGCCGTGTTCTATCCGGGCGGCCATGGCCCGCTGTGGGACCTCGCCGAGGACCGCGCTTCGATTGCGCTGATCGAATCGACCTACGCCGCCGGCAAGCCCGTGGTCGCCGTCTGCCATGCGCCGGGCGTACTGCGCCACGCGCGCGACCCCTATGGCCTGCCGCTGGTGCAGGGCAAGGCGGTCACCGGCTTCACCAATACCGAAGAAGCCGCCGCCGGCCTGACCGACGTGGTGCCCTTCCTGGTGGAAGACATGTTGAAGGCCAATGGCGGCCTTTATGAAAAAGCCGGCGACTGGGCCGTGCACGTGGTCACCGACGGCAAGCTGATCACCGGGCAGAACCCGGCATCGTCGAAGCCCGCGGCCCAAGCATTGCTGAAGTTGCTCACGGCTGGCTAACATGGGTCGATGCGAACCTTTGTACTGAGAGCGCGGGCCGCGCCCACCGATAGCCAGAAGCTTCTGGCATCGGTCGGCCAGGACGCCCATCCCGAAATCCTGGCGCACACGCTGATGAATGCCATCTTCGTGGCCCAGTCGCATCGCGCCGATGTCGTGGTCTACCTGGTACTGGAAAGCACGGCGGATTTTTCACGCTCGATCCGCTTCGAGGCCAATGCCATGCACGAGATCGGCGGCTTCGACGAACGCGCACTGCTGGGCAAGGTGACGAAGGCGCTGGACTCCTCGCGCGGGATGGGCAAGGAAGAATCGCGGCCGGTGGAATCAGGCGTCACCGTGCGCACCATTGCCTTCGAGCGGCTGGTGCAGGAACTGGCCGTGGATCACCAGTTGTTCGTGATGGACCCGAAAGGCACGTCCATTCGCGACCAGGTGTTCGAAAACGATCCCTGTTTCCTGCTGACCGACCACATCCCGATGCCGAAGAACACCTTCCACACGCTCGAGCGCCTGGGCACGAAGAAGCTCACGCTGGGGAAGAAGATGTTGTTCGCCTCGCAATGCGTCGTGCTGATCCACCACGAGCTGGACCAGCGCTAAGCGAGTGCGTAGTCCAGTCCGGCCCGTACCGCGGCCACTTGCGCCAGGATGCATTGTTCCGGCGTCGCGCGCGGGCTGTCGGGATAGACCTCGGTGGTGGTCGTGTAGCGCGCATCGGTCATGCCGGTGCACAGGCCCAGGTCGTTGACGGCGTACTCGATCACGCCGGGCGCGACCAACGTGGAGCCGATGATCTTCCCGGCGTCGTCCGCCGGCGCGATGTGCGTCACTTTCTCGACGGCTTCAATCATCGCCTGCTGGAAGGCTGGCTGCGGATTTTCCGAATCGTCCACCAGGTAGAAACCGTCCGGAATGCCTTCGGGCTCGAACGTCTTGCCGTCGCGCGCCGCCAGGGCCGGCCGGAATTCCGATTCGTCGGTGTCGGTGGTCTCGTGCAGGTCGATGTGCACGAGGAAGCGCCCGTGCAGGGGCGCCAGCAATTGGTACAGCGCCGCGGATTCACCGCAAGGGCTGTCGTCGCGGAAGTTGCGGTTGGGATCGAGGGCGAGCGGATTCCAGCGATGGATTCGCTCGTAGGCCCAGGGGCTGACGCAGGGCACGATCATCAGGTTCATGCGGCCCGCGTAGTCGGCCGCATGCAGGTCCGCAAAGCGCAGCGCGCCATGCACGCCACTGGTTTCATAGCCATGCACGCCGCCGGTGACCAGCGCGTTGGGCAGCGCCTCGTTCCAGTTTTTCGATCGCAGCACGAACAAGGGGTAGCGGCCGTCGGCGCCGTAATCGAGCTCGCCATATGGCTGTACGTCGAAGCGCGGGCGCAGCCGATCGACTACTGAAAGCACGTCGTCGGCGTAGCTGCGCAGCCTGCGCTGCGCGTCGCGCCACTGCTGCTTGTGGGTTTCGGTCCAGGGCTCGCCGGGCGTGCCGATGGGGTAAGGCGTGGGTTCGGTCGTCATGGCCCTATCTTACGATAGGGCTCGGCTTCCCTCACCTTTTGGCCCTGCACGGGCGTCGCTTACATCGCGCGACAAGCCGCCGCGCAGCGGCGGCAGGCTTCGGCGCAGGCCTGGCAGTGTTCCATATCGTGGGCTCCGCACTGCTCCGCGCACCAATCGCAGATTCGCGCGCACAACTGGCAAAGCTCCTTGGCGAAAGGACTGTTGCGGGCCATTGCGTCGGCGCACAAGCGGCAAATGGCCGCACACTCGATGCAGCATCGCGGGCAGTCGTTGTCGCTGGCAACGCCGACCATGTGTGAAAAGCAATTTCCGCAGGTATCGGCGCAGGCATTGCAGGCAGCCATGCATTCGCGCATGGCGTCGGTGAGTTGATGGCTCATTGGTTCCTCCTTGAACTCGTGGGCGTAGGCGAATCCTAGCCCCACCGT
>JAPLSI010000093.1 GCA_026398715.1 Gammaproteobacteria bacterium
CAGCCGCATCGATGGCGCGGTGCTGGTCGGCCCCGGGCGACTGCAGGTGAAGGACACGACGCTGGTAAGCGACCGCGGCGTATTGCGCATCCACGGCGAGTACCTGCCTGCCGACAACTTCCGCAGCACGCTGGAAGGACGCGGGGTGTTTCCCGCGGTAGCGGGCGCGCCGCCGGCGCTGCTGACCTTTGCCACGCGCGGCGACCTGGACGATTTCGGATTGTCGCTGGGCGGCCGGGCGCCGGCGCCGGTGTCGTTGACGCTGGCGCTGCGCGATGGCGGCAGCGACCGCCCGCGCTGGACGCTCGATGCCGCCACCACGCAATGGTCGCCTGCGCAAACCGGATTGGCGGACGCGGTACCGATAGCGATGGATATGCACGTGGTCGGCGACGGTGGGAGCGCGAACCTGCGCGGCTCGCTGTCGCGCGATGGCCTGGCGGTGAAGCTGGCGCCGTCGAGATTGATTTTGAACGACGGCATCGTTGCTTTCTCGCCTTTGGCCGTGCGACTGGAACAAGGCGACGTGGCACTGACCGGCGCGGTCGCACTTCGTGGCGACGAGCCGTATTTCAACCTGCGCCTGCGCTCGCGCGCATTGCGGCTGACGCCCGCCGTCACCGACGTGGACGCGCTGCCCGTAACGGCAAGCGGCCAGTTGCGGATGCGTGGCCCCTGGCGCGCCTGGACCGTGGCCGGCGACGTGGACCTGCGTCGCGCCAAGCAGTCGGCCAAGCTGACCGTGGCTGGTCGCGGCGACGCGCGTCGCCTGCTGGTTGAATCCTTGCTTGCGCGCACGCCCAACGGCACGCTGCGCGGCACCGGCGAATTTCATTGGCAGCCGAACCTGCGCGTGGTGGTCGATACCACGCTGGCCGGATTCGATCCGGGTTATCTGTTTCCCGACTACCCGGGCGCGGTAAGCGGCCGCATCACCGGCCGCGCGCAACGCGATGCCGCAGGCAATTGGCAAGGCGACGCAAAGGCAAGCGACCTGCGCGGCACGCTGCGCAAGCGGCCCTTGCAAGGCCAGGCCGAGCTTCGTTTCGCCGATGCTTCGGCGTCGGGCAAGATCGACCTGCGCATCGGCGACAGCCATGTGGAGGCGGCAGGCAGCATCGGCGATCGCATGCCGACCTCCAAGGCAATGCGCTGGACTGGGCGCCGTTCAAGGCGGCGACGCTGTCGGCCAAGGGCAACTTGCCCGGCAGTGGCGATGGCGGCGACCTGCGTCTTGCGGCTACGGCGCTGGAAGTCTCGGGCACGACGTTCGATCGTGCGGTGATCAACTTGGCCGGCAGCATCAGTGCGCTTCGCGCCAAAGCCACGCTGTCGGGAAAATCGGGCGAGTTCAGCGCGCAGGCCACGGCCAACCAGGACGGCGAGCAATGGCGCGGACGGCTGCTGCAGTTGCGCCTTGCGCCGCCGCGCATCGCCGCATGGAATCTTCAATCACCGGTGGCGTGGCGTTATGGCGCGGACACGATCGACCTTGATCGCGCCTGCCTCGCCTCCACCGGCGACGGCCGTGTCTGTGCGCAGGCAAATGCCTCGCGCATCAGCGTGCAGGGCACGCAACTGCCGTGGGCGTTGGCCGAGCCCTGGCTGGCCGACACGTCACTGGACCTGGCGCCGTTCGGCACGGTGGATTTCAACGGCGATGTCGTCAGCGACAAGGCGGGTGCCTGGTCGGGCGGCCTGACGGCGACATCGTCGTCCGGCGGATTGCGGCTGGATCCGTCATCGAAGCAAACGGTGCTGGCGTTCTCCAACCTGCGCGCCAATGCACGATTGCTGGCATCGCGACTCACCGTCGGCCTGCAGGCGGGCCTGGAAGAAGGCGGCAGCATCATCGGCGACCTGCGCGTGGATGGCCTGTCGGGCAACGCGCCGATGCAGGGCAACCTGCGTTTCGACATGCGCCAATTGGATTGGATCGAGTTGTTTTCCGCCGAAGTGGCCGACCCGACCGGGCAACTCACCGGCAACCTTTCGTTCGCCGGCACGCTGGCTTCGCCGTCCATCGATGGCGAAGCACGGCTGAGCCGGTTTGCGGCCGAACTGCCCGGGCAAGGCGTGGTGTTGAGCGGCGGCGAATTCACCTTGCGCGGCGAGCCCGGCGGCGAGGCGCGCATCGAAGGCAGCGTGCAATCGGGCAAGGGTCGCTTGCTGGTGGACGGCAGTTTGAACCTGCGCGACAAGAACAGCCCGGTGGACCTGCACCTGAGCGGCGTCAACATCACGGTGGCCGACACGCCCGACCTGCAAGCGACGATGAGCCCCGACCTGCGCCTTCGCCGCAACGATGGCATCTGGCAGGTACGCGGCACGGTCGGCGTGCCGATGGCGCGCCTGGACCTGGAGCGCCTGGACAACAGCGTGTCGGTATCGCCGGACGTGGTGGTGATCGATCCGCGCGTGCCCGCTTCCGCCAGTGCCTTGTTCTTCGACACCGACGTGGTGCTGCAGCTTGGGGATGACGTGAAGCTGCGCGGCTTCGGCCTGGACGGCGGACTGACCGGCAGTCTGCGCGTGCGCGACCGGTCCGACCGCGAGGCGCTGATGACGGGCACGCTGAATGTTTCGGGCACCTACATCGCTTACGGTCGTGCGCTGCAGATCAAGCGCGGCCGCCTGGGTTTCATCAACGCCGCGATCGACAACCCGACGCTGGACATCCTGGCCGAGCGCGAGTTCGAGTCAGTGACGGTGGGCGTGCGCGTGCGCGGCCTGGCAGCGGCGCCGGAAACCACCATTACTTCCAGCCCCGCGATGGCGACGTCGGAAGCCTTGTCCTGGTTGATGATCGGCCGGCCGTTGAGCACCGCCAGCGGCTCGCAGCTGCAACAGATCAATGCCAGCTCGCTGGCGCTGAGCGCGGGCACCAACTTGTTGGCGCAACGCCTGGGCACGCGGCTGGGCCTGGACACGGCCGACATCGGCGCGACCCGCGCGCTGGGCGAGTCGACCTTCACCATCGGCAAGCAGGTGTCGCCGCGCTTGTTCGTGAGTTACGGCGTGTCGTTGATCGGCACCGCATCATCGATGCCTGGAATGCGTCGGACCTGCAGTTCAAGAAAGGCAGCTGACTGCCTGTATCATCCCCACCTTTACTGACCCGTGGACGCCCCTGTGGAACTTCTGACCGACCCGCAGATCTGGATCGCCTTCTTGACCCTTACCGCCCTCGAGCTGGTACTGGGCATCGACAACATCGTCTTCATCTCGATATTGGTCGACAAGCTGCCGCCCGAACAACGCACGCGCGCACGGCGCATCGGCTTGTTCCTGGCGATGTTCATGCGGCTGGGCCTGTTGTCGGTACTCAGCTGGCTGGTCGGCCTGACCACGGTGTTGTTCACCGCGCTCAACCATGGCTTCACCGGTCGCGACCTGATCCTTGCCGGCGGCGGCATCTTCTTGTTGTGGAAGAGCACCGCCGAAATCCACCAGCTGATGGAAGGGCGCGAGGGCCATGCGTCGTCGGCCGTGAAGGCGACTTTCGGCGCGATCATCATGCAGATCATCGTGATCGACCTGGTGTTCTCGCTCGATTCAATCATCACCGCGGTGGGCATGGTGGACGAGTTGGCGGTGATGATGGCGGCGGTGATCGCGTCGGTGGCGTTGATGATGGCGTTTTCAGGCGCCATCTCGCGCTTCGTGTCCAAGCATCCGACCATCAAGATGCTGGCGCTGGGTTTCCTGTTCGTCATCGGCGTGGTGCTGGTGGCCGATGGTTTCGGATACCACATTCCCAAGGCCTTCGTGTACGGCGCCATGGCCTTCGCGCTGGTGATGGAGATGCTCAACATCCGCATGCGCAAGTCCGCCGCCAAGCCGGTGGACCTGCACGAGAAGTACTAGAGCAGCCAGGCCACCGTCAGCCCCAGCACCAGGCCGATGCCCGTGGCGGCGGCCACGTCGCTGGGGTAGTGCACGCCCAGCACCACGCGCGACACGGCAACGCTAAGCGTGAAGGGCAGCAGTATCCAGGCCAGCATCGGGTAGGCCGCGCAGGCCACCACGCTGAAGCCGACCGCGTGCAGCGTGTGCCCGGACGGAAAGCTGTATTCGTCCAGCGGCGGGATCCAGGCATGGATGCGATGGTCTTGTGCGAAGGGCCGCGGCCGCCGCGTCCACTGTTTCAGGCGGCGATAAAGCAGCGTCGCCACGCCGCCAACCACGGCCATGCGCGCGGCGGTATCCAGGCCGCGCCAGCCGTCCACCATCACCAGCGCCAGCATCAGCGCATACCAGAAGGCGCCATCGCCCAAACGGCTGACGGCGCGGAAGTAGATTCGCACGGCGCGGCGCGCGCCCCAACGATTGGCCGACAAGCACCATTGATGCTCGCGTGCGCCGAAGCGGACGCGAGCCCCGTTCACGCGACCTTCCTCTGCCAGTGCAGTCCTGCCAGTAGCCCCGCGAAGTCCTGCGCTACCTTCATCGGATGCAGCGGTTGCACGCTGGTGCGCGCGGCGTGGCCCATCTGCCGCAGGTCGGGCGCACCGGCCGTGCGCACGCTGGCCTGCACGAACTGGTCGTGGTCGCCGAACGCCACCACCGCGCCGTGTTCTGCGTGGCGCAGGTGCTCGCGCGCCGCGCCGTAGTCGAAGGCGACGGTGGCCAGCCCCGAGGCCATGGCTTCGAGCGTGACGTTGCCGAAGGTTTCCGACAGGCTTGAGAACAGGAACATGTCGCAGCTGGCGTAATGGCGTGACAGGGATTCGCCGCGCTGCACGCCGGCGAAGATCACGTCCGGATGCGCGGCCTGCAACGCGGCGCGCGACGGGCCGTCGCCCACCAGCACCAACCGCGCACGGGGCTGGCGTTGCTGGATGGCGCGAAAGGCGCGCAAGGCCAGGTCGAGATTCTTTTCAGCCGCGATGCGGCCGACGCACAGTACCGCCAAGTCGTCTGCATGCAGGCCCCAGCTTTCGCGCAGGCCTTCGTCGCGCCAGCGTGGATGGAATTGCACCGTGTCCACGGCGCGGCCAAGCCGATGCACTTTCTTGAAGCCCTGCGCGCGCAATTGCTGCTGCAGTTCCAGCGTCGGCACCAGGGTCGCATCGCCGCGGTTGTGGAAGCGGCGCAGCCAGTTGAACACCCAGGGCGACAGGAAGCCGAAGCCGTAGTCCTTCGCGTAAGTATCGAAGCGCGTGTGGAATCCGGTGGCTACCGGAATGCCCAACTTGCGCGCTGCGTTCAAGGCCGACCATCCCAAGGGGCCTTCCGTGGCCACGTAGATGGCGTCCGGCCTTTCCTGTGTCCAACGCGCCTGCAGCCGGCGTCCTGCCGGCAAGCCGAAGCGCACGCCCGGATAATTGGGCAGTGGCGCGCCAGCGATCAAAACGCGGTCGCGGTCGAAGCGGTCGCTGTCCTCGGGCCGCTCGGTGCGCACCAGCGCCACCCGATGGTCCATCGCCCGCAGCCCGTGCTCGAGCGACTGCACGGTGAAGGCCACGCCGTTAACCTCCGGCGGGTAGGTTTCAGTGACCAGTTCGAAGTGGAGATGGCTTTTCATGCGCACAGGCTGGCAGGCGCCTGTGCCAGTGGCGTTACCGGCGTGTGACGGCTGGGTTACTCAGCCGCTGCACGTGCAGCTCGACGGGCACCATTTCTGCTTCAGGTCATCGCTGGTGCAGGTCCACTCGATGCTGCCTGCGCTCAGCCTGCCGTCGAAGTACAAATGTTTTCCGTCAAGCGCGACATTGGCCTTCTGTGGCGCCTGGGACGAGAAGCCCGTCTCGATGCGCCCCGGAGTCTTGCCGACGTCCACGTAACTGACGTAACTGCCGATGATCTCGCGAGGTTCGGCCAAGCCGGTGCTGGCGTTGGAATCCGGCCAGCCCTCGCGGTTGTTCACGTACTCTCCGACGGCGATCTTGACCCCGTCGGCCAGGCTGCTCGCCTCGCTGACCTGCGAGCGGATGACGTAGTCCTGGTACTGGCTGATCGAGATGGCGGCCAGGATCGCGATGACCGGTACCATCAGCATCATGATCAGGAACGCCACCAGGCAACCGGACAACCCTTGTTTCTGGCGTTCCGGAAAAGACGTGTAAGCCCATTTATCGACCACCTGGGTACCGGCGACGAAATCGTGCAGGGCTCGCTTCCTGTCGGTGAATGCCGCCATCAGGAAGCCGATATACAAGGTCAGGTACGAAAGCGCGGCGGCGAACCAGCGACCCAGGGCATACCCGAAACCGATCCGCCGACCTTCCATGTCGGTGACCTTGATGCCCAGCGCGCGCTTTCCCAGCGTCGCCTGGCCCTCGGAACTTTCCATGCCGGCGTAGTACAGCGGCGCGGTGACAAGCCAGGCGAGATAGAACAAGGCCTGAAACATGAGGTTGTCGGCAGGATTTGCGATTTCGCTCCCGAACGCCATGACCACTACGAGCATCAGCAGGAAAAGCGGCACGCCAAGAACCAGTTGGTCAAGGAACAGCGCGGCCCACCGGCGAACGAAACCCGCAGGCACGACCGCGCCATCGCCGCGCTGGGCCTCCGGCGAACCGGGATGCTGCGGCGGCTGGTAGTGATCGCCGGTCCACGCCGACGGAATAGGTGCACTGGACGCGACCGACAGGCCGAGTTCGGCGGCAAGTTGGGAAATAGGCACCCAGGTAGACAGCCCCTCACGCCAGGCAAGGCTGGTGGGCGACGCGGCATGCAGGCGAATCGCGTCGCGAACCGCGGCTGCGTCAACGGGGCCGACCTGCGTGCCCGTGCTGTCGATGAAATACCAGATCGCCGTGCTCATGCCGGTGTCCCTTGGGTTGAGGCAAACAGATGCTGGTTCTTCAGCACCAGGTCGCGGATGAAGAAATCGAAGATGACGAAGGCGACGCCGATGCCTGCGCCGAGGAAGAAGTTCAGCGCACCCAGGATGACCAACTGCACGAGCCCGCTTTCATACGCAGCGGGAATGCCCGGGTCGCGGGCCCGGATCAGCGGCGACGTCCGGAACCGGGACGCGGCCGCAAAGATGTTCCATACCCCCGCAATGATGGTCACGATGAACAGCACTTGCAGCACGCCTAGGATCATCCAGAGGATCGCCGACACCCGCTCGTAGTCGGCAATGCGCCCGAGCATGACTTCGTCAGGTATCACTGCGCCTGCTGGAGGCACCGCCCGGGTCGCGTGCGCCGAAAGATGTCGACCGCACGCGGCGCAGAAGCTGTCGCGCGCATCGCAGGCATGGCCGCAGGGGCAATACATGGGTTAGCGATTCTTGGATTCGCAGACCGACTCGCCGGCGGGGGGCGAATCGCTCCAGCGCCCGTCGCACAGCTCGTAGCGCAATTTCTTTCGGCAGGTCGAGCCCAGGAAACCACCCGGACAAGCGCCGCGACGCTGTTCGTAGATCCGATCGGGCGTGTTCTGACGCTGGTCCTCCATGGCCTGCGCTTGCTGACGTGCCTGGGCCTCGATGGCGGCAGACTCCTCGGTCAGTCGGCGCTCCGCTGCCGCGGCATCGGCACGCGCATCCGCGCGAGCCTGCGCGGCGCGTCGTTCCGCGGCACGTCGTTCCGTCGCGCGTCGTTCGGCTTCGAGGGCAGCGACGTCGCGGGCGCGCTGTTCGGCGTCGCTGTCGATCTGGTCGCCGAGGCCCGTCCCATCGCCGGCATCGGCATCGGACGCTGCGGCCGCGTCGGTCGCGGTTGCCGCCGCATCGGTAGCCATCGCCGCGGCATCCGCTGCCATGGCTGCTGCGTCTGCTGCCGGGTCGGCGTCGACGGTCTCGTCGTAGCCTTCCGGCTCGTAGGCTTCGCCCGTAGCGCTGTCGATTGCAACGGATTCCGCACTGGGAATGGCTGCGGCCGGCTCCAGGAGCTGGGTATCCATCGGAGTGGGAGCTACTGCCACCGGGTCCGGATGCGCCCAGAAGCCGCTCTGATTTTGGCGCATGTTGAAAAGAACCAGTGCGGCCACGGCCAGCCCGGTTGCGAGTACGACCATGATGACGATCAGCGCGGTGTTGCTGCGGGGCGCCGCTGCAGGTGGAGACGACATCGGACGCCGTGGTACCGGCGGGGGTGTGCGCAAGGGCGGCGGCGGTGATGGTGCGCTGGCTGGTCGTGGGGGCGGAGCGGGCGTCGGCGTTGGTGCAGGAATTGGTGCGGGCGGAGGCACGGCTGCTGGTGCAGCTG
>JAPLSI010000166.1 GCA_026398715.1 Gammaproteobacteria bacterium
GTCTGCAGGGACCGGAAGTTGTCGGACGAGAACGGCTTGCCCGGAATGAAATCGCAGACCAGTCCCTGCACACGGCCGATGAAGTCCGGCAGCGGCACGACAATGCGGAACAGGCCGAGCTGGCGCGCGGTCATCTTCACGATTTCGCGCAGCGTGTAGACCTCAGGCCCATACAACTCGTAGACCTCGCCGATGGTGCGCGGGTCGTCGAGGCACTTGATGAAGGCGGCCACCACGTCGTTCAGATGCACCGGCGCGAACTTGGTACCGGCGCAGGCCAGCGGCATCACCGGCAATGTCTTGAGCAACGCGGCGAATCGGCAGAACAAGCCATCCCCCGGCCCGAAGATGACCGACGGCTCCAGGATGGTCCAGTCCAGGCTCGATGCCTTCACCGCCGCTTCGGCTTCGCCACGCGACTTCAGGTAATGGCTTTCGCCGCGGCCGGCATTGAGCGAACTCATCTGCAGCAGGCGGCGCACGCCGGTCATCTCGCAGGCGGCGATGACGTTCTGGGTAAGCGTGACATGCACCTTGCGAAAGCCGCTGCCGTCATCGCCCGATTCGTTGAGGATGCCGACCAGGTTGATGACGACGTCGCTGCCGGCGATGGCAGCGCGCAGCTGCGCGGCGTCATGCACGTCCACGCGGTGCAGCATCACGTCCGGCGGCAGCAGGCGATCGGAATGCGCGGCCAGGTTTCGGCTGAGCAGCTTGATCGAATGACCTTCCGCGGCGAGTTGCGTTATCAGGCGGCGTCCGACGAAACCGGAACCACCAAGCACGACGATGTTCTTCTTGATCATTGGGTCTGGGCGCTCATGTTCGTGCAGGCGAAGGGGCGACGCGCGCCCCGGTCGGTTGGCAACCGACCCAGCATCCGCTCGCTGAGGGGCGTCGCATCGCCGTTCAGGCGCCAATCGTAAACCACGCTGAAGGCCAGCACCCGCGCCACGTACTCGCGGGTTTCCTTGTAGGGCATGGCTTCTATGAAAAAGTCCGGCTCCAGGGCCGGCCGCGCGAGGCGCCAGCGCTCGACGGGCGCGGGTCCGGCGTTGTACGCAGCGATGGCCAGGTAGGGCAGCGCGCTGAAGCGGTCCAGCATCTGGCGCAGGTAGGCGGTGCCCAGGCGAATGTTGGTTTCCGGCTCGTAAAGGCTGTCTCCGCCCTCCCAGACGATGCCCAGGCGCTTGGCGGTCAGCTCGCCGGTGCCGGGCAGCAACTGCATCAGGCCGCGCGCATCGGCCGCCGACCGTGCGCGCGGCATGAAGCTGCTTTCCGCGCGGGTCTGGCCGGCCACCCAGGCCGGGTCCAGGCCGTTGGCCCGCGACTGGTCGCGAATGTCGGCGGCGTGGTGCAAGGGGAATCGCAGCGAATAGTGGCGCGTGTCGTCGGGCACCGCGCCCATGCCGAACACCGCGCGATCGAACCAGCCCTCGGCGATGGCGCGCTGCACGGCGACGCGACGTTGTTCATCGGTGAAGGACTTGACCGCCGTGCTCCACTCGCGCGCCGCCGCGTCCGGCCGATCGATCGCGAACAAATCAAGGGCCCGCAGCAGGCCGGCATGGTTGGCCACGCTCGACACGATGGTCGGCGCGCGGGTCGGTTCGAGCGCGCACAGTGTGTAGGGCTGCAGCAGGCGATCGGCCGCCAGCCAGCCGTGGAAGCCGCCGCTTTGCGCAGCCTGCTGGTAAAGCGCCTTGGATGCGCCCGATTGGCCCAGCCGTTCGCGCAGGCGGGCCTCGAAGTATTGCCAACGCGAATCGGCGCGCTGGGCATCGCCCATCTTGCCGATGCCCGCGAGAGCGGCGGCGTCGTCACCGCGGCTGATGGCCTCGCGCACGCGCCACTCGCGCAGGCGGTCGTCGTAGGCGGATTCAGGAACAGCCGCGAGTCGCGCAGCGGAATCGGGCAGGTACGACGCCACCGACCACAACGCGACCTGGTACAGGACCTGCGCGCGCTGCCCGGCATCGATCGTCCCGGCAGGCAGTGCGTCCAGCAGGCGCTGCGCTTGTTCCGGATCACGTTTGGCCAATCGCGACTGGCCGGCAGTGATGACCGCCTGCGTGCGCGACGACGTCGGCCACGACGGCAAACCCGCGACGGGCTTGTCGATGTAGTCGGCATAGGACTGGGCAAGCTCCGCATCGGCCGCCAGGTCCTTGCCGATGTGGCGGACCAGGCCCGCTTCGCCCTGCCCGATCGCCAGGTCGATCCGGCGCCAACGCAGGTCGTCATCGAGTTTGCCCAGGGCTGCCAGCTGCGCCAGCGGCCCGTTGCAGCGCTCGGGCAGGCTCTCGCCGGTCAGCCAGACCTGGGTGGCGTCGGCAACCCACTGGGCATCCGGCGCGGCGCTTCGCGCCTGCAGGTCCGCGCAGCGCATCACGGGGTCTTCGCTGCCGCGGAAAGCGTTGCGAAACGACGACCAATCTTCGCGCTTGATCGTTTCCTTCAGCCAGGTGGTGCGCAACCAGCGTCCTGCAGGCGTGTCGCCCAAGCCCTCGAGCGCCGATTGCACGCTGGCGGCGGGCGTCGTGTCGATCTGCCCGGCCAGTACCGTGGCCTGCAGCCAGGGATAGAGGGGATCGTTGGAAAAGCGCGCCGCCTGCGACGGGTCCAGCCGGCCGCTGTCGGCCAGGGTGAAGGCGGCGCGCAGTTCGGCGCGCCGGCCGGTTTCCTGCGCCGTGGCGGACGCGCTGCACAGCAAGGCAAGAAGCAACAATAGTCGTCGTGACATCATGGTGGAATTCTATTCGATGGGGAGTGCAGGGCAGGTGCAACTGCGAACAGGATTGCCCGATGCCGATTGAATGGCTGCTGTACCCGCTGCTGGGCGTTGCTGCCGGGCTACTGGCAGGCCTGCTGGGCATCGGCGGCGGCCTGGTGCTGGTGGCGGCGCTGGTGCTGGCGCTGCCGCTGCAGGGCGTGCCGGAAGCGGCAGTGATGCACACCGCGCTGGCCACCTCGCTCGCCAGCGTGGTCATCACCGGCCTGGCGTCCACGCGTGCGCACGCGAAGCGTGGTTCAGTCCTGTGGCCCAGCGTGGCGTGGCTGGTACCGGGCGTGCTGCTGGGCGGCTGGCTGGGCAGCCTGTTGGCGACCCAACTGGCAGGCAACAGCCTGCGCTGGTTCGTCGTCGCCTACTGCGTGCTGGCTGCAATGCAATTGTTCTTTGAATTTCCACGCAGCCAACCCGAACACCCCACCCCGCCGCGCGGCCCGGGCTTGACCGCCGCAGGCATCGGCATCGGCGCCGTGTCGGCGCTGGTGGGCATCGGCGGCGGCAGCATGACGGTGCCGGTGTTGATCTGGCATGGCGTGGCGCCGGTGCGCGCCGTCGGCACTTCCAGCGCCTGCGGCATCGCCATCGGTCTGGCGGCCGCCGCGGGCTACGCCCTGAATGCCGACATCCAGGGCATGCCCGCGGCCAGCATCGGTTATGTCTTCCTGCCTGCCGCCATCGGCATCAGCCTGACCTCGGTGCTGATGGCGCCGTATGGCGCCAGCCTGGCCCACAAGGCGAGCCCGATCGTATTGCGCCGTGTGTTTGCGTCCTTCCTGATCCTGATGGCCGCGCTGCTTTCCTTCTGAAGGATGGCCGGCGATCTGGCCTAGAATCGCGGGTATCCGAAGGCCGCGAGATCGCACCCTCCATGTCCAGTGTTCCCAACGTGGCGCCACTTTTGCAACAGGCCACCACGTCGTTGCAATCGGGCGCCTTGCGCAGCGCCGAAGAGACCTGCCGCGAAGTCCTGGCCATCGATCCGCTGAACTCGCAGGCCCACCTGATGCTGGCCGGCATCGTCGGCCAGCGCGACCAGCATCGCCTGGCCTGCGACCATGCCTTGCGGGCCGCGCAAAAGATGGGGCCGCAGACGCCGCAGCACATCGCCGCCGTTACCCTGCGCCTTATCGCCGTGGGCGAATACGAACGCGCCGTGCAGGTCATCCGCAAGATCGACCCCCAGCGCGTGCGAATTCCTTCGGTGCTGGTGGAATTTTCCCAGCAGCTGAGCCTGATGGAGGAACACGCTGAAGCACTGCGCTATCTCGATGCCGCGATGTCCATGGGCATCCGCGCCGAATCGCTCGGCTACCTGCGCGGCAACCTGCTGAAGTTCCTCGGCCGGATGGACGAGGCGGCGCAGGAATACGAACGCAGCCTGGTGGTGAATCCCGACTATGCCTTCGCCCACTGGGCGCTGGCTTATCTCGGCGTGCCTGGCGACAGCCGCGCGCGCGCGACGCGGGTGCGCAAGTCGCTCGATGCGAGCGCCGCATCCAACCCCGACCTGCCCTACCTGCAGTACGCGTTGTTCAAGGAACTCGACGCCTGCGGCGATACCGAGGCGGCCTGGACGGCGCTGGAAGCCGGCGCCATCGCGCGTCGCGCGCAGATCAGCTACCACGGCGGCGAAGAGGCGGCCTTGTTCGAACGGCTGGCCCAGGCGACCGGTCCGGGCTTCATCCCGGCGGCATCGGCGGTAGCCGGGTCCGCGAACCCGACAAAGGTTCCGATCTTCGTGCTCGGGCTGCCGCGCACCGGCACCACCTTGCTCGAACGCATCCTCGGCGGGAATCGGTCCGTGACGCTGTGCGGGGAATTGAACGACTTCAGGATGCAGCTCAAGTGGTCCACGGACCATCATTCGCTGGGCTTCCTGGACAACATCTGCGTGGACCGCATCAACGAGGTCGATTACGCCGAACTGGGTTCGCGCTACCTCGGCCACGTCGCCTGGCGCGCGCCGGACACGAATTATTTCAGCGACAAGAACCCGGGCAATTTCATGCTGGCCGGCTTGATCCTGAAAGCGCTGCCGCAGGCGCGCATCGTGCACCTGCGGCGCAACCCGATGGACAGCTGCTTCTCGAACATGAAGGAACTGTTCGCCGCCAACTCGCACCCGTACAGCTATTCGTTCGAAGACCTTGCCGCGCACTACCGCAACTATTCACGACTGATGGCGCACTGGCATGACGTCGCGCCGGGAAGGATCCTGGACGTGAGCTACGAAGATCTCGTTTCCGATCCCGACGCCCAGGCCCGGCGCGTGATGGACTACTGCGGCCTGTCCTACGACGCCGCGCAGATCCGCGTGGAGTCGAACTCGGCGCCGGTATCCACGGCCAGCAGCGCCCAGGTCAGGCAACCCATCCATACCCGCAACATCGGCGGCTGGAAGCGCTACGAAGCGAAGCTGGCGCCGCTCAGGGAATTGCTCGGCGACGCCGCGGCCTGAACCGCGGCGCCCATCGCCTCTCACTCGAGGGTGATGTTGACGTCGCCCGAAAAACTTTCCACGCTGATCTGGCCGCGTCCATCGCCCAGCGTGGTCTCCAGCGACTTGCCGGGGCCGTGTTCTTCCTCGTGCACCTTGCCCGAAGGGCTGTGGATGCCGCCGCTGAAGGTTTCCACGTGCACGCGGGCGCCGGAGTTGCGCAGCAGGTTCAGGCCGACTTCGCCGCTCAACGATTCGATATTGATCGTACCGCCCGGCTTCAGCCCGGCCTTGAGGTCCAGGTCGCCCGACACGGTGTTGGCATTGAGCTTGTTGAGCGGCTGCGCCAGCAAGGTGATGTTGCCCGACACGGTTTCCAGCTCGACCTGGCCGTTCAATCCGCCGCCGAGCTTCACGTCGCCGCTGACGCTCGACGCTTCCACATCAGGGGTGGTGATGCGCAGCGTGATGTCGCCGCTGACGTTCTCGAATTTCGCCTGGCCGGGCGACGACGCCGTCACCAGGATCGGCGCGCTGACGCTGGCCACCGACAACTTGCGGCCGGCCATCTGCTGCACGTCCACGTCGGCGCTGACCGACTCGATATCGAGCGATGCGCGCTGCGGGATGGTGACTTCGAGGATCGTCGGTTCCATCTTGTTGCCGCTGCGGCCCCAGAGGTTCCAGCCGGTGCTGTTGTTGGGGAATTTCACCTCGATGTCGATCGAGCCGGGGTCGCTGTCGATCTCGAGTTTCTCGGCACCCTTGCCCAGGCTGCCGGTCACGCGGACCTCGGGCCGGTTCCAGGTGCGCACGACGATGCTGCCCTTAACGTTGCTGATGTGTACCTGCCCGGTGGCATCCAGCGGGCGGGTTTCATTGATGGGAGTGGCAGCCAGCACGGGAAAGGCCGCCAGCATGGCGATGAAAAAGACACTGCGCGACAACATGGTGGTTCTCCTGGAAAATTCAGCTGGTGACGGCACGCTGGGTCAGCGCCAGCCGTCGGGAATAGGTCTTGCGCAACTGTTGCAGCAGGAACACGGACTGCGGATCGGCAGCAATCGCCCGCTTGATCTGGACCACGCTGCGATCAAGCTCGCCGAGGCTGGGGCGCATGTGCGGGGCGATGCTGGCGCCTTCGTACTGTTGCAGCGCCGCCTGGTATTCGTCGGTGATCGCGCGCGATTCGGAAGCCACGATGCGCGCCGAAGGATCCGGGTCCGGGCTGACGCTGACCGGCACCTGCATCTTCCAGACCAGTCCGCCCACCAGCAGCAGCGACGCGGCCATCGCGAACGTCGGCAACCAGCGTCGTGGAACACGGCGCGCGGGCTGTTGTTCGATCGCGGTGGCGATGGCGGGCCACAGGTCGCGCGAGGGTTCCATCTCGCGCGGCAGCTGCCGCAATTGCCAACGCAGGTCAGTCTCGGTCATGGTCTTCTCCCAGTCGCTGGCGCAACAGTTTGCGCGCGCGATGCAATTGAGCTTTCGAACTGCCAACGGCCATGCCGAGCTCGATGGCAATCTCTTCGTGTTTCCAGCCTTCGATGTCGTGCAACACCAACACCGCGCGCGCCCGTTCGGGCAAGGTCGCCACCGCGCGTTCCAGGTCCAGGCGCTCGCGGGTGCGAAAGCCGGCCGTATCCTGGCTTGGCATCACCGACAGCGCCGAATCGTCGGTCTCGCTGTCTTCGGCGCCGGCGCGGCTGCGTATCTGCATCAGCGCCGTGTTCACCGCCAACCGGTGCAGCCAGGTCGAGAAGGCGCTTTCGAAACGGAACGCCGGCAAAGCCTGCCATGCCCGGATGAAGGCCTCCTGTACCAGGTCGTCGGCCCGCGCCGCCTGGCCGCCGGCCAGGCGCCAGACCACGGCGTACACACGGCGGTGGTGCTTGCGGTACAGGGCCTCGAACGCTTTTGCGTCCCCCAGCCCGGCCGCCCGCGCCAAAGCGTGGTCGCCGTCGCTGTCGACGGTTTCGGCGGGTGCTTGATCCAATGTCATGGCCAGGCTGAGCATAACTACTCAGATGGCGGAAGGCAGCGAAGGGTTTAAAGGACGCCGGGCTTCAAGGGCCTTGCGGGCTCACTCGATGCCATGGGTAGCCAGCCGGGCCCGCAAGCCCTGCAACTGGGGCTCGTAGCGACGCCAGGCGCCGATGCCGCGCTGGTGCAGGGGTTCGCGCACCTGGGCGCTGCTGGCGGTGTTCACGGCGCGCTGGTTGCCGCCCACGTCCAGGCAGCCGTCCTCCCAGGGCAAGCCGCAGAATTGGAGGATGCGCCGGCACTGCCCCGCCGGGTCGCGGGCCAGGTCCTCGTAGCGCACATCCAGCACGAAGCCCGGTGCCGCCTCGCGCCAGTGCTGCATGGTCGACCGGTAGCCGGCGTAGTAGTCGGCCAGTTCGTCGGTGTCGTAACTGTAGGCGCAGGCATTCGAGAACAGCTCTTTCAGGTTCGAGAAGCAGGTGTCCATCGGATCACGTTGCATGTGGATGACCCGCGCCTGCGGCAAGGCGTGGCGGATGAAGCCGGCATTGAGGAAATTGGACGGCAACTTGTCGATCAGGAAGGGCTGGCCATTCGCGCGCCACTGCACCTGTTCCAGGTAGCGACTGCCGATGGACGCGAGGTCCAGCGCATTGGCCTGTTCGACCACGGCCACGTCCAGCGGGCCGCCAAAGTGCCGGCCGACGGCCAGCCGCAGCTGCGCCGGGAAGTCATACAGCTCGCCGCCTTCGCTGACCTGGCTGTGATTGCCGACCATCCGCTCGAGCAAGGTGGTGCCGGAACGATGCATGCCGACGATGAAGATGGGCGTCGGGCCCTGGCCAATGCCTGTCGTTGGCGGCGGCGCCGCCGACAGCGGAAATACTTTTCGCAATGCCTCGAACAGTCGCGAGGAATCGTCGGGCGAGTAGCGCAACAACGCGCGCTTGGCCCGGCAACCGTGCACCAGTTCATCCCAGGCCTGGTCATGCTCGCCGATACGGTCGAGCTGGTTGAACAAGGCGAACCGGAGGAAGGCCTCGTCCTGCGATGCGGGTGGCACGCGCGACAAGGTCAGCCTCGCTGCCTGGATATCGCCCGTGCCGTTCGCCCCTGCCGGCAACTTGCTCAGCGCCCAATGCGCCTTCGCCATGCCAGGCTCCATCGCCAGGCACAGGCGCAGATCCGCTTCGGACTGCGCGAGCCGCCCGGCGTACAGGTGCATCTGGCTGCGGTTGTACAGATGCGCGGGATGCGGCCCCAGCACCACCATCGCGCGGTCGAGCAACCGCGAGGCCTGGTCCTGGTCGCCCATCATGCTCAGCATGGCGGCGACATCGGCTTCCGCAGCGGCGTTGGACAGCGGGCGCTCGAGCAGGCGCTTGGCAACACCGCGCATCGCGCCGCTGAGGTTGAAGTAAAGCAGGCGTCGCGCCAGTTCGACCAGCTCCATCGGCGTGCCGGGTCGCAACGCGGCCGCGGCAACCGCCATCGCTTGCGCGTCGCGATATTGCCCGGACTTCAGGCTGGCGCCGATGCGGCCGAGCCAGGTGGCCAGTGGAACGCGCGGACCGGATGTCGCTGTCATGGTTCGATCCACCCGTCCAGCATCAACTGTTCTTTCAGCGGCTGCAATTGCACTTCGTAGCGACGCCAGCCATCCACGGCACGGCGATGGATGGGCTCGCGCACCTGCACGCTGCTGGCGGTAGTGACGCGACCGCCGCCTGTTTCGATTTCCACGCATTCGGGCAGCCATTGCAGGCCGCAATGCTCGAATATGCGCTGGCTGGCAGCCACCGGGTCGGCGACCAGGCCTTCGTAGGAAACATCGAGCACGCGGCCGGGGAATTGTTCGTGCCAGTGCGACATCAGGCGGCGATAGCGACCGTAGTGCGCGGCGAGTTCGCCCTGGTCGTAGCTGTATGGATAGGCCTCGGTGAACAATTCCTTGAGGTTGGAAAAACAGGTGTCCATCGGGTGCCGCGTCATGTGCAGGATGCGCGCCCCGGGCAGTGCCCGCGCGATCAACCCCACGTGCAGGAAATTGGGCGGCATCTTGTCGGTGAAAAAGGACTTGCCGCGTGCGCGCCAGCCGGCGTGGCCGATATAGCGCTCGCCCAGCACGGCCGGCGATTCCGATTGCGCCGCAGCCAGCACGCCCGCATCCAGGAACGACTTCGAAAAACGGTTGGCGCACCAGCGCAACTGCAAGGGAAGATCATCGAGCTCGCCGGCGTCCTCGACGTCGGGGTGGCGACCCAGGATCCGCTCGAGCAAGGTCGTGCCGGTGCGTGGCATGCCGACGATGAAGATCGGCGTCGGCCCGGAAGGAACAGGCGATACGCTGCCGCCCGGCCCCCGCACGGTATGCAGGAACTCGAACGCAGCGCGTTCTTCTTCCACACGATAGTCGAGCTGCTGGCGCTTGGCGCGGCACGCGGTCTCAAGCGCCCGCCACGCTTCTTCGGTGCGCCCAAGGTCGTCGAGCTCCTTGAACAATCCGAAGCCCAGGTAGGCGGCGCTGGCGGGGTCCGGGCCTTGCTCGAGCAACAGCTTGAGCCGATGGACGTGATTGGATTCCTTGCCCTGCCGACGCACGCGCGACAGCGCCCAATGCGCCTGGGCGTGCCTTGGCGCCAACGCCAGGCAGTCTTCCAGCGTTTTACCGGCCGCGTCGAGCTTGCCGTCGAATAACTGCAACGTGGCGCGCGAATACAGCGACGCCGGATCCGGGCCGCCAAGTCGCTCGACCTGGTCCAGAAGCTCGTTCGCAAGGTCGGGTTGTTCGAGCTGGCTGGCCAGTTGCGCGGCCTCCAGGACCAAGGCGCGGTCCATCGAGGCGTGGATGGCCGGCTGACCGAGGCACTGGATTGCACTGGCGGCCTCGCCCAGGCGATGCAGCATGCCCACCAGCATCACCAGCAGGTAGGGATCATCGGGTCGGGTGGCGACGATGGCCATCAGCTGGGCCAGCGAGTCCCGATAGCGTCCTTGCTTCGTGGCCAGCGTGGACAGGCGCAGGCGAGCCATCACGTGGGCCGGATCCAGAACGACCAAGGCTTCCAGCGCCGCCCGGGCCGCCTCGGGATTCCTGGCGGCCAGCTGCTGCTCGGCGCGCTCCCAGAGGCTCGCCAGTCGTCCCGCCTGCTCGATACCGATCATTCCAGCTCAAATCCACGCGTGCCAGGCAGGGATTGTCGCATCGCTTTCGGCATCCTGCCGCGCAAAAAAAAGCGGCCGCCCGAAGGCGGCCGCTGAACAACCACAATTGAAACGATTATCAGAAGTCGTACTGGACCATGAAGCGGACCGAACGCGGCGTCTGGAAGCCCGTGGGGGTCTTGTAGCGATCCGGCTGCGGCGTACCGGCAGCGTTCTCGCCCTGCTCCACGACGGTCGTGACAGCGTGCTCGTTCAGCACGTTGAACACGTCCACCTTGAACATCATGTGGCCGTCGGCCCAGTTGGGCTTGTAGGCAACGTTCAGGTCAAGATTGCGGCTCCATTCGGTGCGACCGGCCGAACCACGCGGCACGATGTCGAAACCGTTGTTGCCAGTGCCATCGCCCGGCAGGCCGGTCGGATTCGGGCTGCAGGAGAAGTAGCCGTTGGCGTAGTGCGACGTGTTGCTGCCGCCCAGGAAGCCGAAGCAGTTGACCGGACGACCGGACTGCACCAGCAGGTTGGCGCCGATGGACCACTCGTCGGACAGCTCGTAGTTACCGAAGATCTTGAACGAATGACGACGATCGTTCGGCAGGTAGCCGAGCGAGCCGATGGTCAGTTCCGGGTAGTCGAAGTCCTGGGTCGTGCCGGTGTCATCCTGGCCGATATCGGACTTCACGCCACCTTCGGTGTTGCCGTAGCTCTTCGACCAGGTGTAGGACGCCTGCATGAAGAACTTGTCCCAGTTGCCTTCGACGAAGAACTCGACAGCCTTGTAGGTACGCTTGGCCGGCGGGCCACCCACTGCAGCGGTCAGCTCGAAGGTTTCCAGCGTGCCGTCGCCGTCGATGTCGACGAGGAAGGTCGCGTCTTCACCCGGGTTGTACAGGTGGCAGAACGCGAAGCCCGGGTTGTACGGGTTGAACGGGATGTCGTTCTCGTACGCGTAGGCGTAGATCGGACGGTAATCGCATTGGTCGTCGATCGCGGCCTTCAGGTCACGATAGATACCGCGCACACCACCGCTCATGTTGTCGGTCAGCTTGGCCTGGAAGCCCAGGATGTACTCGTCCTGGTACATCGGGCTCAGGCTCTGGTCCGCGATGGTCAGCGGGTTCTTGCCGACGCCGAACTCGTTGTTCAGGTAACGGGTCGGGCAGTTGCCGCAGAACGCGTTGCCGGTGTTGACCAGGCCCAGCGGAGCGCCGGTGACCGGGTCAATGCCGGTGTACGAGTAGAACTCTTCGGCGAACAGCGAGGCGGAAGCGCCACGCACGGCGACGGTCGCGGTCAGCGGCAGCGAGTAACGACCCGCATTACCGTAGACCTTGAAGGAGCTGTCACCGTTCACGTCCCACGAGAAGCCGAGGCGCGGACCGAACTGGTTCTTGATCTCGACGAACTGCTCGCCGGCACCGTTGACGTTTTCGAAGGTATCCCAACGCAGGCCCACATAGGCCAGGAAGTTCGGGGTGACCTGCCAGCGGTCTTCGATGTAATAGGCTTCGGAGTTGACTTCAACCGTTGCACCGGACTGGAAGATGCGCTTGCGCACGCCGTCCGCGGTGTTGGCCGGGCCGTTGTAGCGCCAGATCGCGCCGCCTTCATAAGCCTCGCCGTCGATCGACGTGAACTTGTCGGTGTCGATACCGAAGCGGATCAGGTGGTCGCCCAGGGCCCAATCGGCGTCGATACGGAACTGGTCACGCTCGTCCTTCGAACCCCTGGTGCCGATGACGCCGATGAACCAGCAGCTCGGCGGAGCCGGGCCGAATGCAGCAAGAGCCTGGATGATCGGGCAACCCGCAACCGGGCCGCCGACGTCGCCGGTGTACTCAGCCACGGTGCCGTTGGCCGCCACGCCGTAGTTGGAACGGCTCGACTCGCCATGGCCGTACAGGGCCGAGATGGTGAAGTTGTCGGTCAGGTAGCCGGTGTACTTCAGCGAGTAGCTTTCGCCACCGTTTTCGTTGAAGACGGTACCGAGGTACGCGCCACGGATGGTGGCGTCGCTAGCCGGCTTGTCGGTCGGGGACGTACAGGTGACAGCATTGAACACGGTGCAACCACCCGGGGTGAGCGCCGGGTACATGTTCGCACCACCGGACAGGCCGGTGCGGCTGCTGAGCGGGGTCGTGTTGAAGAACACGTCCGTTTCCTGCTTGATCTTGTCCGAGAAGCCGGTGAACTCGAGGATGTGGCTGTCGTTGATGTTCCAGTCCAACTTGACCAACCAGGTCGGAACCGTCTGCGACAGTTTCGTGTTGTTGGACGAGAAGCCACTGCCGAAGGTGTTGACGTCGTCGGTCTTGGCGTACTGGATCAGGGCATAGGCGAACAGGCGATCCTGGATCAGGGCGCCGCTGGCCCAGACCGATGCGCTTGTGGTGGTGCCGCGCTCGTCTTTGCTGTTGTCGGCAATCAGACGCTTGCCATCGGGATAACGCGGATCGTTGTAGTAGATATCCGGGTTGGTTTCTTTCAGGGACTGCGGCGAATAGAAGATGTTCGCGCCGGCCTTGAATTCATTGGAACCACGCTTGGTGACCAGGTTGATCACGCCGCCGGTTGCACGACCGAATTCAGCGCCGTAGCCGCCGGTCTTGACCTGCTGCTCAGCGATGGCTTCGAACGGAACCTGGCCGAAGTCGAGGTTCTTGAACGAGTTGGAGATGTTGAAGCCGTTGACGAAGTACTGGTTCTCGGAAACAGCACCACCGCCGAAGGAAGCGAGGTTGCCGAATGCGGCGTCGCCCTTCACGGTACCCGGGGCCAGCAAGGCGACCGAGGTGATGTCACGCGGAACCGGGATCTTGGCAACCTGTTCGGCGGTCAGGATCGTGGTGGACTCGACCGAGGCCACGTCGATGGCGTTGATGGCCGAACCCTGGACGGAAACGACGTCAAGGGTGGTGGTGCCTTCGGCGGTGCCGCCGATGGTGACGTTGACGGTACGGGTCTTGCCGTCGGCGGTGACGGTGTAGGTACCGGTCGCCAGCGAACCAACGCGGTAGTTGCCGTTCGAGTCAGCGGTGACTTCGCGACGGAAACCGGTCGCGGCGTTTTCAACAACGACCGTGCCGCCTGCCGCCGTTTGGCCGGCGATGGAGCCGGTGGAGTTGGACTGCGCATACACGCTGCCCGCGAAGCACATGCCGAGCGCTACGCTCAACGCGGTCCGCTTGAGACCTTTGGTGATGGACTTGGAAGCCATTTGTTAACCCTCATATAGGGACGGTGAAACGGAAAAGAGAATGTCAACGCACTCGGCATGACAGGCCGAATATAGCATGGAACGAATCTTTAACAATATAGAGCACTATCACTAATCGACCTTTCCGGGGGCCTGCATCCACCCCCTGCCGCGACCCGTATTGGCTATATATTTCAAGACCTTACGAGCCTGTCGCGGCAAGCCGAATGGTCTGGGCGTGGATGTCGACGATATCCTCCACCCGGGCCGCATAGCCGCCGGCCATGGTCACGGCCACCGCCAGCCCGTGCCTGCGGCAGGCCTGGAAAACCTGCCGGTCGCGCTCGGCCAATCCCGCTTTTGTTAAGGCCAGAAGACCCAGCCGGTCGCCCAGGAACGGATCAGCGCCGGCCAGGTAGATGACCGCATCGGCCCCGGATTGCCTGATTGCCACTGGCAGGTGACGTGCGAGGCTGTCGAGGTATTCGGCATCTCCCGTGCCGGTGGGCAGCGCCACGTCCAGATCGGATGCCGGCTTGCGCGCCGGGTAGTTGCGCGCGCCATGCATCGAAAACGTGTGGATGCTGTCGTCGGCTGCGCATAGCTCGGCGGTGCCATTGCCCTGGTGCACGTCGAGGTCGACCACCAGCAGTCGCCTGGCCAGGCCATGGTGCTGTGCGTGCCGCGCGGCAATGACCGAATCGTTGAACACGCAATAGCCGCCGCCGCGATCGTAACCGGCGTGGTGCGTGCCGCCGGCGAGGTTCGCCGCGACGCCGTTGCCGGCCAGCGCCGAGCGCAGCGCCATGATGGTTCCGCCCGACGAGCGCCGCGATCGCTCGACCATCATCGGCGACCACGGGAAACCGATACGGCGCATTTCGTCGCTGCCCGCCTCGCCCGACACCATGCGCGCGACGTAACCGGGGCAATGCACGCGCAGCAGGTCGTCGTCGGTGGCAGCCGGGGGTTCCGACAGGCGGATGTTCCAGGCGTCGGCATGCGCGCTGACCCGCTCGTGCAGCAGGCGGTATTTCGCCATCGGGAAACTGTGCCCGTCGGGCAGCGGCAGGGCGAAGTGATGGCAATAGAACGCGTCCATCCCCCGCCCGCCTAAATCGAGCCGAGGCCCGGTCAGCCCAGGCGCGTCGCGATGCGGCGCTGCTCTTCCATCAGTCGCGAAGGCGTGCGATCGCCGTAGCCTTCCAGGTATTCACCCACTGCCGCCATCTCCTGGCGCCAGCCTTCCTGGTCCACGTGCAGCAACTGCCGCAAGGCGTCGGGCGCGATGTCCAGGCCGTCGGTATTCAAGTCCGACATTCGCGGCACGTTGCCGATCGGCGTCTCCAGGGCATCGGCGCTGCCCTCGACGCGCTTGAGCATCCATTCGATCACGCGCAGGTTGTCACCGAAGCCCGGCCACATGAACTTGCCATCGGCGCCCTTGCGGAACCAGTTGACGTGGAAGATCTTCGGCAGCTTGTCGCCGTAATCGCCAAACGACAGCCAGTGGCTGAAGTAGTCGGCGAAGTTGTAGCCCGCGAAGGGCTTCATCGCCATCGGGTCGCGACGCACCACGCCCACGGCGCCGGTGGCCGCCGCCGTCGTTTCCGACGCCATGCTGGCGCCGACCAGCACGCCGTGCGCCCAGTCGCGCGCCTCGAACACCAGCGGCACGAGCGATTCGCGGCGACCGCCGAAGACAATCGCGGACAGCGGCACGCCCTGCGGATCCTCGGCGCGCTCCGTGTAGCTCGGGCAATGACGTGCCGACACGGTGAAGCGCGAATTGGGATGCGCCGCCGGGCCGTTGCCCTTGATGTAGTCGCGCCCCTGCCAATCCACGGCGGGGGCCCCGTCGGACATGCCTTCCCACCAGGGCTGGTTGTCGGCGGTGACGGCGACGTTGGTGAAGATGGCGTCCTTGTTGAGCATCGCCAGCGCATTGGGGTTGGTCTTGACGCTGGTGCCGGGCGCCACGCCGAAATAACCGGCTTCGGGATTGATCGCATACAGGCGACCGTCCGCGCCCGGGCGCATCCAGCAGATGTCGTCGCCCACCGTCCACACCTTCCAGCCGGCCTCGCGATAGGCCTGGGGCGGAATCAGCATGGCCAGGTTGGTCTTGCCGCAGGCGCTCGGGAACGCAGCGGCGATGTAATGCGTTTCGCCCTTGGGATTCTCGATGCCGACGATCAGCATGTGCTCGGCCAGCCAACCTTCGGTGCGCGCCTGCCAGGAAGCGATGCGCAGCGCGTGGCACTTCTTTCCAAGCAGGGCATTGCCGCCGTAACCGGAACCGTAGCTCTTGATGCTGAGCTCTTCGGGGAAATGCATGATGAAGCGACGGTCGGGGTCGAGTTCGCCTATGGAGTGCAGGCCCTTCACGAACGTGCCCTCGCGCTCGATGCGCTGCAGGGCCGCGGCACCCATGCGCGTCATGATGCGCATGTTGGCGACCACGTACGGGCTGTCGGTGATTTCCACGCCGCAGCGCGCCAGCGGCGAATCGATCGGGCCCATGCAATACGGCACGACGTACATCGTGCGACCGTGCATGCAGCCGTCATAAAGCGCATTCATGCGCGCATGGCCGTCTTCGGGCGACAACCAATGGTTGTTCGGGCCGGCGTCTTCGCGGTTGGGCGTGCAGACGAAGGTCAGGTGTTCGACGCGCGCGACATCGGATGGATGCGAGCGATGCAGGTAGCAATCGGGGTGCGTACTGTCATTGAGGGCGACCAAGTCGCCGGTTTCCTGCATCAATTCGAGCAGTCGGGAATTCTCCGCGTCGGAACCGTCGCACCATTCGATGCGGCGCGGCTTGGTGAGCGAGGCGACGGAATCGACCCATCGGCTGAGTGCATCTAGATTGCTGGACATGCGGGCTCCTGGCGGGGCCAAAAAAGGAAATCGTGGGCGCGTCGCGCGGCGGCGCGCCGATGCGCTGATTCTAACCGCTCAGTCGGGAATCAAAGTCGAGGCGACGTGGCTTACGTAGGCTTCGAATTCGTCGTGGTGCAATCGCGGCTGGCCAAGTTGCAGCGACAGCTGAAGGAATCCTACATACGCCGCGTAGGCGAGGCGCGCGCGGTTCTGCGCATCCTGCCGCGGCAGGCCCGCCTGGCGGAAACTCGCGGTGAGATATTCGAGGCGCCGCAGCGACACGCGACCGAGCACGGGCTTGACCACGGGGTGGTCGAGCGCCTTGAGCAATTCTGAATAGATGATGTGCGTCTTGGGTTCGTGCGCGACCAGTTGGAACAGCTCACGCAGGCGCACGCGCGGGTCGGAAACCGCTTCCATCTTGCCGAATACGGTTTCCTGTTCGGTTTTTTCCCAACGTTCCAGGGCGGCGACCAGCAGGGCCTCGCGCGACGGGAAATGCCAGTAGAAACTGCCCTTCGTGACCCCCAACCGGCGGGCGAGCGGTTCTACCGCGACGGCGGCGAGCCCTTGTTCGGCGATGACGTCCAAGGCGGCCATGGCCCAGTCTTCGGCGCTGAGTCGGGCTTTGTCGGATTTGGATTCGATGGCGACCATACGGTGAAGTTTAACTTCATGGCTGAATGGCAGGGACCATTCATCATGCACCATACGTCGTAGTATTGACAGCTCAAAAAAGCCTTACCATACTTGTCCGTATGGAAATTCTGGCAAAAGTGCGCAAAACCGACCTGCCCGAACCCGTCGAATTCGCGTCGGCGGACGGCCTGCGCCTGTCGGGGTCGCGGCTTTGGTTGCCGGGGCCGCAGGTCCTGCTGGCGCACGGTTTCGGCCAGACCCGTCACAGTTGGGCCGGCACGCAGGCGCGGCTGGGCGGCGCCGGATTCGGCAGCCTGGCCTGGGACATGCGCGGGCACGGAGAGTCCGGGTCCAACCCGGCGGGACACTCTTATAGTGTGTCCGACTTCATCGGCGACCACCTCGCCGCAGCGCGCCAGCTCATAGGCACAGGTGCTGGGATCGACGCGTCACCGCTCCCCCTGCCGATACTCGTCGGCGCCTCAATGGGCGGCCTGACCGGCTTGCTGGCGCAGGCCTCGCACCGCCCCTTCAGCGCCTTGGTGCTGGTGGACGTGACGCCCCGCTGGGAAGCGGCCGGCGTGCAGCGTATCCAGGACTTCATGACCGCGCACCCGGACGGCTTCGAGTCCTACGACCACGCGGCCCGCGTCATCCACGACTACCTGCCGCATCGCCGCGCACGCAAATCCGACGCGCAACTGGCCAAGCTGCTGCGCACCGATCACCGGCAGCGCCTGCGTTGGCACTGGGACCCGCGCCTGCTGTCGGAGTTCATGGCCAACAGCCAGCACCTGCAGGACACCATCGCCGAGGAAGCACGCAAGCTGGACGTGCCGGTGCTGCTGATCAGCGGCGGCCGAAGCGACCTGGTGTCGGACGACACGGTCGCGCATTTCCTCGAGCGTGTTCCCCACGCCACCCACGTTTGCTTGCCCGAGGCCACGCACATGGTGGCCGGCGACGACAACGACGCCTTTACTGACGCCGTGCTCGTATTTTTGCGCGCACACTTTGAACGCCCTGCCCCTGGAGTTTCCCGATGAGCATCCTGTTGCCGTTCCTTGCCTTGCTGCTGGTGGGTGGCATCGCGGCCTACCACCGGTTTTCGCTGGCAGTCTTTACCGCGCTCGCCGCGAGCGTCCTGGTGGCCCTGGCCCTGGCCGGAAGCCACCCGACCGCCACCCTCGTCGCCGGCATCGTGCTCGCACTGGCGACGCTGCCGATCCTGGTCACGCCGTTCCGCCAGCGCTTCGTCACCGCGCCGCTGCTGTCGTTCTACAGCAAGATCCTGCCGCCGCTTTCCGAAACCGAAAAAGTGGCGCTGGAAGCCGGCACGGTCGGCTTCGAAGGCGAACTGTTCTCCGGTCGCCCACGCTGGGACATGCTGTTGTCGCAGCCGCGCCCGCAGCTGACCGCGGAAGAACAGGCCTTCATCGACGGACCGGTGGAAGAGGTCTGTCGCATGACCAACGACTGGGAAACCACGCACGTGCGCGCCGACCTGGCGCCCGAGATCTGGGACTTCCTCAAGAAGCACAAGTTCTTCGGCATGATCATCGGCAAGGAATACGGCGGCCTGGGTTTTTCCGCCTTCGCCCATTCGCGCGTGATCATGAAGCTGGCTTCCGTGTCGGCGACGCTAAGCTCCACCGTCGGCGTGCCCAATTCGCTCGGGCCGGGTGAACTGCTCGCCCATTACGGCACCGAAGAACAAAAGAACCATTACCTGCCGCGCCTCGCCGATGGCCGCGAGATTCCCTGCTTCGGCCTGACCGGCCCGACCGCCGGCTCCGATGCAACCTCCATCCCCGACCATGGCATCGTTTGCGAGGGCGACTGGAACGGCGCGCGCGTGGTTGGCGTGCGCATGAATTTTGAAAAGCGCTATATCACCCTGGCGCCGGTCGCGACGATCATCGGCATCGCCTTCCGCCTGTACGACCCGGACGGCCTGCTTGGCGACAACAAGGACCGTGGCATCACCCTGGCCCTGGTTCCGCGCAATACCGCCGGCATGGACATCGGCCGTCGCCATTTCCCGCTCAACTGCGTGTTCCAGAACGGGCCCATCTACGGCAAGGATGTCTTCATCCCGCTGTCGCAGCTGATCGGCGGCGAAGACTACGTCGGCCACGGCTGGCGCATGCTGGTCGAGTGCCTGTCCATCGGCCGGTCCATCACCCTGCCCTCCACGTCCAGCGGCGCGTCCAAGCTCGCCGCGGTGGTTACCGGTGCGTACGCGCGCATCCGCAAGCAGTTCGGCCTGTCCATCGGCCGCTTCGAAGGCGTGGAAGAAGCCCTGGCGCGCATCGCCGGCAACACCTATGCAATGACCGCGCTGTCGCAGGCGACTGCGGCCGCCGTCGACCGCGGAGAGAAGCCGGCGGTGCCGTCGGCGATCGCGAAGTACCACTGCACCGAGATGGCCCGCGAAGTCGCGAAGGACACGATGGACATC
>JAPLSI010000071.1 GCA_026398715.1 Gammaproteobacteria bacterium
GTCCTGCACGCGCGCCTGCGCGACAGCGAAGACTTGTTGCTCGCCTATGCGCAGCGCGCTGGTCAACTGGGGCTGGAAGCCGAAGCCGCCGACACCCTGGCAAGCGCCATCGACCGGGAATGGAACGAAGCGCTGGTTCGCGAATTCGGCCTGCTGCCCGCCGCCCGCAACGACAGCCGCCTCGACCGCGCGCAAGCCTGGCTTGCCGCGCACCCGGCCAGCCCCGCACTCGCGCTGGCGCTCGGCCGCCTGTTGCGCGCCCGCCAGCAATTCGGCAGCGCCGCCGAAGTGATCAACCGCGCCATCGCGCAGGGCGCGGGCGCGGAAGCCTGGGAAGAACTCGGCCACGTCCATACCGCAAACAACGACGCACCACGCGCGCAGTCCAGTTATGCCAATGCCTTGCGCCTGCAACGCGGTGAACCCGCGCGCGCGCTGGGCGACCGAAGCCTGCGCGAAATCATTGCCGACGAAGCGGTCGCCGAACAACGCGACGAGCACGGCCTGCCGCGCCTGCGGCACTGAGTCATCCGCCCGAGTTCATCGGCCGCGCGATAATTGGCCGCGAGATGATCGACCGCGCTCCGCCGTGATCAGCGTTCGATGATCGCGACCACGCCCATGCCGCCCGCGGTGCAGATCGAAACCAGTACGCGGCCCGTGCCTCGTTCGGCCAGCAACTTGGCCGCCGTCGCCACGATGCGCGCGCCGGTGGCGGCGAACGGATGCCCCACCGCCAGCGACGAACCGACCACGTTCAATTTGCTGCGGTCGATCGTGCCGAGCGCGCCGTCCAGCCCCAGCCGGTTCTTGCAGTAATCCTCGGATTCCCAGGCCTTCAGCGTGCACAGCACCTGCGCCGCGAACGCTTCATGGATTTCGTAGAAGTCGAAATCCTGCAGGGTCAGGTTGTTGCGCTTAAGGATCTGCGCCACGGCCACGGTCGGCGCCATCAACAGGCCTTCGCCGTGTTCAAAATCGACTGCAGCTCCCTGCGCGTCCACCAGATACGCCTGGATGTCCTTGCCGTGCGCGCGCGCCCAGTCTTCCGACGCCAGCAAGGCCGCGGATGCGCCGTCGGAAAGATTGGTCGAGTTCCCGGCCGTCAGCGTGCCGTGCCCCGAATGTTTGTCGAAGGCAGGCTTGAGCGTGGCGAGTTTTTCAAGCGAGGTATCGGCGCGCAGGATGTTGTCGCGCTCCAGGCCGCGGAACGGCACCACCAGGTCCTTGAAGAAACCGCGCTCGTAGGCAGCGGCGGCGTTCTTGTGTGACTGATAGGCAAGCTGGTCCTGGTCTTCGCGGGCGATCTTCCATTCCTTGGCCATCATCTCGCAATGCTCGCCCATGCTCTTGCCGGTGCGCGGTTCGCTTACGCCCGGGAATTCGGGTTTGAATTCCGAGAACGAAAATCCTTTCACGGCCGCGGTCAGGCGCTGGCCGAAGGTGCGCGCCATGTTGAGGTTCAACAGGCGACGACGCAGTTTCTTGTTCACCGCGATCGGCACGTCCGAGGTGGTATCCGATCCGCCGCCGATGCCGACTTCGATCTGGCCGAGCGCAATCTTGTTGGCGACGGTGATCACCGTGTCCAGGCCGGTGCCGCAGGCGCGCTGCAACGTGATGCCCGGCGTCAGCGGCGACAGGCCCGACGACAGTGCGGCTTCGCGGCCGAGGTTCCAGTCGGACGAATGCTTGAGCA
>JAPLSI010000170.1 GCA_026398715.1 Gammaproteobacteria bacterium
TGGGCGCATGACCATGGAAAAACCCTTTGCGATTACCCTGGACCCCGGCTCGTCGTTGGCCAACAAGACCGGCAGCTGGCGCACCGAGCGCCCCGTCTATGTCAATCGCCTGCCACCGTGCAATGCGCAGTGCCCCGCGGGCGAAGACATCCAGGGCTGGTTGTTCCATGCCGAAAGCGGCGACTACGAATCGGCCTGGCGCCACCTCACGCGCGACAATCCGTTTCCCGCGATCATGGGCCGCGTCTGCTACCACTCCTGCGAAGGCGTGTGCAATCGCGCTCAGATCGATTCCGCGGTGGGCATCAACTCCGTCGAGCGTTTCCTCGGCGATGAGGCGCTGAAACAGAAATGGCGCTTCGACGTACCCGAAGTCGAATCCGGAAAACACGTGCTCGTGGTCGGCGCCGGACCCTCGGGCATGTCGGCGGCGTATCAGCTGCGCCGTCTCGGCCACGCCGTCACTGTCATCGAGGCGGGCCCGCTGCTGGGCGGAATGATGCGCTTCGGCATTCCCAAGTACCGGCTGCCGCGCGACGTGCTGGAAGCCGAAATGCAGCGCATCGTCGCCATGGGCGTTACGGTGCAATTGAATACGAAAGTCACCGATGTCGCGCAGACGATGACCGACGGCGGCTTCGACGCCGCCTTCCTGGCGGTCGGCGCGCATATCGCCAAGCGCGCCTACATCCCGGCCAAGGATTCCTCGCGCATCCTCGATGCGGTCGCCGTGTTGCGGTCGATGGACGACGGCGAGCAACCCATGCTCGGACGGCGCGTGGTGGTCTACGGCGGCGGCAATACCGCCATCGACGTCGCCCGCACCGCCAAGCGCCTGGGCGCGACGGAAGCGATCATCGTCTACCGGCGCACGCGCGAGAAAATGCCCGCGCACGACCTCGAGGTCGAAGAGGCACTGCAGGAAGGCGTGATGGTCAAGTGGCTGTCCACCATCAAGAACGCGGACGGCGGCGTGCTGACCATCGAGAAGATGCGCCTGGACGAGCGCGGCAGTCCGCAACCGACCGGCGAATTCGAGACGCTGGAATCCGATTCGCTGGTACTGGCGCTCGGCCAGGACGTGGACCTGTCACTGCTCGACAAAGTGCCCGGCCTGGAAATGAAGGACGGCGTGGTGCAGGTCGATCCGGCCACGATGATGACCGGCCATCCGGGCTTGTTCGCCGGCGGCGACATGGTGCCCGCGGACCGCAATGTCACCGTGGCGGTGGGGCACGGCAAGAAGGCAGCGCGGCACATCGATGCCTGGCTGCGCGGTACCCGTATCGAAGCCACCGCCAAATCCGCGCCGGCCAGTTTCGATCGGATGAACCCCTGGTACTACAGCGACGCGCCCAAGACCGTGCGGCCGCTACTGGATATCGCCCGGCGCACCAGCAGCTTCGACGAAGTGCAAGGCGGCCTGACCCAGGACAACGCGCTGTTCGAAGCGCGCCGCTGCCTGAGCTGCGGCAATTGTTTCGAATGCGACAACTGCTACGGCGTCTGTCCCGACAACGCCGTGATCAAGCTTGGCGCCGGCAAGGGCTTCGAATTCAATTACGACTACTGCAAGGGCTGCGGCGTGTGCGTGGCCGAGTGCCCCTGCGGCGCGATCGAAATGGTGCCCGAGGGCCTCTAGCAACTGCGCGGGCTTACGGCTCCTCGACCTCCATCACGATGCCCATCGTGCGCGCACAGTCTTCAGCTGCTTCAAGCGCACGAGTGGCGCCATCTTCGTCGTCGGTGCTGATCAGCACGAGATGCGTACCGGGTCCGATATCGTCGCTCAGGCCGGCGGAACTCGAATCAGGATCGTCCATGTGCGGCATCAGGTCGGAGATTTCCTCGACCGATTCGATGCCCTGCAGCGCGGAGAGTCGGTTGATCAGGGCGGAAGCGTCGTCTTCGCTGGCGGTCAGTCGTAGGCGCAGGTCGGTCATGGCGGTCTCTCGATGGGGCGAGCCACCATTAGGAGCCATCGTTCCGGAATCGCGGCCCAACGACGTTTTGGGGTCGGCAGAACGGGCCAGGCGCGACTGAAGCCAGGACAGCCACGCTTGCCCACCCGTCCGACTGTGTTCACTATCGGCGTTCACACAACGGAACCACGCCCATGTCGCGTTCGGCAATCGTCCTGCTGGCCCTGTGCTTCACCGCCGCTTCGTCCGCTGCCCTGGCGCAAGGCGCCGCGCCGCAATCTGCCAGCGCCCCTTCCCCGGCCGCGGCACAGTGGCAGGCCATCGTTGCCGATTTTGAAGCCCACGAGCGCCGTGAATCGCCCTTCAGGGCCGGTCTGGAAGGCGATCGCGAAGCGCTGGCCCGCCTGCCGGATGTGACGCCTGCCGGCGACGCTCGCAGGCTCGCTGCCATGAAGGATTTCGCGCGCCGACTTGCCGCGCTCGATTCGGCCAAGCTCGAAGCCGAAGCGAAATTCAATCACGCCTTCCTCAAGCGCGTGGTGGACGAACGCATCGAAGAAGCGCGCTTCGATGGCGCGCGCCTGGCCTTCGATTCCGAAGGCGGCCCCGGCGGCACGCTGAATTATTTCGGGCGCGATACGCGCATCGCCGGACGCGCCGACGCGGATGCCTGGATGAAGCGACTCGCTGCCATGCCGGGTTACTTCGGCGACACCATCGCCAATGCGCGGCGCGGCATCAGCACGCGCTTCACGCAGCCGCGCAGTACGGTGCAAAGCGCCATCGAACTGGCGCGCGTGGAGGTCGCCATTGCTGCCGATGCCGAGCCTCTGTTGCAGCCCTTTGCCAAACCCTGGCCCGGCGTTGCGGCCAAGGACCAGGCCGCCATGCGCGCCGAGGCCGCCCGGCTGGTTGCAGAAAAGATCGTGCCTGCGCGCAAGCAATGGCTCGCGTTCCTGGAAAGTGAATACTTGCCGGCGGCGCGCGCGCAGGCGGGACTGGGTTCGCTGGACGGTGGGCGCGAGTACTACAGCTTCCTGGCGCGGTCCTACACCACTACCGCGATGACCCCGGATGAAATCCACGCCGTGGGCCAGCGCGAAGTCGCGCGCATCCGCGCGGCGATGGACCTGCAGGTCGCGGCCAGTGAGTTCAAGGGCAGCTTTGCGGAATTCCTGGCGTGGCTGCGCAGCGACCCGCGCTTCTACGCCAAGTCGCGCACCGAACTGATGGAGAAGGCCTCGGAAATGGCCAAGCGCGCCGACAACGGCCTGCCCGCGCTGTTCCGCAAATCACTGCCGCGCTTGCCCTACGGCGTGCGTGCGGTGCCGCGCGAGATCGAGGACCAGTACACCACCGGGCGCTATTCGTCGGGGTCCTTGCAACTGGGTGTAGCCGGCGGCTATCTCGTCAACACTGGCCGCCTGGACCAGCGCCCGTTGTATGAATTGCCCGCACTCACGTTGCACGAGGCCGTGCCCGGGCACCATCTGCAAATTTCCATTGCACAGGAACTCGCCGAACAGCCCTGGTTCCGGCGCAACGCCGACGTCACGGCCTTCACCGAAGGCTGGGGCCTGTACTCCGAATACCTCGGCGAGGAAATGGGTTTCTATCGCGATCCGTTCGAGCGCTTCGGCCGCTTGTCCTACGAGATGTGGCGCGCCTGCCGGCTGGTCGCCGACACCGGCATCCACTGGATGGGCTGGACCGTCGAACAGGCCCGCGCCTGCTTCCGCGACAACTCCGCATTGGCCCCGCACAACATCGAAACCGAGCTGCAACGCTATGTCGGCTGGCCCGGCCAGGCGCTGGGCTACAAGATCGGCGAGCTCAAGCTGAAGGCCCTGCGCGAACGCGCCAGTGCTGCGCTGGGCGACAAGTTCGACGTTCGCGAATTCCACGACACCCTTCTGCTCGGCGGCGCGATGCCGCTGGCGATGCTTGAAGCGCGGGTGGAAGCATGGATCAGCGAGAAGACAGCGGCGCCTTGATTCCCACCTAACTCAAGCGGCATCCCGATGCGTCAGGTACAGGCGCAAGTCGAACTCCAACTGGTGATAGTCGGGCGCCATGTGCGTGCATAGCTGGTAGAAGGCCTTGTTGTGCTCGCCCTCCTTCAGGTGCGCGAGTTCGTGCACCACGATCATCCTCAGGAATTCGGCGGGCGCATCCCGGAATACGGTGGCAATCCGGATCTCGCGGCTGGCCTTCAGCTTGCCGCCTTGCACGCGCGATATGGTGGTGTGGGTACCGAGCGCGTGCTTCATCACCTGAAGCTTGCTGTCGTAGATCACCTTGGCCAAGGGCACCGACTTTCGCAGGTACTGGTCCTTCAGCGCCAGGACGTAGTCGCGCAACTGGCCGTCGCTGCGCACGGCGTGGGCCTGGCCGTATTTGTCGGCCAGCAGGGCGCCCAGGCTTCCCTGCGCGATCAACTCGCGTACGCGCGCCTGCACGTGATCCGGATAGCCGGACAGATACTTCAATTCTTCCATCGGTCGCCATGATGGGCCAGAAATCCCCGGCGGGACACCCGCATGATCGCAGTCGACCATGGCGGTGGCTGGCACACCGCCCGGATTACTCGCCACCCGCGATCGGCAGGTCCCGTATGTTGATGTGCTGGCGCCCATCGCGCAGGGTTGCCGTCAGGAACAACTGCCGTTCGCCGCGGTACATGACTTCCAATGCCGACCGGTTCTGGGCGAGGACCTGCTCGACGTAGCCCAGGGCGATCAGTTTCTGCCGCATTTGCCCCAGGTCGAATTCGGGAGCCAGCGCGACGTACGCGTACTCGGTCACCTCACCTGCCTGTCGATACTGGGTCTGGCGCAGGGCCAGTCCCTTGGGCCATGGCTGCGGGTCCGGACCGGTCGACGAGTTCAACGCCATCGCGTCCACGCGATCGGCCAGGGCAGGTGCCACTGCCGCCGCAGTCGCCGCAGTTGCCGCCACCGCGCGCGTCGCGTCCTGGATAGCCCCATCGGCCGCGCTGGCGAGTGCCGCCTGCGGGTCTGCCAGCGCATCGCGCGTGCGGTCGAACGATGTCCTCGCGTCTTCCAACGCGCGTGCCGCCTCCGTCACGGCAGCCGCGCCCTGGGTCCCTTCCAGCACGCGGGTCGCGTGCTCGCCCGACCCGGAGACCATCGCGACAGTGGCGTCTGCCATCTTGGCAAGCGCGGCGGAATTCCACTCGGTGGACCGCCAGATGACGATGAATGCGACGACGATCGCCAACATGCCGAACACCGCGGCGCCAGCGAGGCCGAGAACGATGGTACGGGGGGATAGCTTGGATAACTTCGACAGGTTCATGCCTTACTCCACTCGGAAATTGTTGACGGGTCGGAACCCGGCTTGCGTGTTCGATACAGGCTGTACAGCACGTCGCACAAAAGCAGCGCGCCGGTGGGATGCCAACTAACCATGCTTCACCGAAAGCCCCGCGCCTGGTCCCGGGTACGACCGATGCGACGGGCCGTGGCCCGGTCGATGCGGTCGGCGGCCCGGTCGATGGCCACGTACAGGTCGGGGTCGCGCTCGCGCACGATGATCGACGCCAGGGTCGGCCCACGCACCTCGACCACGCAGTGCTTGTCGATGCCCCCGCGCGGTCCGTTAACGTCCGCCACCCGCACTTGCACGGATCCCAGCAGGGGCTCGTACCGATTCAGCGCGGTCTTCAACCGGCGATGCGCGTAATCGCTGATCGCCTGGGTGAGGGAGATTCCTTGGGAAACTATGCCAATGCGCATGTCAGTCATCCGATGGGAGGGGATGTCAGGTTGAAGCCGGCCGAATCATCGGTCAATATGGATAATCAAGGCGATTGCATCGGGAAATACGAACCATGAATCTCAAGCACCTTCGCTATTTCTGGGCCGTGGCCCGCTTCGGCGGCGTGGCCCGGGCTGCGGAGAAGCTCGACCTGTCCCCGCAGACGCTCAGTGGGCAGATCGCCGAATTGCAGCTGGCGTTGGGGGTGGAGTTGCTCAAACAGGTCGGGCGGCGCCTGGAGCTGACCGACGCCGGACGCATCGCGTATTCGTATGCAGACGAGATATTCGGGCTGGTGGACGAGCTGGGTTCGCAGATCCGCGCGATGCCCAGCGGACGCGCCCGGCTGTTTCGCGTGGGAATGACCGACGCGGTGCCGCGCTCGCTGGCGTTTCGCTTGCTGGCGCCCCTGGTCGCGGATGAAAGCATCCGCTTGACCGCAAGCCACGAGCGACTCGACGTATTGCTCGCCGACCTCGCCCTGCACCGCCTGGACCTGGTGATTGCCGACCGGCCCCTGCCGTCCAGCAGCGCGGTGAAGGCATTCAACCACGTGCTTGGCGACGCACCGATGGCGTTGTTCGCCAAGCCGGCCATGGCGCGCCGGCTACGGAAAGGATTTCCTGCGTCCCTCGAGGGTGCACCCGTGGTGGTGCCAGGACGCGACAGCGTCGTTCACGAGCAGTTCCAGGCCTGGCTCGAGCGACACCGCCTGTCGGTACGAATCGTCGGCGAGTTCGACGACGGTAGCCTGATGAAGACCTTCGGCGCCTCCGGAATCGGCGCGTTCCCCGCGCCACTGACGGTGCGCGATGAAATCGAACGCCTGTACGGCGTCGAGCTGGTCGGGGTTATGGAGGGCGTCACCGAACGCTATTACGCGATCTCAACCGAGCGACGAGCCACCGACCCGCAAGTGGTCAAGCTGCTGGCGCTGGCCGATCAGCTGTTGGAAGACCCTGCGCGGCCAGCAAAGGCAACGCGCCCGTAACGCCATCCTGCCCGGCGCGCTGCTCGCGGGCCTTGCCGGCTCCGCCGATCCCGCCGCGCAGATGCTGGCTAGTCTGCATGTTGTTCGACGAACCGCGCGATCGCGCGCGCCGACGTCTCGTCATGGCCGAGCAACACATGCCCGCCGTCGGGAAACATCAGCAGTTCGGACGATGGCATCTGCCGCGCGATGGCCTTCGACGTGCCTGCGGTGCCGAAGCGGTCATCCTCGGCGGAAATGATCAGCGTCGGAATGCGAATGCCGCGGAAATCCATCCTGGCCGGATGCCCGGCGAGATGCGCATCATTGAGCATGCCTTGCCAGCGCGCACTGATGGGAAGCATCTGGTCCAGGATGCGATAGGCGCGATCGCGCTCGTCGGCAGGCACCTGGTCGAGCAATGCGGGATCGGTGGCCAGCAGGAAACCAATCAATTTTTTCGGCGCAAGCTTGCGCGCCGACCAGTAGGCAAAATCGGACGTCACCAGCCTGCGTACCATCCATTCCTGCGCGGGGCTCATCTCATTGGGATCATGGCCCTGCACGTTCGCGGCCGGCACGATCAGGATCAGCGCCGACGTGCGGTCGGGATGCCGAATCGCAAACTGCACGGCCGACAGCGCGCCCGCCGATCCGCCGGCGACCACCACCTTGTCGAGTTGCAGATGATCGAGCAGCGCCACGAACGCATCGGCCTGCGCTTCCGATGAATGGTCCGGCGGAAAACTGCTGCGCAGGTAGCCGAACCGCGACGGTGCAATCACTTGCACGCCCTGGGCAGCGACCTTTTCGGAAAACAGCAGGCCCTGGTCGAAGCCGCCACCGGTGCCGTGGATCATCAGCAGTGGCGGGCCGACGCCGGCGACGGCATATTCCATGCGGCCGCCTGCCGTGGCAATCGTCGCGCTGCGACCTTCGAGGCGAGCGCGTGCTTCGCGAAGGTCGGCCTTGAACAAGGCGAAAACGACGATAGCGGCTAATGCTGCAACCGCCGCTGCCAGAAGCCACTTGCGTCGCCGGGACATTGCCATCGCTGCGCTCCTGCGGTGACCTGACTCATTCTGCCATGGTCCTGGGCACGGCCCGGTGCCATTGGCCCCGCGGTGGCTATGCCAGGCAAACGGCTTTGCCATTCCGGGCTTGCCCGGCGGCCACCCGCTGAAGCGAATGACAGGCGACCCGGAGCCGATGATGGCGCTTGCCGTTGCGCCGCATATGGCATTGGCGCCACTTTCATCAGAAGATTGGCTGACCGGCGGCAACGACGGCGGCTCGGGACCAGGGGGCGGAATGAATTCGACCAGCAGCGCGGCGCCGGCGTGGGCGCCTTACCGGAACTTCCACCTGTGGATGCTCATCCCGTTCGGGATTTCCGTGCTGGGGTTTTCCTACAGCTACTACTTCAACCTGGCCAACGCCACCTTCCACCAGCATGTACACGGCATCTCGGCGACGCTGTGGTACGTGCTGATCGTGGTGCAGCCCTACCTGATCACCCGCAAGCACGACGTGGCGCGCCATCGATGGTTCGGCGCGCTCGGCACGCTGCTGGCCGGCGTGGTTGCGGGAAGCGCACTCACCATCGTCCCGAAGAACATCGACAACGTAGCCACGCTGGACCCGAATGGCTTCTTCAATCCGACATTCGCCTACTTTGCGGTCATCATCGATGTCGTGCTCATCAGCCTGTTCCTGGTCAGCGTGGCCATGGCGATCTACCAGATGAAGCGCAAGAACATCGCCGGCCACGTGCAATGGATGATGGCGTCGGTCTTCGCCGTCCTGTCCCCGGGCCTGGCGCGCTTGTTCGGCATCGCCGCCATCATGGCGAACCAGGGCAACATGGCGGGGATATCGCTGGTGAAACTCGCCGTGCCATCGATGGTGGTGATGATGTTGCTGATCGTTTTCTACTATCGCAAGTTCGGCAGTTTCAGGCACCCCTCGTTCTGGCTGCTGATGGCCGCGCACGCCGCGTACGTCTTCGTCGTGCCGATCGGCGACAATGAAACGATTCGAAGCGTCCTGTCGGTTATCTTCAAGTAGCACCGCCTGACTCCCGGGGAGAACCGCACCGTGCCACACGCCATCACCACCACCGAAATCTTCCTGATTGCGATGGCAATCATCTTCTCCGTGCCCTATCTGGTCTGGCGACTGGGACGGATGGACTACTACGCTCCCCTGGTGGTGGTGCAGATCGTCGCCGGCATCGTGCTTGGGCCAGGCGTACTGGGCCAGGCATTTCCCGACTACTACACCTTCGTATTCACGCCCGACGTGGTGAAAGCGCTCAATGGCCTTGCCTGGTGGGCGGTGATGCTGTTCGTGATGATTGCCGGCGTGGAACTCGATATCCGCAAGGCCTGGGCCAACCGTCGCGAAAGCGGCATTACCGCGGGGTTGGCGCTATTGGTGCCGATGCTGTTCGGCTCGGTGGTCGCCGTCGGGATAGTGGGAATGCCGGGCTGGATGGGCGCCAAGGGCTTGCCCTGGCAGTTCGTCGTGGGCATCGGCATGGCCTGTGCGGTGACGGCGCTTCCCATCCTGATACTGCTGATGGAAAAGCTCGAGATCCTGCGCGCGCCGATCGGGCAACGGCTGCTGCGTTACGCAAGCGTCGACGACATCGCGATCTGGGGTGTGCTGGCCGTGGTCCTGATGGACTGGGATCGGATGGGGCGGCAGATTGCGTTCCTCGTCGTGTTCGGCATTGCGTGCGTGCTGTATCGCCGCCTGATGCCGAAGCTGCCTGCCAGCGACCGCTGGTACGTTGCGCTGATCTGGCTGGCGGTGTGCGCCTTCGGCGCGGACTGGGCGGGCCTGCACTACATGGTCGGCGCCTTCCTGGCCGGCGTGGTGATGGACGCGGAATGGTTCGACCAGGATCAGATGGATGCCCTGCGCCGCCATGTCCTGCTGGTGATGATGCCCGTCTTCTTCCTGAGCACCGGGCTCAGGACGTCGTGGTCGGCAGGCGGCTACGCCGTGTTCATCGTGGCGGGCGCGCTACTGGTGGCCGCGGTCTCCGGCAAGCTTGCCGGCGTGCACATTGCCGGCCGCCTGCTCGGCTGGAAGCCCGGCGAGGCGTCGCTGATCGGCTGGCTGCTGCAGACCAAGGCGCTGATCATGATCATCTTCGTCAACATCCTGCTCGACAAGCAGATCATCAGCAGCGCGATGTTCACCGCCCTGCTGCTGATGGCGGTCGCCAGTACGATGCTGACGGTGCCGATGGTCGCACCCAGGCTCAAGCGCAATGGCGCACCTCAACTCCCGTAGATTTCCCTGAAGGCCTTCTGCGCCATGCCCGCTATTATCTTTCGGATAGTCGAGACAAACGTGCGTGCTAGCTCACTCGCTCGCGCTTTCGACATCACCGGCACGTCCATCATGACGGATTCCAGGGCGTTGAAAAAGGCACCTTCGAACTCCGTCACGAATATTTCCACGCTGACTGTTCGCTTGCGGGCGGTCTGGATCGTCAGCCGGACGATCATTTCACGGGTTATCAGGAGCGCGAGAAGCAAGAATATGTTGTTGCGTTGGGATGCCTGCTCACGTTCGGTACCGAAGATCAAATTGGTGAAACTAACGTCTTCTCGGATCTCCTCGATCATGGCCCCGAGCACTCCACCATTCACCGCAGAGAGGATGGATTGGCGCGCAAGTTCGTAGGTCGCCGCTGAGCCCGAATTGACTTCGCCGCCGGTGACGTGCCGCGCTGCGATCGTAGAAACGAGAGAACGGATATAGTCGGGCTTCACGCGTTTCGTCATTTCGCTGAGCAGTTTCAGCTGTTTCTCCGCCTTCGATATCTCACGCAGACCGGCGAGAAGTTTCATTGGAATATTGGCCGCAGCCCGGCCTTTCCTGAAAGCCTCGGCCGCTTTGCGAATCTCCTCGACGCGAATCTCCATCCTGTAAGCGCGCTGCTCCAACCTTAAGACCCGTTCCGCAGCATTCACGCCTCGTCTTAGACGCTTGGTTGCCTTAACTGCTTTTTGGCCCCAGCGAACAATCTTGCTGGCGCCGCCGGTGGCGACGGTTAGACCCACGTCGACCAGGAAATCCATTGGACTATCCCAACCAACGAAAGCCCATATCTTGCTGGCAACGCTGACGTGAGCAGCTTCGCGAGCGGCCCTCAGTTCGGCTTTCAGCGCTCGAAGCTCGATGTAGCTAGTTGTCGCCATCTCCGCCGCCGTCCTGCTCTTCTCCCCAACCATCAGCCCAAAATTATCAGCGTTGTAATCATCCGTATTCAGGCAACCCTGGTCGGACACGGGGTAGCTATTGATGGCGATCTGGGTCAGCCGCCCCTTGCACAGATTGAACAGGTGAACGTTGAACTCGTCCCTTACGTCTTCGGGCGCGGTCCGGGGAAGCTTGTATTGACGGCTAAGCGACAGCCAATGTACGTCCAACAATTTGTCGTAACCGCGCTGTGCCAGCTTTATGACGAGTTGGGCCAAGTCCGTGCCTATTTCGGCCCGGACGATGTCATTGCTGTCCTGGATGCTCTCTACTGTCTCGTTGATCTTCGCTGCACAGTCAGATAGGTATTCCTGCTCTTCCGGAACGAAATCAGTTTCTTCGAAGTGGCGCTGGCTTGGCGTGAAGTCCGTCATGACCAGTTGCAGTCAGCTGACTGGGAAGTCGCTGAGCTTCACCAGGTTTGTGGGAATCTTTACCTCCCACGGCTGGCCAACCAGACGCGGCCCCAAGGCAAAGCCCGCCTCCGACTGGCCCGCGCCTTCGAAGGGGCGATCGAAGCGGATTCGCTGCAATGCTTCATCAACCGCTTCGACCACATATTCCGTGCCTCCAACCCTGATCCGGCGACGCTCGTCGCCCAGGCTGAATTCGGTACCCGTTCCCTTCGCGTCAGCCGAATTGGTCGCGACCTCCAGCAACCCTGCTCCCTCGACATATTCATTGCTGAGCCTGCTTTTCATCTCCTGGAGAAGCGAGAGTTGCGGAGCATCGCCATCTTCGTCGAAGTTGATGAGGTCTCCCCCGGCATCCCATATCTCGACCCCGGAAAAATAATTGAGGATCGACGCCTCGAAGCCAACACGCACAGGCACCTGCACGCGCGCGGCTCCGGCCTGGAGGAATTGCTGGAACTGATTGTCGTTGTCGCTGATCTGGGAGAGACCAATCCATTGATCCTTTCGCGTCCAGAAATACGGGTAGAACACATACGTGAGATTCATCCAGTCGAGCCCATGCTCGAACAATCGAATGAAGCGGGATTCCGCCTTGGCTTCTGCGATGTCTATTTCCGGATAGCCATACGGGGCTGAGCCGCGGCTCATGCCGTCGAAAGACTCGAAATGCTGGCCAGACATCATCGTGATGCAGGACTTCTTCAGTTCAGTGCTTTCGATCTGGCGGTTCTGCGCGGGCGAGCGCCCATAGTCAGCCGCATATCCCGCATTCATGCGCGCCGCTTCAACCGCCGACTGGTAGCGGCCGAGCGCGGCGCGATAGGCGCTCATCACGGTGAAATAGGTCTTGGTTTGCCATTCCTCATACTTGCGTGGGCTGAGCACACAAAAGACGTTGAACAGCACCTCGTAATTGTGGAACCTGAGGGTATTGATCGAGACAGGGATCTTGGACGTCGCTTCCTGGTGAAGCGCCAGGTCGATGAGATCCTGCCAGGGCTCGGAGTATTTGAATTGCTTGTCCTGGACCTGGATGGTGACGAAGTGATCGCCCGACTCGGTTTCGCCGTAGATGTTCACGATCGCCTTGACGGGATTGTAGCCATCTGGAACGTCGATCTCGCCGGCTTCCGAGCTGATCTTCGGCCCGCCCTGGTATGCCGACTGGATCGGATCGGGGCCCTTCTTTGCCATCGACACGACACGCGTACTTGGTGGAGGCGCTTCCACCCCTTCCGCACCATATTGCGCTGCCCAGAACAGGTAGGACTCCGGCGTCATGTCCTTGGGTTCGAGCGGGTGAAAGGTTCCATCGGCGTCGTGGCAGTAGCCCGGCTCCTGCGGGCATTCGACCAGATCGGAAGCAATCGGTTGGCGGACAATCGCATGACGATGGAATGCAGCGGGCTCGGGAACGATGAATTCCAGCATCAGCCGTTTGCCGTAATTGACGACCTGCGCCGTATAGATCTTGTCCACGTAGCGATAAGTACCCACGATGTCGTCGGCTGCGCTTTCAAACTTGTGCAAGTTGCGTTCGATGAATTCACGGGTTGTGCGGGTCGAACGCTTTTCCCGGGTTCGTTTCTGGATACGACTGACTGCCTTGG
>JAPLSI010000063.1 GCA_026398715.1 Gammaproteobacteria bacterium
CGAGGGACCTGTTTTGAACTGCTTTGAAGGCAACCCAGCGCGGCGGCTGACGGAAGACTCTCTGCTCGGCTCTGGGTTTCGCTCGCTGACGCGAGCGAGTTACTTTTCTTTGCTTGTGCAAAGAGGGTGTTGCCAAATCATTTCTCTGTGAGGCCACGTAAAAGCCGGCGAGCCTCGGACAGCCATACCCAGCTTTCGGAAACCGACACCAAGCGGTCGTGATGCATCACCAAGCGCCGAGCCCGTTCGAGCCATGCATGGCTTCGTTCAACAATCCAACGCTTCGGCAGCGCTGCATACGCCCTCGTCGGTGCATCGAACAACGGCAACTGCTCTGCCTGCCAGCGCCCAATGTTCCGATTTCCCGGGTGACGCACCACTTGTACGGCGATACCGTGGCTGGCTTCGAGTCGCTCGGCACACGTTCCAGCATAGGCGCTGTCCACGAATACCCGGCGGATCGTCGGATACTTCGCACACGCCTGCGCCATCGCCGGATATGCGCCGTCGCGATCCTGCACACTCGCGGGCGTCACGACGAACGCCAGCACCAGGCCGAGCGTATCGACCACCAGATTGCGCTTGCGGCCTTTGACTCGTTTGCCGGCATCGAAGCCCTTCTCGCCGCCCTGCGGCGAGGTTCGCGTGGATTGCGAATCCAGAATCGCAGTGGACGGAAACTCATCCCGTTCCGCGCGTTCACGCCAGCGCTGGCGCAGTCGATCATGCATCCGCTCGAAACGACCCTGCTGGCTCCAGCGACGGAATAGCTTGTAGACCGCATTCCAGGGCGGGAACGTCTTGGGCATCAGTCGCCATGAACAACCCGTGCGGACCACGTAGAAACAGGCGTCCACGATCGCTCGGCGCGCATGGACCGCGGGCCGCCCTCGCTCGCCGGTCTCATCGAAAATATCCGCAACCATCTCCCACTCCGCTTGCGTCAGCGATGTGGCGTACCGCTCATGATCCCCATCGTCCCGATGCCGTTGGCTATAGCCGTAGCGCGATATCTCATCGCGCATCGGCTCTGCATATCCGGGGCTGGCTATGGGTTTGATCCGGACGATCCCCTCGGCCTTTATGGCTTTGGTAAGCGTCGGCTTGGAGACCAACGTCCCGGTACGCGCACGCAGCAATTTCACCAGCTCGCCAACCGTCGACAACGGATGCTCGGCAGTCAGTTCCTGCAGTGCTTGCCGTTCCGATGGCTGCATCTTTGGACGAGGACCTTTGCGTTTTCGAACTTCCATTTCGACATCCAATCCTGGAAGATCGAATTATATTATTTTGGCAACACCCTCTGCAGTGCTTGCCGTTCCGATGGCTGCATCTTTGGACGAGGACCTTTGCGTTTTCGAACTTCCATTTCGACATCCAATCCTGGAAGATCGAATTATATTATTTTGGCAACACCCTCAAGGAAATCACAAAACCATGGCTTGCGCTTGACAAGCGAGAAGTCCAAGGGCAAGGGGAGGAGAGAGGGAGAAGTGGCGAATTCTTCGCCAAACGAGGCAATGGGCCATGAAGGCCAAGACCAAGGGAAAAACGCGAAACCCCTGCGGTTGCAGGGGTCGTCGGGTCCGCTGAGAGCGGTTGTCGCTGTCGAATTGGCGCGCCTGGAGGGGCGAAGGTCCGCGTTGACGCGGCACTGCCGCGTGCGGACCTGAGCGCCATCGCGCTTGGCGCGATGGCCGGGAATCCCGGCTGACAGGGATTCCGAAAGGAAATTGCGCGCCTGGAGGGATTCGAACCCCCGACCAACGGCTTCGGAAGCCGCTACTCTATCCGGCTGAGCTACAGGCGCGTGGCGGCTATTCTCCCCGATTCGAGCGGAAGGCGCGAGCTTTCCGCGCTGCGACCCAAGACCGATGAGCGAAATTCCAAACAATTCCGCGGAAATCTCCGTCTGGCGCGAACGTTTCGGTCAGTACTGGCAGTTGGTGCGCGGTGACCGCCCGATCGGCTGGCTGCTGCTGCTGTGGCCGACGTGGTGGGGGCTGTGGCTGGCCGCCGATGGCGTGCCGCCGTGGTGGACGCTGGTGGTGTTCTCGCTGGGCGTATGGCTCACCCGTTCGGCCGGCTGCGTGATCAACGACTACGCCGACCGCTGGCTGGACCCGCTGGTGGAGCGCACCCGAGGCCGGCCGCTGGCCACCGGCGCGGTACGCGGGCATGAGGCGCTGGCGGTGTTCGCGGTGCTGATGTTGGCCGCGTTCGCGCTGGTGCTGACCATGAATCGCCTCACCATATTAATGAGTGTGGTCGGCGTGGCGTTGGCCGCCACCTATCCCTATCTCAAGCGTTACACCTATCTGCCGCAGGTCTACCTGGGGCTCGCCTTCGGCTGGGGCATCCCGATGGCGTTCGCGGCGGTGCGCGGTGAGGTGCCGCCGCTGGCCTGG
>JAPLSI010000124.1 GCA_026398715.1 Gammaproteobacteria bacterium
CTCGACTCCCGCGTGGACAACCTCGACGAACTGGTGTCGGTGGCCAGCCGCTTCGAGCGTCGCGACGACGAAGAGTCAAACGAAAACATGACCGAGCTGGTTGCGTTCCTCGCCTACGCGGCACTCGAGGCCGGCGAAGGGCAGGCGCAGGTGGGCGAGGACGGCGTGCAATTGATGACCTTGCACAGTGCGAAGGGACTGGAGTTTCCCAACGTGTTCCTGGTCGGCTTGGAAGAAGGCCTGTTCCCGAGTTCCCGGTCGAGCGAGGAGAGCGGACGGCTCGAAGAAGAACGTCGGCTCGCGTATGTCGGCCTGACCCGCGCGCGCCAGCATCTGACCCTGAGCTACGCCGAATCGCGGCGGCTGCACGGCATGGAAATGCTCGGCACGCCATCGCGGTTCCTGCGCGAGATCCCGGCCGCGTTGTTGCGCGAGGTGCGGCCGCGCGCCAATGCCAGTCGCCCGGTCTATTCCCCCTCGTTCGCCAGCGCTGCACCGGCCGGTGGTCTTCGCCTGGGCCAACGCGTCAGCCATGCCACCTTCGGCGCCGGCGTGGTGATGGACAGCGAAGGCAGCGGACCGCACGCGCGCGTGCAGGTGAACTTCGAAAACGCCGGCGCGAAGTGGCTGGTGCTGGCCTACGCCAACCTGTCGCCGCTGTAACTACCCACCAACCGCCGATCAGGGCGTGTTGGTGGTTTCGGGCTGGGTGGTGGTGGCCGGTTCGGCCTTCTGCTGGTTGCGAAGCTTGCGCTTGGGCGGATCGCATTTCTTGAAGACACGACAGGCGAAGCTGCGCTTGGCCTTGGCGACGGCCGGGTCTTCGGCTGCCGCAGCGGCCGGCGCCGCGGCAGCCGCTGCCGCGGCGGCCTGCTGTTGCTCGATCGCCAGGCGCGCGGCTTCTTCCTCTTGCTTTCGGGCGGCCTCGCGAGCGATTTCTTCCGGCGTCGGTTCCTTGGCGGCACGCACCCGGACCCGGTTGCGTTCGCCGTTGGGGCCGCCGTGGCCGTAGCGGACGGTTCCGGTCGAACTCTCGGCCAGGGCGAGCTCGCCATTGGCGTCGGACGGCATGCCGGTGGCGGCGTCGGTCGCGGTGGGCGGCTCGTCGGTAGCAGGGGTCGCGGGCGTGGCGGGCGGCGTGGCCACGCCCGGCGCGGCTGCCGTCGGATCGGTCGCAGCCACTGCGGGCGCGAGCGGCGCCTCGGCATCCTTCCGGAATCCGTAGCCCTTGCCCAACACCAGCCAGCCGGCGGTGCCCAGCATCAGCACACCGGCCAGCACCAGCGCGTTGCGCGTGGTGTTGCTCTTGGCCACGGGCGCGGCAACTTCTGCGGTGATCCGCCCCGTTATCGGCTGCCCGCCGCCAAGGCTGGGACCACGCGATGACACTACCGGCGGCGCCGAAGCCACGCGCGGCGGCGCGCCCGGGGTCAGCGGCGTCGGTGCGCCGACCAGGGTCGGGTTCGAGGCATTGGCGCCGGCCCAGGGCGCCGGGCGCAGTTTCAGCTGCCCGTCCTGGATGACCAGCGGATGCTTCTTCAGGTCGTTGTTGAGGTCTTCACAGCTTTGGTAGCGGTCGGCGGGATCCTTCGCCAGCATCTTGTTGAGGATGCGCGCGATTTCTTCATCCACGTCGGGATTGAGCTCGCGGATGTCCGGCGTATCGGCCTGCACCACGTCCAGCATCAGCTTCAACGGGCTGTCGTCGTGGAAGGGCATGCGCCCGCTGAGCATTTCGAACAACACGATACCCAGCGCGAAGATGTCGGAACGCTGGTCCACCATCTTGCCCAGGCAGACTTCGGGCGACAGGTAGCCGGGCGTGCCGACGAAGGCGCCGGTGTTGGTGAGCTTGCTCGACACATCGTGGTTGGCCAGCGCGATGCCGAAGTCGGCCACCTTCACCTGGCCGCGCGAGGTGATCATGATGTTGCCGGGCTTGATGTCGCGATGGATCACGCCTTGCGCATGCGCGGCGGCCAGACCCTGCGAGGCATGCAGCAGGATCTTCAGTGCGTCGCCCGGCACCAGGCGGATCTCGCGTTTCAGGCAGGTCGACAGCGATTCGCCGTCGATGTACTCCATCACGAAGAAGGTTTGTTCTTCGTCCTGGCCGATGAAGTAGATCTGGATGATGTGCGCGTCGTTGAGCGTCGCCATGGCGCGCGCTTCGCGCAGGAAGCGTTCGACGAACACCTTGTCGTGCGCCATGGACGCGGACAGCACTTTGATCGCCACGTAGCGACCCAGCGATGACTCATAGCCCTTGTACACGACGCCCATGCCGCCGCGGCCAAGTTCCTCGACAATGTCGTAGTGCCCGAGGCGAGTATTCATCAAGTCCGCCGAACCCTTTGTGTTCAGCATACTAACCGCGACGCGCTCCATTCGGAAGCACCGGTTGCTAGACTTGGGCAAACCCTGGGGAGGGCCTCGATGAAACGACGTGAAATCCTGCGTGGCGCTGGCCTCGCGACGGCAATGGCCGGACTCGCCGCGTGCGGCGGCAAGACCGGGCCGGCGGCGCAGTCGGGCCCCGACCTGAAGCTGAAATGGAAAATGGCCACGGCCTGGCCGACCAATTTCCCCGGCCTGGGCACGGGCGCGGCCCGGCTGGCTGAATTGATAACGCAAGCCAGCGGCGGCCGCATCACGGTGAAGGTATACGGCGCGGGTGAGCTGGCCTCGGCCTTCGAGGTCTTCGACCTGGTCAGCCGCGGCACGGTGCAGATGGGTCACAGCGCCGCGTATTACTGGAAGGGAAAACTGCCGGCCTCGCCGTTCTTCAGCGCCATGCCGTTCGGCCTGAATGCCCAGGAAATGAATGGCTGGCTGTACGCCGGCGGCGGCATCGAGCTGTGGCGCGAGCTGTATGCGCCCTCGAACCTGGTGCCCTTCCCGGCCGGCAACACCGGCGTGCAGATGGCGGGATGGTTCCGCAATCCGATCACCTCGGTCGCCGACCTGAAAGGCCTGAAAATGCGCATTCCAGGCCTCGGCGGCGAGGTCATGGAAAAGATCGGCGTCACGCCGGTGAACATGCCGGGCGGTGAAATCTTCTCATCCCTGCAGTCGGGTGCGATCGATGCGGCCGAGTGGGTGGGCCCCTACAACGACCTGGCGTTCGGCCTGCATCGTGTTGCCAAGTATTGCTATTACCCGGGCTGGCAGGAGCCGGGGTCCGCGCTGGAATGCATGGTCAATAAAGAGGCCTTCGAAGCATTGCCCAAGGACCTGCAGTCGATCGTGGAAATCTGCTGCCAGACGGTGAATTCGCAGATGCTGGCCGAGTACACCACCCGCAACCAGGAGGCCTACGACACCCTGCGCAACCAGCATGGCGTGCAGTTCCTGCCCCTGCCGGCGGATGTGCTGGCGGCACTGCGGCAGGCGGCGACCGAGGTACTCGACGCGGCCGGCGCGGCGGACCCGTTTTCCGCGAAGGTGCTGGCATCGGTGCGCGCCTACCAGGCGCGGGCGAAGGCCTGGCACCTCATTTCCGAAGAAGCCTTTTACGATGCCCGGCGCTGACGACGGCGTCGCGGCGGCAACATCCCCGCCCTGCCCCATCGGGCAGGGTGACCGACGGCCCATGACGCGTCGGCCGCGGATGATTATCTTGCGCGCCGGGTCCGTGGCCTGAAACACGGCCATCCCGCGTTTTTGTAACGCACCGGTCAACGGCAACATCGGGGTAACGGGAAATGCGCAAATTCTTGAAATGGGTGGCTCGCATCGCGGGCGTGTTGCTGGTCGTGGCGGTAGCGGTGTTCGCCTTCGGCTGGATCAAGTCGAAGGCCGGCCTGGAACGCAGCTACGTCGTGAACGATCCTCCGCTGGCGATGCGTCGCGACGCGGCGACGCTTGAGCGCGGCGGGCACCTGTTCGCGACGCGGGGCTGCGCCGACTGCCACGCTGCGGACGGCACCGGCCATCTGGTGCTGGACGCCGGCCCGGTGTTCAAGCTGGTCGCGCCGAACATCACCCCGGGCGGCGTGCTGAAGTCCTACGACGCCGACCAGATCGCAGCGTCGATTCGTCATGGCGTCAAGTCCGACGGCCATCCGATGGTGTTCATGCCCAGCGGCGAATACGCCGCGATGAGCGACGAAGACACCGCAGCGCTGGTCGCCTATCTCCAGTCACTGCCCGCGTCCGACAACAACCCCGGCACGATCGAGATCCGGCCGCTCGGCCGCGTGATGTACGCCCTGGGCAAATTGCCGCTGCTGCCGGCCGAGCACATCGACCACCGTCCGCGCGCGCGCACCGCGCCGCCCATTGCCGCGAATGCCGAGTACGGCGCCTATGTGGCCCATGGCTGCACGGGCTGCCATGGCGCCAATTTCGCCGGCCAGCACGTGCCCGGCACGCCGCCGTCCTTCCCGAACGCCCGCAACCTCACGCCCACCGGACTCGGCGGCTGGACCGCAGCCGACTTCCGCCGCGCGCTGCACGAAGGCAAGCGTCCCGATGGCAGCGCCATTGATCCGTTCATGCCCTGGCAGGCCTATTCGAAGATGACCGATGTCGAAATCGATGCCATCTGGGCCTTCCTGCAAACCCTGCCGGCCACGCCGACCGGGAAGTGATCAGCGGTACAGCTGGTCGGGCAGCCACGTCGCCATCTGCGGGAAGGCGGCCACGGCGGCCAGCATCAGCAACTGCAGGGCGATGAAAGGAAGCACGCCGCGATAGATGTCCATCGTGCGCACTTCGGGCGGCGCTACGCCGCGCAGGTAGAACAGGGCGAATCCAAAGGGCGGCGTAAGGAAGGATGTCTGCAGGTTGATGGCCATCATCACGCCCAGCCAGACCGGGCTGACGCCCATGGCCAGCAACACCGGCGCGACGATCGGCACCACCACGAACACGATTTCGATGAAGTCGATGACGAAGCCGAGCACGAACATCACCAGCATCACGATCAGCAGCGCGCCGACCTTGCCGCCCGGCATGCCGGTCAGCGCCTCGTGCACGAGGTCGTCGCCGCCGTAGCCGCGGAACACCAGCGAAAACAGGGCCGCGCCGATCAATATCGCGAAGACCATGGCATTGACGCGCGCGGTATCCACCGCGACCTCGCGCAGGCGCGCCCACGACAATTGGCCGCCGATCGCCGCGAAGATGGCGGCGCCCACGGCGCCGACGGCGGCCGCCTCGGTCGGCGTGGCGATGCCGAACAGGATCGAGCCCAGCACGGCCAATATCAGCGCCAGCGCGGGAACGATGGCGCGCAGCAACTGCGCCGCCGAACGCGGAATCGGTTCGCGCAGCGCGGGCGCGCGTTCGGGCTGCCGCCACGCAACCCACAGCACGTACAGCAGGTACAGCACGACCAGCCCGAGCCCCGGAATCAGTGCGCCTGCAAACAGGTCGCCCACCGACACCGTCTCGGGCGCGTAGATGCCCTGCTTGAGTTGCGCCTGCTGGTAGGCATTGCCCAACTGGTCGCCCAGCAGCACCAGGATCAGCGAAGGCGGGATGATCTGGCCCAGCGTGCCCGATGCGCAGATGGCGCCGCAGGCCAGCTTGGGATCGTAGCCGTGGCGCAGCATCGTCGGCAGCGAGATCAGGCCCATCGCCACCACGGTGGCGCCGACGATGCCGGTGGATGCAGCAAGGATCGCGCCGACCAGCAACACCGCCACCACCAGCCCGCCGCGCAGCTGGCCGAACAACGATGCCACCGCTTCCAGCAACGACTCGGCGATGCGCGATTTCTCGAGCATGATGCCCATGAACACGAACAGCGGCACCGCCACGAGTGTCTCGTTGGTCATCGTGCCGAAGATGCGGCTGGGAAACGCCTCCAGGAAACTCGGGTCGAAATTTCCGAGCAGCACGCCCAGGCCGGCGACCAGCAACGCGACGCCGCCCAGCACGAAGGCCACCGGAAAGCCCGTGGACAGCCCGGCCAGCAAGCCGAACAGCAACAGGCCGAGCATCAGCAGGTGCTGGTTGTCCGGACTCATGGCTCGGCATCCGGGTGCGCGCGCGCCCAGGCGCGGATGAGTTCAGCGACCGCCTGCAACAACAGCAACAGCGCCGACAGCGGGATCAGCGATTTGACCAGGTACCAGCCGGGCAGGCCGGCGGAGTTGGAACCTTCGCGCTGGCCCCAGCTGGCGGCGACATAGTCGTAGCTGATCCACAGGGTGAACAGGCACAGCGGGACCAGCAACAACACGATGCCGGCGCATTCGATCCAGGCCCGGGTGCGTGCCGACATGCGCTGGGAAAACACGTCCACGCGCACATGCGAGCCGTGCTTGAGCGCGAAGCCCAGCGCCAGCAGGAACAAGGCGCCGTGCAACCACAACACCGCCTCCTGCACCGCGATCGAGCCCAGGTCGAACAGGTAGCGGGCCGCGACCAGGCCGGCGACGAGCGCGACCAGCACGACCGACAACCAGGCGGCGATCCGCCCGGCGAATTCGTTGGCGGCGTCCGCGAAGCGGATCAGCAACCGCACGCGGTCAATCCCACTCGTAGATCGTCCAGTAGACCGGCGACACGGTGTGCTTGTCGGCGTCAGTGCGGTCGAGCCTGCCGTTGCCGTCGTCGTCGTACAGGTAATAGGACTTGCCGTGCGCCGGCGTCACCCGAACCATGGTGATGCGCCCGCCCTCGCGATATTCCTCGATGCGGTCGCCGTTCGCGCTGGAACGGATGGTGACGGTAGGCGTGGTCTCTTCCGACGGAGGACCCTGGATCTTCTTCGGAATCGGGGCGTCCTTGCCCGCCGTGGCGGCAATGGTTGCGGAAGCGAGCGTCAGAGACAGCGCGGCGGCAAGCATGAAAGAGGTCTTTTCCATGCCCCGAGCATGGCCCAAGTAGCAGCAGGGCTCAAGCGGTCAGGCCCTGCGGTTCGCCGCCCATGAACTAGCCGTTTAGCGGACCGTGACGACCAGCCGGTAACTGAAAGTGCTGGCGTTCCCAACCCCGGCCGCTCCCGATTTCGCCACGCGCAGGTACCAGGTCTGGGCCGAGCCGGTCGAATTCTTGGCAAGGGCATGCAGGGAATTCTGGCCGGTGCCATCGATCATCGAGCAGAAGCCGCGTCCGCTGTCATCGTCCTGCACCAGTTGGGTTACGCCGTCGGCGGCATAAAGCGTGAGCAAGGAGTCGATGCCGTTGGATTCGCAGGTCTCGGTCGCCCGACTCCCCTCGATGACCTCGGCGCGGACGCCGGACCCGGCAGGCACGAAGATCGAGTAGTAATCGAAGTCGGTATCGAGCACGTGGTCGCCACTGACGAAGCCCTGGGTGGCGGTGCCAAAATTGGCGTTGGCCGTGGCGGGATTGTCGTTGGGCTCAGCCTCACCGCCAACTGCGGGAATCTGCCGGCTTTCCAGGTAGTAGCCGGGGATCGACGCGTTGTTACCGGCTTCCTCGACGGAGATGTAATAGGTGCCCGATGTCTCGAACGGAAAGACTATCGCCGAGCACGTCGTGATGCCGCTGGAGATGTCGCTCAGGATCGGTGTGCCCGCGAAATCGCGCAAGCGCAAGGTGGTGGTGGTGCCGGAGCAATCGCGGAAATCCGGGCCGAAGGTCTCGAAACGGAAAACCGTGGGCGCGGCCGCGATCTCGCCGCGCACCATGTCTATGTCCGTCCCCGGGCTGATCGCCCCGGCGATGTCGGCGTAGTAGCTGAATCGCAGCGTGGTGCTGCTGGCCTGGGACGTGCTGTCGTTGGGTTCGGCCTCGGCGGCAACCCCCAGCGCAAGGTTGGCTCGGACCTGATCGCCCAGGGTGTGGCCACTGCCGCTGCGGCAGTGCAGTCCATACGCGTGATCAGTAAAAAGTGAACCGTCACCCCGTACCTCCAGGCTGTATCGGGTACTGGCCGTGTTGTTGCGGGCGCGCTTGTCCCCCAGATACAAGCCGCTGAATCCGGTGACTCCGGGACCGCCCGCCATCTGGCTGCCGCTGGCATCGAACAGGCGCAACTCCAGGCCATAGCCGGCCGTGGCGCGGACGTTGGTGGATGGGTTGATCAGTTCGCAGGAGATCCAGTCAGGATGGCGGAAGTACGCCACGTGCACGTTGCGTGTCGTGCCACTCGTCAGGACATAGGGCTTTTCCATGCCGTCCGCGGGAAGATACATGTCCGTGAAGGCGGTGGAGTTGCGAGCGGCTACGTCATCCTGCACGCCGATGCCCGCTCCGAGGGCAGCCGGCAACTGTGCCTGCTTGCCGACACGGAAGTCGGCACCAAAGCTGGTGTTGTCCTGAACCGTGCAGAAACTGAGCAGCGAGGTGCCGGCGGATGTGCTGAAGCGGGCGGAAGCATCGTTGTAGTCGCCCGCGGCCGCACCGGCGGCCAGGAATACGTCCAGCAGGCGTACAAAATTGCCGGGCGTCAACTGGACGCTGTTCTGCCCGATCAGCAGGCCATCCGAGTTGTACACCGTGTAATCGATGGTCTGTGGGCTGGCCGCGCCTGGCGGTGCCAATTCATTGACAACAGCCACGAAACAATTGGTCTGGAAGCTGGGTGCACTGGGAGTGGCCGCCAGGCGCCGTATTCCGTTCACCACCGTTTGCGCCGAGGTGAATGTATTAGCCGGGAACGCCTCCACGGAGAAGCCATTGCCCTGCGGGTTGCTCACGCGCGAAAACGCCGCAAAGGACAGGTGCAGGCTGCTCGATTCCGAGAGATGCAAGAAACCGAAGGCGCTGCCCGCCACCATCGCGGGGCACATCGCACGCAGGCTGCTGATGGTCACCGCGCTGTTCGCGGGCACCGCGATGTCTGGGCAGACAAGCGGGTTCCCGGCCTGCGCCGTACCCTGGCCGGGGAAGTAACGCGGTGTCAGTACCAGCGCGGAAGCATTGGGATTGGTGATGTTGAAGCGCTGCGCAAAGCTGGCCGTATCCACCACCACCGGAAAGATCTGGATGGCATGGTAGCCATCGGTGCTCTGGCTGGTGCCCGTCAGCGGCAGCAACAATCCGGCGACCAGGCAAAGTCGTGCGATGGACGACTTCTTCATAGTTTTGCCTCCCGGTCCGAATGTCCCCGAGCCTAGAACTCGCCCGGGGCGTTTGCAAGCCGGGCGACTACACTGTGAGCCCGGTCGCCCCGAGTCCCGCCATGTCCCGCTTGGTCCTGATTGACGGTTCGTCTTACCTGTATCGCGCCTTCCACGCGCTTCCGCCGCTGACCGCGCCGGACGGATCGCCCACGGGCGCCCTGTTCGGCATCGTCAACATGCTGCGCGCCACGCTGAAGGAAAATCCCGACTACACCGCCTTCGTGGTGGACGCGTCGGGCCCGACCTTCCGCGACGAGATGTATCCGGCCTACAAGGCGACGCGGGCGGCGATGCCCGACGACCTGCGCGCGCAGGTCGAGCCGATGATGAAGATCGTCGAGGCGCTGGGCTTTCCCATCCTGCGCGTATCGGGCGTGGAAGCCGACGACGTGATCGGCACGCTGGCGCTTCAGGCATCGAGCCACGGCATCCCGGTCACCATCTCCACCGGCGACAAGGACTTCGCGCAACTGGTGCGGCCCGGCATCACCCTCACCAACACCATGACTGGCAGCGTGCTGGACACGGCCGGCGTGGTTGAAAAATTCGGCGTGCGGCCGGACCAGATCATCGACTTCCTGGCGCTGATGGGCGACACGGTGGACAACATCCCCGGCGTGGACAAGTGCGGCCCGAAGACGGCGGCGAAATGGTTGGCCGAATACGGCACGCTGGATGCGGTGATGGCCAATGCCGACAAGATCGGCGGCAAGATCGGTGAAAACCTGCGCGCGGCGCTCGACCGCCTGCCGCTGAACCGTCGCCTGATCACCATCAAGGTGGACGTGCCGCTGGACGTAGCGCCGCAGCAACTGAAGTTGCGCGAGCGCGACGTCGCGGCGCTGGTCGAGTTGTACACGCGCTACGGCTTCCATGCCGCGTTGCGCGAGGTGCAGGGCGGCAATGGCGCGCCGGGCGCGCCGCGCCCGATCGAATCGGGCAAACCCAATATCAACCTGCATGCAGCCTCGCCGACGCCGGTGGATGCGCCCGATCCGTCGCTGGCCGTGAAGGGGAACTACGAAACCGTGCTGACGCGCGCGCAGTTGGACGGCTGGCTCGAAAAAATACGCGGCGCCTCGCTGCTGTGCTTCGACACCGAGACTGATTCGCTCGACCCGATGCAGGCGCGGCTGGTCGGCCTGAGCCTGTGCGTGCAGACCGGCCACGCCGCCTATGTCCCGCTGGCGCACAGCTACCCCGGCGCGCCCGCGCAATTGCCGATGCGCGATGCGCTGGATGCACTGCGGCCGATCCTGTCCGACCCGAAGCTGCCCAAGGTCGCCCAGCACGGCAAGTACGACCTGCATGTATTGCGCCGGCACGGCATCGACGTGCAGGGCTTCCACGACGACACGATGCTGGAGAGCTTCGTATTGAATGCCGGCGGCCAGCGCCACGACATGGATTCATTGGCGGCGCGTTATCTGGGTTACCAGACCATCCGCTACGAGGATGTCGCCGGCAAGGGCGCCAAACAGATTTCGTTCGCCGATGTCGCGCTGGAACAGGCCACCGAGTATGCCGCCGAGGATGCCGACATCACGCTGCGCCTGCACCAGGTGCTGTCGACGCGGCTGGCGGCGGAACCTTCGCTGCTTCGCGTCTATCGCGACATCGAGATGCCGCTGGTGCCGGTGCTCGAGCGCATGGAGGCCAACGGCGTTTCCATTGACATGGACGAACTGCGCCGGCAAAGCGCCGATCTGTCGCAACGCATGATGAAGGCACAGCAGCGCGCCCATGAAGTGGCCGGGCGCGCCTTCAACCTGGATTCGCCGAAGCAGTTGGGCCAGTTGTTGTTCGACGAATTGAAACTGCCTGCCGCCATCAAGACGCCCGGCGGCGCGCCGTCCACCAACGAAGAAGCGCTGGAGGCGATCGCCGACCAGCACGAACTGCCGCGCCTGATCCTGGAATATCGCGGCCTGGCGAAATTGCGCAGCACCTACACCGACAAGTTGCCGCTGATGCGAAACCCGGTCACCGGGCGCGTGCACACCAGCTACCACCAGGCCGGTGCTGCCACCGGGCGGCTGAGTTCGAGCGATCCCAACCTGCAGAACATCCCGATCCGCAGCGAGGACGGCCGGCGCATCCGCCAGGCCTTCGTCGCGCCGCCGGGACGCAAGATCGTGGCCTGCGACTATTCGCAGATCGAGTTGCGCATCATGGCGCACTTGTCGGGCGATGCCGGCCTGGTGCAGGCATTCAAGAGCGGACAGGACGTTCACCGCGCGACGGCGGCGGAGGTGTTCGGTGAAAGCGTCGAATCCGTCACCAGCGACCAGCGCCGCGCGGCCAAGGCGATCAACTTCGGTCTGATGTACGGCATGAGCGCCTTCGGCCTCGCGCGCCAACTCGGCATCGGCCGCGGTGAAGCGCAGGATTACATCGCGCTTTATTTCTCGCGCTACCCCGGCGTCCGCGAATACATGGACCGCGTTCGCGGCCAGGCGCGTGAAACGGGCTACGTGGAAACGGTCTTCGGCCGCCGCCTTGCGCTGCCGGAAATCCAGTCGCGCAACCAGGCGCAGCGGGCGGGCGCCGAACGTGCCGCGATCAATGCGCCAATGCAGGGCACGGCGGCCGACATCATCAAGCGCGCCATGATCGATGTGGACGCCTGGATCCAGTCATTGCCCGACAGCCCGGCCCTGATGCTGATGCAGGTGCACGACGAACTGGTTTTCGAGTGCGATGCCGGATTCGTCCCCACCCTGGTGGCCGAAGTTAAGGCGCGGATGGAGGCGGCGGCGGAACTGTCGGTGCCGCTGGTGGTCGATGTGGGGGTCGGGGACAACTGGGACGAGGCACATTGAGGCCTCGGTCACGGTCTTCCCCGGATTTTTCGCCGTTTTGGCCTTTTTGGGCTCCCGGATAAACGGAGCCTGAATAAAGTGTCACTGAGGTGGCCGCATTCACGAACTCCTAATGCGCGGGGTGGTCAACTAGCTGCGACGGATGCAATGTCCGCCGTGGATACACTCCCTCCCCTGAGTGATCCAATGGAACACGGAGTCTCCCCACTCCCGTTCCAAACCCCGGCCCCGCAAGCTTCCCCTGGCTTGCGGGGTTTTTTTATTGCGGCTTATCCGGCGGCCGGCGCTTCGGCCAGCCAGTCCCTGGGCACCAGGTATGCCTGCAAGGCCGCCTCCGGGCTGCCGGCCTCGGGCTGGTACCCGTATTCGAAACGGACCCGCGGCGGCAGGCTCATCAGGATGCTTTCGGTGCGCCCGCCCGATTGCAGGCCGAACAGGGTTCCCCGGTCCCAGACCAGATTGAACTCCACGTAGCGGCCACGCCGGTACAGCTGGAACTCGCGCTCGCGCTCGCCATAGGGCGTGTCGCGGCGGCGCTGGATGATGGGCAGGTAGGCATCGAGGAAGCCGTCGCCCACGGCGCGCTGGTAGGCGAAGCACTCGTCGAAGTCGCCCGACAGGTCGTCGAAGAACAGGCCGCCGACGCCACGTGCCTCGTTGCGGTGCTTCAGGAAGAAATAGCGATCGCACCAGGCCTTGTGCCCGGCATAGCGGTCGGCGCCGAACGGCGCGCACAGGTCGCGCGCCACGCCATGCCAGTGCAGGACGTCGTCATGCACCGGATAGAAAGGCGTCAGGTCGAAGCCGCCGCCGAACCACCAGATCGGCTCTCCGCCCGGCGGCCGGGCCTGGAAGAAGCGCACGTTGGCATGGCTGGTCGGCACGTGCGGATTGCGCGGGTGCAGCACCAGCGACACGCCCACGGCGCGCCACGGGGCGCCCGCCAGTTCCGGACGGTGCGCCGTGGCCGAGGCCGGCAAGGTGGTGCCGCTGACGTCCGAAAATCCGACGCCGGCCTGCTCGAACAAGGCGCCGTCCTTCAGGACGCGCGAGCGCCCGCCGCCGCCTTCGGCACGTTGCCAGCGGTCCTCGATGAAGCCGGCCGCGCCGTCGGCATCCGACAGCGCCGTGCATAGGCGATCCTGCAGGGATCGCAGGTAGGTTTCGACGGCGGCTATCTTGTCCATGGCGGGTCCGGCTGGGCGAGCGCGCATGATAGCCGCTGGGCTGCGGCTATAATCCTCGGGGTCGATGAATACCCTGTCCAGCGCCCCCGCCCGGCTTCGCATCACCCATGCCGAGTGCGAAGGCGCGTTGATCCGTTTCGAATTCGCCAACGCCCACGCCGTGGACAATCCGCTGCGCGTTCCCTGCGCGCGCCTGGCCGGCCCGGACGCCGGTGAATGGTGGTGGGCCGGATCGCTGACCGAAACGGCCGACACCTGCGGCGCGGCCTGGGCGCATGGCGAGCAATACGCCATGGTCGCCATCAGCGTGCCCGAGCACGACGGCGACATCGAAGCCGCCGCCAGCCAGGCCTACCAGCGCCTGATCACCTGCGTGCGGCCCAGCGGCCATCCCTACCTGCTGCGGATCTGGAATTATTTTTCCGCCATCAACGAAGGCGCGGGCGACGGTGAACGCTACCGGCGCTTCTGCGTCGGCCGGGCGCAAGGCGTGGACGGTCGCTTCAACGATCCGCCACCCGCGGCCACGGCGATCGGCGGCAGCGAGAACACCGGCCTGTTGCAGGTGATAGCGCTGTGCTCGCGCACGCCGGCGATCGCCCTGGAAAATCCGCGCCAGACCCCGGCCTGGCAATACCCGCGCGAGTTCGGCCCGGTGTCGCCGGGTTTTTCGCGCGGCGCGCTGCTCGATGCCGACAGCAACACGCCGCGGCTGCTGGCCTCGGGCACGGCCAGCATCATCGGCCACGTGTCACAGCATGTGGGCGACAGCGCCGCGCAACTGGTCGAAAGCCTGGCCAACCTCGAAGCCCTGCTTGCCGAGGGCAGCGCAAGGTCGGGTCGCATCTTCAGCTTCGCCGGTTGCGAGGCCTTGCGCGTGTACCTGCGCGACCCGGCCGACCTGTCGCTGGCGCAAGCTGCCATCGTTTCGTCAGGCTTGCCCGCCGACAGGGTCGTCTACCTGCAGGGCGACGTCTGCCGCCGCGAACTCGCGGTAGAACTCGAAGGCGTGTTCGTCGCCGACTAGGCGCCCAGTTCGATCCAGACCGGGGTGTGGTCGCTGGGCCGGTCCCACAGGCGCGGTTCCCGGTCGATGCCCGCCGCCACCACGCGCGACCGCAACGCGTCGCTGACCAGCACCAGGTCAATGCGCAAGCCCAGGTTGCGACGAAAGCCCGCAGCGCGGTAATCCCACCAACTGAATTCCCCGCCGTCGGCATGCAACAGGCGATAGCTGTCGTGCAGGCCCAGCGATTGCAGCCGCTGCAGCGCGGCGCGTTCGGCGGTGGAGGTCAGGATGGAATCATCGTTCCATACCAGCGGATCGTGCACGTCGCGGTCGTCCGGCGCGATATTGAAATCACCCAGCACCACCAGTTGCGGATGCGCGCGCAGTTCATCGGCCAGCCAGCCGTGCACCGCGTCGATCCAGCGAAGCTTGTAATCATATTTTTCGGTGCCGACGGCCTGGCCGTTCACCACGTACAGGTTGACGATGCGCACGCCGCCGACGGTGGCGGCGATGACGCGCTTCTGGTGGTCCTCGAAACCCGGGATGTCGCATTGCACCTCGGTCGCCGCCTCGCGGCTGAGGATGGCCACGCCGTTGTAGGTCTTCTGTCCGCAGAAGATGCTGCGATAGCCCTGCTCGGCCAGCACCGTATCGGGAAACTTCTCGTCCTCGAGCTTGGTTTCCTGCAGCGCCACTACGTCCGGGGCGGCCGTGCGCAGCCACTCCTGCAGGTGCGGCAGGCGCACGTTGAGGGAATTCACGTTCCAGCTGGCGATCTTCATGCGCGGATGCTAACGGGTCGGGCGCCTTCGCGGCAAAGGCCGTGGCGCCGATGGCGACGCGGCGGTGGCATCATGGTTGCCTGGATCAAAAGGCTGGAGGATCGATGGACTGGGTTGACCTGCGCAGCGACACCATCACCCGGCCGACCCAAGCCATGCGCGACGCGGGGCTGCGCGCCCCGGTCGGCGACGACGTGATGGGCGACGACCCCACCGTGAACGCGCTGCAGTCGCGGCTGGCGGCGGAACTGGGTTTCGAATCAGGCTTGTTCGTGGCATCGGGCACGCAGTCCAACCTGCTGGCGCTGATGGCGCACTGCGAGCGCGGCGACGAATACCTGGTCGGCAGCGAAGCGCACACCTACAAATACGAGGGCGGTGGCGCGGCGGTGCTGGGCTCCATCCAGCCGCAACCGATTGCGCAATCGGCCGACGGCACGCTGCCGCTGGACCTGGTCGCGAAGGCGATCAAGCCGCTGGGCGATCCCCACTTTGCGATATCGCGCCTGTTGGCGCTGGAAAATACCTGGGCCGGCCGCGTGCTGCCGCGCGATTACATCCAGCGTGCCGGGGAACTCGCGCGATCGCGCGGACTGGGCTTCCATCTCGATGGCGCGCGGCTCTACAACGCGGCCATCGCCGAAGGCATCGAGCCGCGCGAGATTACCCGCCATTTCGACAGCGTGTCGGTCTGTTTTTCCAAGGGACTCGGGGCGCCAATCGGCTCCATGCTGCTCGGCAGCAACCTGCTGATCGACCGCGCGCGTCGCTGGCGCAAGGTCGTCGGCGGCGGTTGGCGACAGGCGGGGTTGCTGGCGGCCATGGCCAACCATGCGCTTGACCACCATGTGCAGCGCCTCGCCGACGACCACCGCCGCGCGAGTGAACTCGCGCAAGGGCTGCGCGGCGTGCGCGGCGTAGCCGTTGAAGGCCCGCATACCAACATGGTCTTCATCACGGTGCCGGCGGAATCGGTGCCGGCACTCGACGCGCACCTGCGCGCGCGACACATCCGCCTGGCCATCAGCAAGCCCGAAGTGCGCCTGGTGACGCACCTGGACATCAACGACGACGGCGTGCGTCGCACCATCGCCGCCTTCGCTGAGTTCTTCGCCTAGGCTGCGTGCGCTGGTGGTTCCGCCGCCAGCAATCCGTGGCTGCGCAGCAGCGCTTCGGGTTGTGGTTCGCGGCCGCGGAAGGCGATGAAACTTTCCAGCGCCGGGCGCGAGCCGCCCACCGCCAGGATCTCGCGCCGGTAGCGTGCGCCGGTGGCCGGGTCGAACACGCCAGCTTCCTCGAAAGCGGCGAAGGCATCGGCACTGAGCAACTCGGCCCACAGGTAGCTGTAATAACCGGCTGAATAGCCGCCGCTGAAGATATGGGTGAAGGCATGCGGGAAGCGATGCCACTCCGGCGGGAATACCACCGCCACTTCCTGCCGAACTTCCTCGAGCAAATCCAGCGTGCGTGCGCCGCGCGCCGGGTCGAACTCGTGGTGCAGGCGGAAATCGAACAGCGCGAATTCCAGCTGCCGCATCAGGAACAGCCCGGCATGGAAATGCCGCGCCGCCAGCATCTTCTGGAACAGGTCGTCCGGCAGTGGCTCGTCCGTTTCGTAATGGCGGGCGAAGCCGTCGAGGGCCTCGCGCTGCCAGCCGAAGTTTTCCATGAACTGGCTGGGCAACTCGACCGCATCCCACTCCACGCCGTTGATGCCACCGACGCTGGGCCAGTGCACTTCGGTCAGCAGGTGATGCAGGCCGTGGCCGAATTCGTGGAACAGGGTGAGCACGTCGTTGTGGGTCAGCAGCGAAGGTTTCCCTTCCGTCCCGGAAGGGAAATTGCAAGTCAGGAACGCAATAGGCAGGCGCTTGCCTTCATCGTCGAGCAGCGGCGCGCGGCACACGTCCATCCAGGCGCCACCACGCTTGCCCTCGCGGGTGAAGTGGTCGAGGTAAACGCCGGCGATGATGCTGCCATTGGCGTCGAGCACGTCGAAGAACTGCACGTCCGGATGCCAGGTGTCCACGCCGTGGCGCTCGACCAGCTTCGCACCCAGCACCCGCTCGGCAAGCGCGAACAGCCCGGCCATCACCTTGGGCAGCGGGAAGTAGGGCTTGATGGCTTCCTCGGAAAAATCGTAGCGGCGCTCGCGCAGTTTCTCGCTGGCGTAACCGATGTCCCAAGGTTCCAGGTCGGCGATGCCCAACTCGCTCGCGGCGAACTCGCGCAGGGCCTGCAATTCCGCGCGCGCCACCGGGCGCGCCTTGTCGGCGAGTTCGCGCAGGAAGCCCAGCACGCGCTCGGGCGAACTGGCCATCTTGTCCACCAGCGACAGCGCAGCGCTCGATTCGAAGCCGAGCAGTTGCGCGGCCTCGTGGCGCAGCGCGAGGATGCGGCCGATGCGTTCGCTGTTGTCGAAGCGGTTGGCGTCCGGGCCTTGGTCGGAAGCGCGCGTGTTGTAGGCGCTGTAAAGGGTCTTGCGCAGTTCGCGGTCGTCGGCATAGGTCAGGATGGCCTGCACCACGGGGCCCTTCAGCGTTGCCAGGAAGCCGTCCTGGCGGCGCGCGTTGGCCGCCTGCGCCAGCATGGTGCGCGCGGAGTCGGGCAATCCAGCGAGCTCGGCTTCAGTCGCCGGTCGCGTCCACGCATCGGTGGGGTCGAGCACGGCTTCCTCGAATTCGGTCTCGACCCGGCTCAGTTCGTTCTGGATCTCGCGAAAGCGGCTGCGCGCGGGTTCTTCCAGCGCGACGCCCGACAACTCGAAGTCGCGCAGGCTGTCATCCACCAGTGTCTGCTGCGCGCGGTCGAGCGCGGAAAAGCCGACGCCGTCGCGCACCGCGCGCACGGCCTGGTAGAGCTCGCGATTCTGGCCGAGCACGCTGCCGTGTTCAGTGATCTTTTCCAGCGCCTCGGAATACGCTTCGCGCAGCGCCGGCGAATCCTTCACGCCGTGCAGGTGCGATACCGGCGCGAAAACGCGGCCGAGGCGTTCTTCCATGCGCTCGAGCGGGGCGATCAGCGTGTCGAAGGTGGGGGTGGCCGAAGCGGCGGTCAGCGTATCGACCAGCGTTTGATAGTCGGCCAGGGTCTTTTCGACGGCGGGCACGACCTGCTCGGGCGTGATGGCGGAAAAGGCGGGGAGCTCGGCATCGTCGAGCAGGGCGTTCGGGGTAGTGGTCATGCTGCAAAGGTGAAGCGCGCAGCCGCTGTTTTCAAGCGGCTGCGCGAAATAAAGCCATGGTCATGCCCGGATGAAGCCTGCCCGCATCACTGTTTGGCGGCGCGATCGGCCTTCATGCGCTGCAGGTCCAGGGGCTGGATGGACACGACGCGGCAGCGCAGCTGGCCGACGATGATGTCGCCGCTGCCGGCCTGCAGGCGGCCTTCGATGCCGTCCACCCCGCCGATCTCGACCGTTACGCGGCCCGAAAGCGCATCGCAGTTGTTGCGCGTGGTCAGCAGGTAGGCGGTGCTGGGCTTGGTCCAGATGACCACCATCTTGTCGCCGGTGCGCTGCCAGTTGTAGAGCTTGGTGAAACGGAATTCCGGGATCGGGTCGCCGGCGTAGGCCGCGTAGTCGATCTGGCCGTGCCTGGCCTGGGCCGACAGCGCGACTAGCGCGAGCGACAGGCCGAGCAGGAGGGTCTTGGGCTTCATGGCATGACTCCATCGTTGGGTGCCAAACAACTCTAGACCTTTCCCGGCCGCCCGGAGACGGCCTGTCGGCCGTCGCTTAATGATTCAGTCAGCCAGCCAACGAACCATGCGCTTTACCAGAGCGCCATACGGCGGGTCGAGCAGCCTCATGCCGTTCAAGCGGGACTGGTACAGCACCGGCATGGTCTTGCTGAAGGTCAGGAAGCCGGCATGCCCGTGGTAGTGGCCCATGCCGCTGGCGCCGACGCCGCCGATCGGGAAATCGTTCTGGCCGAACTGGATCAGCACATCGTTGACGCAGGCCATGCCGGCACAGACGCGGTCCAGGGTGCGCTCGCAGCGGTCGGCGTCGCGGTCGAAGGCGTAGAAGGCCAGCGGCTTGTCGCGGCCGAGCACATAGGCAATGGCTTCGTTGTGGCTGTCGTAGCTGCGCACGGGCAACAGCGGTCCGAAGATTTCCTCGCGCATCACCAGCGCCTCGTCCGGCGGATCGAGCAGCACGGTCGGCGGAATGATCTCCAGCCCCGCGCCCTGCCTGGCATCCTGCGGCGCGTGTTGCAGGACTTCGACGCCGCGCTCGCGGGCATCGGCCAGCCAGGCGCGCAGGCGATCGGCTTGCCGGGCATTCACCGTAACGGTGTAGTCGGGGTTGTCGGCAATGGTCGGGTAACGACGCGCGACGCTGGCCAGGTAGGCCTTGACGAAGGCATCGCGGCTGGCGCGCGGCACCAGCACGTAGTCGGGCGCCACGCAGGTCTGGCCGCCGTTGAAGCACTTGCCGAAGGCAATGCGGTCGGCCGCGTGTTCGATCGGATAATCGGGCGCGATCACCGCCGGGCATTTGCCGCCGAGTTCCAGCGTGACCGGGGTCAGGTTGGGCGCCGCCGCCGCCATCACCATCTTGCCGACCTGGGTAGAACCGGTGAACAACAGATGGTCGAAGGGCAGGCTGGCGAACGCCGCGCTGAGCGTGTGGTCGCCCTGCACCACCACCACCTCGTCGGCGGTGAAGATCTCGGCCACCAGTCGCGCCAGCAGGGCGCTGACCGTGGGCGTTGCCTCGGACGGCTTGATCATCACCCGGTTGCCGGCGGCCAGGGCGTTGGCCAGCGGCACGATCGCCAACTGGAAGGGATAGTTCCAGGGCACGATCACACCGACCACGCCCAAGGGCACGCAGCGCAACTCGCCCCGGGCCGGCTTGAAGGTCAGGTTGACCGAGCGCCGTCGCGGGCGCATCCAGCTGCGCAGGTGCCGGCGCGCGTGCTTGATTTCGTCCAGGGTAACCACGGTGTCGGACATCAGGGTTTCAATCGGCGCGCGGCGGCCGAAATCGGCAGTGCAGGCCGCCACCAGTTCGTCGCGGTAGCGGCGCACTGCCGACTCGAGGCGTTCCAGCGCGGCCAGGCGTTCGCCATAGCTCGGCACATGGGCCAGGTGGGCGGCGCGCAGGCGGTCGAAGGCCGGGCGGAGTTCAGCGATGGGGGTGTGTTCGGTCGTCATGCGAGGAGTTTAGCGCGAGGCCGGCGACGAGTTCGTGATCTGGAACGCTACAATGGACCATGGCCATCCGGACTTTCCAGGGCATCACGCCGCTGCTGGGCGCGCGCGTCTACGTGGACGAAGCCGCCACCGTCATCGGCGACGTGGTGCTGGGCGACGATGTCTCGATCTGGCCGGGCACGGTCATCCGCGGCGACGTGAACTTCATCCGGATCGGCGCGCGCAGCAATATCCAGGACGGCACCGTCATCCACGTCACCCACGCTGGTCCGTACGGCACGCCCGGCGGCCTGGCCACGGTAATCGGCGAGGACGTGACCATCGGCCATGGCGCCATCGTGCATGCCTGCGTAATCGAGGACGCCTGCCTGATCGGCATGGGCAGCACGATCCTGGACGGCGCCATCGTCAGGAAGAACGGCTTCGTCGGCGCAGGTGCGGTGATCCCGCCCGGCAAGACGGTCGGCAGCGGCGAGTTGTGGCTCGGCAACCCGGCGCGTTGCGTGCGCACCCTGGGCGGGAAGGAAATCGAGCAGCTCTATTATTCCGCTCAGCACTACGTCCGCCTGAAGGACAAGTACCTTTGACCCCGGGCGCGGGTGTCCGGGCCGGCGACAGCCTGGTGCTCGACACGCTGCGGCAGGTGGAAACGCCGGAAGGCCTGGCGCTGACGCTGCGTAGTGCCGGCATGGTGCCGCGCGCGTATGCGTGGCTGATCGATTTTGGCTTGCGCATCGTCGGCGTGCTGGGCCTGAGCACGGTGCTCGGCCTGCTCGAGGGCGCGGGCACCGGCATCATGCTGGTGCTGATGTTCCTGATCTATTGGGGCTACCCGATCTTGTTCGAGGTCCTCAACGACGGCCAGACCATCGGCAAGCGCACCATGGGCCTGAAGGTCGTGAACGACAACGGCACGCCGGTGACCTGGGTGCCTTCGATCGTGCGCAACCTGCTGCGCACCGTGGACATGATGCCGGTGATGTACGGCTTCGGCCTGGTCAGCGGCCTGCTCGATCCGGCCGGCCGCCGACTCGGCGACCACGCCGCCGGCACGCTGGTGGTGCATGCCGAACGCAACGCCGCGCGATCACCGGCGCCGCCTGCGCCACCGGTGGCCGCGCCCCTGCCCCTGCATCAGGACGAACAACGCGCGATCGTGGCGTTTTCCGAACGCATGGCGCAGATGACGCCCGAGCGACAGCAGGAGTTGGCGAGCCTGCTGGAACCGGTAACCGGGTCGCGCGGTGAGCGCGGCGTCCAGCAAGTGCTGGGCCTGGCCAACTACCTGCTGGGCCGCCGATGAGGCAGGACGCGTTCGTCGCCCGCTACCAGGCCGAGTGGCAAGTGCTGGAACAATGGCTCGACTCGCGTTCGCAGGCGCGCGCAAGCAAGCGCAAGGACGCCGACAAGGTCGAGCTGGACGACATCGAATTCGCCGCGCGTTACCGCCGCGCCTGCCAGCACCTGTCCATCGCGCAACGGCGCGGCTACAGCACCGTGGTCCTGGATCGCCTCGAACAACTGATGCAGCGCGGCCATGATGTCCTGTACCGGCCGCCGAGCCTGCGCCTGCGCCGCATCCTGGATTTCTTCAACCGCGACTTTCCGCGCCTGGTGCGCCGCCATCGCAACTACGTGGCGTTGTCCACGCTGCTGTTCTTCGTGCCGCTGGTGACGATGATCGTGTTGCTGCAGACCATGCCCGAGCTCGTGCACTCGGTCTATCCGCAAGCCGAGATCGGCAAGTTCGAGCGCATGTACGACCCTGCCGCGCGCGAAACCGCGCTGGGTCGCGAAAGCGGCACCAACCTGCAGATGTTCGGCTACTACGTCTTCAACAATGTCGGCATCGCCTTCCGCACGTTCGCCAGCGGACTGATTTTCGGCATCGGCTCCATCTTCGTGCTGGTGATGAACGGCGTGATGATCGGCACCGTCGCCGGCCACCTGCAGGCCATCGGCTACGGCGGCCCGTTCTGGCGCTTCGTCGCCGGGCACTCGGGGCCGGAATTGAGCTCCATCGTATTGGCCGGCGCCGCCGGGCTGCGCATCGGCTGGGCCCTGATCGCGCCGGGCCTGCTGTCGCGGCGGCGCGCATTGGTGGAAGCGGGCCGCGATGGCGCGCAACTGGCGCTGGGCATCTTCGCGCTGCTGGTGCTGGCCGCCTTCATCGAAGCCTACTGGTCGTCCATCGGCTGGATGCCGTCGGTGGTGAAGTTCGGTTTCGGGGCGACCCTGTGGCTGGGCATCATCTACTGGCTATGGCGCGGGGGCCGCGATGCGGCTTGACCTGATCTCCATCGCCCTGCGTCAACGCAACCCGTGGGAAGCCATGGATCTCGGCATCGCGCTGGTGCGGCGCCATGCCGGCGCCATCTGGCGGCCGTGGTTCCTGCTCACGCTGCCATTCTTCGTGGCCTTCAACCTTGTCGGTTGGTGGTTCGACATCCTGTGGCTGTGCGGTGTTCGGCACGGTGCCAGGCACGCGCCAGACCCTGCGCTCGCGTGAACTGTGGTCGTTCAGGCCACTGCTTGGCTGGCTGACCTGGCGGCGCCTGCATCCGGCGCGCGCGCTGTTGCTGCCGGTGGACATGCTGGAAGGTTTGGCCGGGGCACGCCGTCGCACGCGCGACGGTGTGCTGCAGCGTGCGGTGGCGGGCCAGGCCTTCGGCCTGACCTTCGCCTGCATCGGTTTCGAGATCGCGCTGGTGCTGTCCACGTGGACGCTGTGCCTGTTGTTCGTGCCGACCGAATTCCTGGGCGCGTCGGCGCGCGAACTGTGGCAGGTGTTCGTCGAGGATCCGCCGGCCTGGGCCAGGATATGCATCAACGCCGTGCTCTGGCTGGCGATGAGCGTCATCGAACCGTTCTACGTGGGCGCGGGCTTCGGCCTGTACCTCAACCGGCGCACGCAACTCGAAGCCTGGGACGTTGAGCTTTCATTCCGCCGGCTCGCCGATCGAGCGCGCCAGGCCGCGGCCTCGTTGGCCGCCATGCTGCTGGTGGTGCTGTCACTGGCCGGTGGAATTGCGCCTTCACCTGCGTTCGCCAGCGTCGCCACCGAAACGGCAAGCAAGGCACAACCCCTGACGCCGCGCCAGTATGTCGGCGATACCGCGTGGCAAGCACCCGATCCCCGGTTCGACCGCGCCATCGACCAGGCCATGCGCGACCCGCTGTTGTCGCCGAAGCAGGAAGTAACGCGATGGGAACTCAAGAACAAGCCCAAGCCCGATAACAGCAAGCCGCCCGGCAAACCAGGCTGGCTGGTCTTCCTGGCGATGGTGCTCGGCGCCATCTGGGAATACGGTCTCTGGATCCTGGCCGCGCTGCTGCTTGCCTTCGTGTTGTGGCGGCTGCCGCGCTGGTTGCCGTGGGTGCAGGATCGGGTTCGCCCCGTCGCGCTGCCGTCGGAAATCATCGAACACACGATCGAGGCGCCATCGGCACTGCCCGACGACGTGCCGACCGCTGCACGCGCGCTGTGGGAGTCCGATCATCGCCGCGAAGCGCTGTCGCTGCTTTACCGCGCCAGCGTCGAGCGCGTCGCCGAACGCCTGGGCACGCCGTTTCCGCCCGGCGCCACCGAGGCCGAGTGCCTGCGCCGCGCACGCCGTTTGCCGACGGCGGAATTGCAGCAGCACTTTTCGCGCGTGGTGCGAACCTGGCAGGCCGCGGCCTACGCATGGCGATTTCCCGACAGCGCACAGTTCGACGCCCTGCTCGAATCCTGGCAACGCGACTTCGAGGCGCGCGCATGAATCGCCGGACGACCTGGCTGATAGCGTTGCTGGTAGTGGTGGCAATCGCGACCGGCGCGGGCGCTTTCCTGTATTTCTTCAAGCCCGTCACCTCGCAGATTTCTCTGCCCGCGAAAGGCGAGGCGTCCTACAACCCGCTGTACGCATTGCGGCAGGGCTTGAGGACCCAGGGCATCACGGCGGCGTCCTATCCCAGCCTCAATCCGACCGCGCTGGTGCTCGCGCCGGGCGACACGTTGGTCTTGTTCACTCAGCCCGAAGCGATCACGCCGACGCAGGCAAAGCGATTGCTTGCGTGGGTCCACGGCGGCGGCCATCTGGTGATGCCAGGCCCGGAAGTGGGCCAGGCGCCCGGGGCGCTCGCGTCAGGGCTTGGCCTGAGCGGCCGTCCCGACCCCGACTACGTGGAAGGCGATGACTGGGACCGCTACTGCAGCCGGATCGATTCGCGCGCCAAGCCCCTGAAGCCCGACGGCCCGAGCGAGAAGTACCTGCTCTGCGACAATCGCTTCACCAGCAGCGCACCGGGCTTCCAGCCTGGAGAAGGCGATGCCAGGCGCGGTTATCGTTTCGCCCGCATCACTTACGGCCAGGGCGTTGTCACCGTGTCCGACCTGCGCTTCCTCGACAATCACAACATCGACACGCCCGCGTCGCGGGAAATCGCCTTCCATATCCTGTCGCCACGATGGGGCAAGGGCGCCTTCCACCTGGTCTATTCGGCCGATATCCCTTCGCTGTGGCGTCTGCTGGCGCTTTATGGCTGGCCGGTGCTGGTTCCCGCGCTGCTGGCGCTGGCTGCCTGGTTGCTGATGCGCGGCCAACGTTTCGGCCCGCTGTCGCCGATGCCTGCAGCCAATCGCCGCGCCCTGCTCGAACACGTGCAGGCGGCGGGCGAGTTCGCCTTCCGGCGCGGTCGCGGTATCGCCTTGCACACCGCCGTGCTGAACCTGTTCAAGCAGCGGCTGGCGCGTCGCGAGCCCATGCTCGCCGCGCTCGACGGCGAAGCGCAGGTGATGGCCCTTTCCGAACGCCTTGTCCTCGACGCCCAACGCATCCGCCACGCACTCCGGCCGCAGGGCATGCAGCGCCCCGACCATTTCCTGCAATCCATCTCCACCCTCGTGCAAATGAGAAACCGACTATGAGCATTGAAACCCCGGCGCCGCTGGCGCCCATCACCGGCGACGAACTGATCGGACATGTGGATGCGGTCCGGGCGCAGGTCTCGCAGGCCTTCGTCGGCCAGGCCGAAGTACTCGACCATATCCTGGTGGCGCTGCTGGCCGGCGGACACGTGTTGCTGGAAGGCGTGCCGGGGCTGGGCAAGACCTTGCTGGTGCGCGCACTCGCCACCGCGCTCGATTGCAGTTTCGCCCGCGTGCAATTCACGCCCGACCTGATGCCCAGCGACATCAGCGGACATGCCTTTTACGACCCGAAGTCGGAAAGCTTCCGCATCCGCCGCGGCCCGGTGTTCACCAACCTGCTGCTGGCCGATGAAATCAATCGCGCGCCGGCCAAGACCCAGGCAGCCCTGCTGGAAGTGATGCAGGAACAACAGGTCACCATCGAAGGCCGCAGTTATGAATTGCCGCCGCCGTTCCTGGCCATCGCCACCCAGAACCCGGTCGAACAGGAAGGCACCTATCCCCTGCCCGAAGCGCAGCTCGATCGCTTCCTGCTGAAGATCCTGATGGGTTATCCCGAGCACGACGACGAAGTGCGCATGGTCGGCAATGTCAGCACCGGCCGCAACGCGCACGACTTCGACCTGAGCCGCGTGCAGCGCGTGCTCGACCGTCGGCAGATAACGGCCATGCAGCAGGGCACTGCGTTGGTCGCGGTGGATCCGGTGGTGCTCGATTACGCGGTGCGCCTGGCACGCGCCACCCGTGAGTGGCCGGGCATCAGTCTTGGCGCCGGACCGCGCGGCAGCCTCGCGCTGGTGCGCGCCGCCCGCGCGTATGCGGTGCTGCAGGGCCGCGACTTCGTCACGCCCGACGACATCCGCGCCGTGGCGAAACCGGCGTTGCGCCATCGCATTACGCTGGCGCCCGAGCTGCAGATCGAGGGCATGCGCATCGATGCCGTCATCGATGCCCTGCTTGCCAAGGTGGAAGCGCCACGCCGATGAGGCCAGGCATCACCCTGGTCTGGTGTCTGGCGGCCTGGTCGCTGCTGGGCTTCGCCTGCGCGATGGGCTGGCTGCCGATATCGGCCTGGCAAATTTCCGGCGGCGCATTGGTGGCCGTCGCGCTGATCGATGCGTGGACCTTGTCGCGTTTGTCCACGCCGATCGTGCGCCGGGTCCTGCCCGGCGTGATTCCGGTCGGAGTAGAACGTGACGCGACGCTGCAACTGGAGGCCAGCGACGCCCATGCGGTAACGGTGGACGTGCACGACCTGTTGCCGGGCGACTGGCCGGTGCACGGCCTGCCGCGTACCTTGAAGTTGACGCCCGGCGTGGACGCCACTTTCAGCTATCGCTTCACGCCCGCGCAGCGCGGCAGTTTCGAATTCAGCGGCTGCCAGCTTCGCCTGAAGTCGCCCTTGCGATTGTGGCAGCAGCGCCGGCAGGTCGCGCTGAAGCAGACGGTGCGCGTCTATCCCAACTTCGCGCCGCTCGCGCGCTTTGCCTTGTTCAGCGCCGAACAGGCGTCGCGCGTGGTCGGCGCGCACGTGCAGCGCAGTCGCGGCGAAGGCACCGAATTCCACCAGCTGCGCGAATACCGGGTAGGCGACAGCCTGCGCCAGATCGACTGGAAGGCCAGCCAGCGCGCGCGCAAGCTGATCTCGCGCGACTACCAGCACGAGCGCAACCAGCAGGTGGTAATGCTGCTCGACACCGGCCGGCGGCTGCTGGCGAAGGACGATGCACTGTCGCATTTCGACCATGTGCTCAATGCCAGCCTGGTGGTTTCCTATCTGGCGCTCAGGCGCGGCGATGCGGTCGGCTTGATGGCCAGTGGCGGCGATGCGCGCTGGCTGGCGCCGCAACGCGGCCTGGGCGCGGTGGATACGCTGCTAAACACCATCTTCGACCTGCAGGCGCGGCCCGTCGCGACCGATTACCTGGAAGCGGCCACGCTGCTGATGCAACGGCAGCGGCGACGCGCGCTGGTAATGCTGGTGACCAACGTGCGCGATGAAGACATCGAGGACCTGCTGACCGCCGTGCGCCTGCTGCAGCGGCAACACCTGGTCTGCGTGGCCAGCCTGCGCGAGCAGGCGCTGGACCAGGCATTGGAAGGGTCGGTGGAAACGATTGAACAAGCCATCGGCGCGGGCGCACTGGCCCGCTACCTGGAAGATCGCAATCGGGCGCACCAGAGCCTGCGCAGCCAGGGAGTAATGGTGCTCGACGTGACTTGCGCGCAGTTGCCGGCCGCGCTGGTCGAACGTTATCTCGCGGTCAAGCGCGGCGGGCTGCTCTAGCCCGCTGCCGTCCGCACACTGTTTGCCGCGCGCTCAGTCGCCGGTACTCAACACCACGTCCAGCGCGCGCAGGCCTTCATACACGGGCTGCGTGTCCGGCCGTTGTCCATGCCAGATTTCGAAACTGGCCGCCGCCTGCTCCACCAGCATGCCCAGGCCGTCGATGGCCTGCGCGCAGTTGGCGCTGCGCGCCCAGGCGAGGAAGCCGATTGCCGCTTCGCCGTAGCTCAGGTCCACGGCCAGGGTGCGTCCCGCGGCGATGCCGAAAGGAAGCTCCATCGTTTCCCGTCCGCGCCCGGCCGACGTTGCATTGATGATGAAATCGAAAGCGCCCAGCGTGGCCAGGTCGTCCCAGTAACGCGAATGCACGCGACCGGGCTGGCCGAGCGTGTCGGCCAGTGCGTCGGCTTTTTCCGGATGGCGATTGACGATGAACAGGTCGCCGATGCCGGCCTCGAGCAAGGCCGGGGCAACACCGTGCGCGGCACCGCCTGCACCCAGCATCAGGGTTCGGCGTCCGCGCAGATCGAGCGCGTTGCGTTCGGTCAGGTCGCGCACCAGGCCGATGCCGTCAGTGTTGTCGCCGAACCAGGTCTCGTCGCGGCGCACCAGGGTGTTCACTGCGCCGGCGTTGCGCGCGCGGTCGCTCAAGTCCGCGCACAGCGCCAACGCCGACTGCTTGTGCGGCAAGGTCAGGTTCGCGCCGCGGCCGCCGTCGGCTGCGAACGCAGCAAGGGCCGCCTGCAGGTTCGCGGGCTCGACATCGATGGCGTCATAGCGCAACGACAAGCCGATCTGCCTGGCGAACGCGGCGTGGATGCGCGGCGACAGCGAGTGGGCTACCGGATGGCCGAAGACGGCGTAGCGCGATTGTTGCTCACTCATAGGGTTCTTCCTCGTGGGTGGGTCGGCACTCAGTGCGATTCGCGAATCCAGCGCGCGGCATCGAGTGCGAAATAGGTCAGGATGCCGTCGGCGCCGGCCCGCTTGATCGACGTCAGGGCCTCCAGCGCGCAGGCGCGTTCGTCCAGCCAGCCGTTGCCGGCGGCCGCCTTGAGCATCGCGTACTCGCCACTGACCTGGTAGACGAAGGTCGGCGCGCCAAAGCGATCCTTCACCCGTCGCACGATATCCAGGTAAGGCAGGCCCGGCTTGATCATCACCATGTCGGCGCCTTCCTCCAGGTCGAGCGCGACTTCGCGCAGGGCCTCGTCGGAGTTGGCCGGGTCCATCTGGTAGGTGTACTTGTTGCCCTTGCCCAGGTTGCCTGCCGAACCGACCGCATCGCGGAACGGCCCGTAGAAACTGGACGCATACTTTGCCGAGTAGGCAAGGATGCGCGTGTGCACGTGGCCGCCGGCCTCCAGTGCGGCGCGGATCGCGCCGATGCGGCCGTCCATCATGTCGCTCGGCGCAACGATGTCGGCGCCGGCCTCGGCATGCGAGACCGCCTGCCGTACCAACGCGGCATTGGTTTCATCGTTCAGCACGTAGCCGCTGGTGTCGATCAATCCGTCCTGGCCGTGCGTGGTGTAGGGGTCCAGCGCCACGTCGGTGATGACGCCCAGTTCTGGAAAATTCTGCTTCAGCGCGCGGATCGCCCGTTGCGCCAGGCCGTCGCTGGCCCAGGCAGCAGCGCCGTCGAGCGACTTCGCCTCCGGGGCGGTCACCGGGAACAAGGTCAGCGCCGGAATCTGCAGGGCCACGGCCTGCTCGGCGACCCGCAGCAGTTCATCGATGGACAGGCGATCGACGCCGGGCATGGATGCGACCGGGGTGCGTCCTTTCAGTTCGTGGATGAACACCGGAAGGATGAGGTCGTCGCTGCCGAGGCGGTTCTCGCGCATCAGGCGGCGGGAAAAGTCGTCGCGGCGCATGCGGCGCGGACGGGTATGCGGAAAGGCCATCGTCAACTCCTGTACTGGCGCCAATGATAACGCCGCCGTCGCGCTACGATGTCGCCATGGCCTCATCCAGCCCGCTACCGCGCGTCGCCCGCGCCTGCCTGCTACTGCTCGGCGTGCTTGCGCTGGCCTGCGTGGTCGGGCCGTGGCTGCTGGGCTTCGACCCGCATCGGCCCGATTGGGGCTGGCTGTCGTCGGCACCGTCCCTGCAGTCGGGCCATTGGTTCGGTACCGACGCGATCGGTCGCGACGTACTGGCGCGCACCCTGGCCGGGGGCCGGCTTTCGCTGGGCATCGGCGTGCTGGCAAGCATCATCGCGCTGGTCATCGGCCTGGGCTACGGCGCCATCGCGGGCCTGGCCGGCGGCAATGCGGAGCGGGCCATGGTGCGCGCGCTGGACGTGCTGTCGGCGCTGCCGTTCCTTTTGATCGTGATCCTGTTGCTGAGTCTTTTCGGCCGGTCCTTGTTGCTGTTGCTCGCCGCGATCGGCGGCTACGTGTGGATAGACCTGGCGCGAGTGATGCGCGCCGAAGCGGGGCGGCTTCGCGAAGCGCCTTTCGTGCTCGCTTCGCGGGCAGCGGGCGCCAGCTTCGGCCAACAGCTGCGCTGGCACCTGCTGCCGAACCTGTTGCCGTTGGCGCTGGTGTACCTCGGGCTGATCCTGCCGCAGGCGATCCTGGTGGAAAGTTTCCTGGGTTTCCTGGGCCTGTCGGTGGATGAACCGTCGGCCAGTTGGGGAACCCTGTTGTACGAAGGCAGCCAGGAACTCGACAGCGCGCCCTGGACCTTGCTGTTTCCGGCCGGCTTCCTGATCGCAACGCTGGCGTCCTTCCAGTTCCTGGGCGACAGCCTGCGTGACTGGCTCGACGTGCGCAGCGAAGCGGCATGATCGCTCGGACCGCAGCGCCATGATCGACGACGCAACCGGGAAAAACTCCCTCCTGCGCGTCAGCGGGCTGGAGGTCCGCGCGCCCGGGCGGGACTCGCCACTGCTTGGCCCGCTCGACTTCCAACTCGACGCCGGTGGCTGCCTCGGCCTGATCGGCGAATCGGGCAGCGGCAAAAGCCTGACCGTGCTGTCGCTGATGGGATTGCTGCCGCCGGGGCTGGCGGCCACGGGCTCTGTGGAATTCGAAGGCCGGCCCATGCCCCTTTTATCGCCGGCGCATCGAGCCCTGCGTGGCCGCGGCATCGCCTGGATGCCGCAGGATCCCCAAGCCAGCCTGCATCCGCTGCGACGGGTCGGATCACAACTCACCGAAAGCCTGCGCGTGCTGCGCGGACTGGATGCCAATGCGGCACTGGCGCAAGCTCGCCGTCTGTTCGACGAACTCGAGCTGCCCGACCCGTCGGCCCTGCTTGCGCGCTATCCGCACCAACTGTCGGGTGGACAGCGGCAACGAGTCGGACTGGCGCTCGCCCTGGCCGGCAATCCGAAGGCCTTGCTGGCCGACGAGCCCACCTCGGCGCTGGACCCGCGGCTGGCCGACGAGATCCTCGGCCTGCTCGATCGGCTTCGCGCGCAGCGTTCGCTCGCCGTGTTGCTGGTCAGCCACGACCTGCCCCTGGTCGGCCGGCATGCGCGGCACCTTCTTATCCTGCAGCGCGGGCGGCCGGTGGAGGCCGGCGATGCGCAGCGCATCTTCGCCGCGCCCAGCCAGGACTACACCCGGGAACTGCTGGCTGCCGATCGGCTGCCCCCTCCCGAAGCTTCGGATCCCGGCGAGATCGTGCTGGAGGTCGCCGACCTGGTGGTTCGCTACCCGCGCAGCAAGCAAGACGCGGTGAACCGGATCAACCTGCAGTTGCGCCAGGGCGAGTGCCTGGCCCTGGTGGGTGCAAGTGGCAGCGGCAAGAGCTCGCTCGGCCGGGCCCTGTTGCGCCTGTTCCGGCGCGGGGTGCAGGGCCGGGTCGCGTTCGAGGGCGAAGACCTGCTGCAGGCGAACCGGGAAACCTTGCGCCGGTTGCGCGGGCGCCTGGGCGTCGTCTTCCAGGACCCGTTCGCGTCCCTCGACCCCCGCATGCGCGTGCTGGACATCGTCGCCGAGCCGCTGCGCATCCACGAATCCCTGTCGCCGTCGGCCCGTCGCGAGCGGGTGATTGCCGCGCTCGGGGACGTCGGCCTGTCGCCAGACCTGGTCGACCGCTATCCACACCAGTTCTCCGGCGGACAACGCCAGCGCATCGCCATCGCCCGCGCCCTGGTCCGAAGGCCCGGCCTGCTGGTCTGCGACGAGGCCGTTTCGGCGCTGGATGCGCGCCACCGCGCCGACATCCTGGCCCTGCTTGCGGGCCTGAAGCGAAAGCACGGGCTGGCATTGCTCTTCATCACCCACGACATGTCGGCCGCCCGTGCCCTGGCCGACCGGGTAGTCGTGATGGACCAGGGTTGCGTGGTCGAAGAGGGAGATGCCGGACAGGTGCTTTCACACCCTGCCCACCCCATTACCCGGGCAATGATGGCCGGACGGGCGCTATGGACGCCGTAGCTATATCCTGAACCGGGGATTTCTTGAAAGCCGACATGCCTAGCCCGCGAAACCGAACGTTCGTCCAAGCGCCGGAGTCGTTCATGCACGCCCTTCTGGGCGCGCAGGACATCTCCACGCTCGCGTTCGTCGCGGACGCGCACCTGCGCCGGACGGGCCTGCGCGACCTGCGCCTGATCTGGAACCACGCACCGGGCGATCCGGGCGACTACCACACCTCCAACGACTCTCCGCCCACGGCGCGCGAACTCGAACTGCTGGAAGCCGCGCGTCGCCAGGGCGGCCGCGCGGAAGTCCTGGACCCGGCGACAGGCTCGATGCAGCTGCTGCATGTGCTCGCGCAGAACACCGGCCTGTGGGTGGCCTTGTCGGCGCGGATTCCAGGCGACGGCTTGCATTCGGACTGGAAGGACCAGGTGGCGTCGTTGTCCATCCGCTGCCAGTCGCTGCTGTACACCCAGCGACTGCAGGTCGACGTAGAACGCCTCGCCAATGCCGAGCGCCTCCAGCGCGCCCTGTTCGCCATCAGCGACATCGCCAGTTCCGACCAGACCACCGCCGAGGTCTTGCATGGCCTGCACCAGATCGTCGGCAGCCTGATGTACGCGGAAAATTTCTACATCGTGCGTTTCGATCCCAACCGGCAGGCGATCCGCTTCCTGTACTTCGCCGACAGCCACGATCTTGAAGTGCCCGATCCCGAGGAGGAGCTTTCGCCGCTGGAGATGGGCAACAGCCTCACCCTGCACCTGCTGCGCCACGGCAAGCCGGTGCGCGGCCCGTCACGCAGCCTGCGCTCGGTGCTCAATGCGCCGATGGACGAGGGCCTGGGCCCGGACAGCGAAGACTGGCTGGGCGTGCCGATCCTCGAGGACGGCGTCGTTCGCGGCGCGGTGGTGGTGCAAAGCTATGACCCGGCCGTGCGCTACAACGAATCCGACCAGGCCTTGCTTGGCTATGTGGCGCAGCACATCCTCAGCGCCCTGTCGCGTCGCGAGGCGCAGGAAGAACTCGAGCGCCGCGTCGAGGCGCGCACGGCCGAGCTTCGCAATGAAATCCGCGAACGCGAACGCAGCGAACAACTGCAGCGCGCCCTGTACCGCATCGCCGAATTGTCGGTGGCCAGCGACACCATGGAGGCGTTCTATGCCTCGGTGCACGAGATCGTCGGCGAACTGCTGGACGCGCGCAATTTCTACATCGCGCTGCTGACCGGCGACGACCAGGAACTCGAATTCCCCTATTCCATCGACGAACGCGACCGCCGCAACCCGCGCCGCAAGCTCGGCCGCGGCCTCAGCGAATACGTCCTGCGCACCGCGCAGCCGCTGCTGATCGACCGCTCGGGCGTCGAATCGCTGGAAGCCATCGGCGAGGTGGTTTCACTGGGCACCAAGTCGGTGTGCTGGCTGGGCGTGCCGCTGATGGTCGGCAACCGCGCGCGCGGCCTGATCACGGTGCAAAGTTACACGCCCGACTACCTGTACACGCCGCGCGACGAAGAACTGCTCAGCTTCGTCTCCTTCCACATCGCCAACGCGCTGCATCGTCGCCAGGCCGACGAGACGCTGCGCCAGGCCTACGCCGAACTCGAGCAGCGGGTCGAGCACCGCACCAGCGAACTGGCCGACACCAACCGCGAGCTGCGCGCGCAGATTTCCGTGCGCGAAAGCGTCGAGGACAAGCTCAAGCACGAGGCCTTGCACGATGCGTTGACCGGCCTGCCCAACCGCAGCCAGCTGCTGATAACGCTGATGCGCTCGCTCGCCCGTTTCCGCCAGGACCACACGCAGGCCTTCGCCGTGCTGTTCCTGGACCTCGACCGATTCAAGATCGTCAACGACTCGGTCGGCCACCTGGTCGGCGACGAGTTGTTGAAGGAAGCCGCCGCGCGCATCGGCGAATGCATCCGTGAACCCGACATCGTCGCGCGCCTGGGCGGCGATGAATTCGCCATCGTGCTCGACCATGTGCACGAACCCGCCGACGCCGTGCTGGTCGCCGAGCGTGTCATCAGCCGGCTGTCGGAATCGATGCGCATCGCCGGCAAGGAGCTCTACACCTCGGCCAGCATCGGCATCGCCTTCTCGCACGAGCGCTACCGCAACCCCGAAGAACTGCTGCGCGACGCAGACGTGGCGATGTATCGCGCCAAGGCCGCCGGTCGCCAGCGCTTCGCGTTGTTCGACCAAGGCCTGCACGAGGACGCGCTACGCCAGCTGGAACTGGAAGGCGACTTGCGCCGCGCCGTGCAACGGGCCGAGTTCGAACCCTACTACCAGCCGATCGTCCGCCTGTCCGATGGCGAAGTGGTCGGCTACGAAGCGCTGATGCGCTGGCTGAATCCGGAACGCGGCTGCGTCGAGCCCGCCTTGTTCCTGGAGACCGCCGAAGAAACCGGCACCTTGTCGCAGATCGACTGGCAGATCTACGACCACGTGTGTTGCGACATCCGCGCCCTGGGCGCGCGCGGCGCCTACGTCAGCATCAACGTGTCGCCGCGCCACCTGCGCGCACACGCCTTCAGCGAGCGCCTGCTCGCATTGCTCGCCAGCCATGAGGTCCGGCCAGGCCTGTTGCGCCTGGAAGTAACCGAAGGTGCGTTGCTGGAAAATCCCGACCAGGTGTTGCTGTGCCTCACCCAGCTGCGCGCTGCCGGCGTGCAGACCTTGCTGGACGATTTCGGCACCGGATTTTCGTCGCTGTCCTACCTGCACCGGTTTCCCCTGCAGGGCCTGAAGATCGACCGCAGCTTCGTGTCCGCCCTGCAACTGGGTGAAAGCGGCGGCAGCACGGCCATTGTCCGCGCGATCCGCCTGATGGCCGATTCGCTGGGCCTGGAAGTGATTGCCGAAGGCATCGAAACCGAGGAGCAACGCCAGCAACTTCGACTGCTGGGGCTTACGCTGGGGCAGGGCTACCTGTTTTCCAGGCCCACCTCGATGATAGAGGTGATGGAGCGCCAGCCGATACTGGACGCGTCGCGCTGACGTCAGCCGACCATCTTTTCTTCGCGCATCCAGGCAATGGTGTCGGCCAGCAGGCTGTCGAGCGGCGTCTGGCGATAGCCCAGTTCCGCGATCGCCTTGGATGAGTCCACCCACAGTTCCTTGCAGGTGAACACCGCGCCTTCGGGCGTGACCTCGGGCATGCGCCGGGTCAGCAGGGACACGCCGTAAAGGACCTGCGCGTAGGCACGCAGCGCGAAGGCCGGCGTCGCGCGACGCGGCGTCTTCCTGTCCAGCATCGCGCCCACCCGCGTGATCAGCTCCAGGAAGCTCGCCTGCTCGCCGCCCATCAGGTAGGACTCGCCATAGCGTTGAAGTTGCCAGGCCCGCACCTGCGCCTTGGCGATTTCACGCACGTCGGCGAAGGCGCCCACGCCGGGCGGAACGCCGGGCAGCTTGCCCTGGTCCACCAGCCGGATCAGCCGCGACCAGTTGCGGGTGTCGCCCGGGCCCAGGATGTGCGCCGGCTGCGAAATGATGAAAGGCAGGCCGGATTCGCGCACGACTTTTTCGGCGAGGAATTTGGTCCGCTCGTAATTGATCCAGCTGTCGCCACCGCGCTGCGGCACATCCTCGCGCAGCGTGCCGTGCACCAGGTGCGAATAGGCCGACACGCTGGAGGTGTGCACGAATCCCGACACGCCTGCCTCGCGCGCCGCGGCCACCAGGTTTTGCGCGCCGCCGACATTGGTGCGTGTCTGCGCGTCGTTGTTGGGTCGCCAGGTGTTGGTGTCGGCGGCGGTGTGGAAGACGCACTGCACGCCGGCCAGGGCGCGGCGCAGGGATTCGGGATCGTTCACGTCGCCGCGAACCGGCGTGGCGCCGAGCGCCGCCAGTACCCGGTCGGTTTCCTCACGGCGCGACAGGGCCCGCACCCGGGCACCAGCCGCCAGCAATTCGCGGGCGACATGTTGGCCCAGGAAGCCCGCAGCACCAGTCAGCAGTACGTCGGTCATCGAAAGTCCGTCGCGGGATGGGGCGTTCAGCATAGCCGCGAGTGACTTGCTTCACCCTTCTGCAACTTTTTTTTAACTTCCTTGTCCGAAATGTGGCGGCACTCACGTTAATGAGGACAAGGGTGATAAATGATCTGTAACGAGTTGTTTCGACACGAATTATGAACGACTTCCTGTTAATCGCCGCGGCCCTGCCGCTCGCCGTTGTCGCCCTGGGATTGCGCCGGGTTCCCGCGCAGCGGGTGATGACGATCCGGCGTTTCGGCCGCTATCGCCGCACGCTGGCCCCGGGCTGGCACTGGGTGGCCCCGGGCATCGACCGTGCCGGCCTGGAAGTCGACCTCATCAACCACCACCTGCATGTCAGCGGCGCCGACAACAGCCGCCAGGCCGAGTTCTACTACCAGATCGTGGAACCGGAAAAAGCCGGTGAAACCCTGGACCGCGTGGACGACTGGGTCGCATCCCAGGCCCGCGAGGCCATGGCCGAAACCGGGCAATCGCCCGACCAGCTGAAGACCGAACTCAATCGCCGCGTCGGCAGCATGGGCCTGCGCGTCATCCGCTGCTCGCTGCACGTCGGCTAGCTGCGCGCCTGCCCGCCGCGCGTCGGCTCGCCCGACAGTGGACAATGGGCGGATGAATCCGCTCGCCCACCTCACGCCTGAACTCGAAGCCGGCCTCGCCCAACTCGACCTCGACCCGTTGCTCGCGCCGCGGCTGCTCGATTACCTCGCGTTGCTCGAGCGCTGGAACAAGACCTACAACCTCACCGCCATTCGTGATCCGCGCGAGATGCTGGTGAAGCACCTGCTCGATTCCCTGGCCATGGCGCGCTTCGTGGAAGGCGGCCGGCTGGCCGACCTGGGCACCGGCGCGGGCCTGCCCGGCATTCCACTGGCCATCGCGCGTCCCGCGCTGCAGGTCAGCCTGGTGGAGAGCAATGGCAAGAAGGCACGCTTCCTGCGCGAGGCCGTGCGCAGCCTGGGCCTCACCAATGCGCGCGTCCTCGAATCGCGGGCCGAAGCCGTGGACGAGCCTGGCGCCTTCGACGTGGTCACGGCCCGGGCGCTCGATCGCCTTGCCGGCATCATCGCGGTGGGCGGCCACCTGCTCGCGCCACGCGGGCGCCTGCTGGCCATGAAGGGCCAGCCCGCAGACGACGAATTGGCCGAATTGCCGGCCGGTTGGACCGTCGCCGCCGTGCATCCCTTGCAGGTGCCGGGCCTGCTTGGCGAGCGACATCTGGTTGAAATAACGCGTAGCCCGACCGAACCGGCATAATTGCCAACCCGGTCCCGCGTGGGGACGCCCCGGATGCATCCAGCGCGACAGCCAGCCTGTTGCCTGCGACGTATTCGTTCGACGCCGGCCAGTACAGGATTGAATGCATGACCCGCATCATCGCAATCGCCAATCAGAAAGGTGGCGTCGGCAAGACGACCACTGCGGTCAACCTGGCGGCGGCACTCGCGCAATCGGCTCGCAAGGTCCTGCTGGTGGATATCGACCCGCAAGGCAATGCAACGATGGGTTCGGGCGTCGACAAACGCGAACTCGAAAATTCCATCACCGAAGTACTGCTGGGCGAATGCAGCGCGACCGATGCCATCGTCACCACGGCCGAAGGCTACGACCTGCTGCCCGGCAACATCGACCTGACCGCCGCGGAATTCCAGCTGATGGACCAGCCCGCGCGCGATACCCGCCTGAAGACCGCGCTGGCCGCGCTGGGCGACCGCTACCACTACGTGCTGATCGACTGCCCGCCTTCGCTGTCGCTGCTGACGCTGAATGCGCTGGCCGCCGCCGACGGCGTGCTGGTGCCGATGCAATGCGAGTACTACGCGCTGGAAGGACTCAGCTCGCTGATCAACACCATCGATGCGCTCAAGCTCAAGCTGAATCCGAAACTCGAGATCTTCGGCGTGGTGCGCACCATGTTCGACGTGCGCAACAACCTGGCCAATGCGGTTTCAGGCGAACTGACGCGCCATTTCGGCGACATCGTCTTCCGCTCGATCATTCCGCGCAACGTGCGCCTGGCCGAGGCGCCCAGCCATGGCCAGAGCATCGTCGGCTACGACAAGTCGTCCCGCGGCGGCATCGCCTACCTGGGCCTGGCCGGCGAAATCGTCCGGCGGGAGAAGGACGGCAAGCAAGACAGCAAGCAAGACACCAAGAAGGAACCCGCCTGATGGCGACCAAGAAGACCGGCCTCGGCCGCGGCCTGGAAGCCCTGCTCGGCGGCGGCAATCGCAGCCCGAGCCCGACCCAGGCCACCGAGGCGGAGCTGGCCGGTGAAGGCCTGCGCCGGATCGCCATCGACCTGCTGCACGCGGGCAAGTACCAGCCACGCACCGGCATGGATCCCGCGCGCCTGACCGAGCTGGCCGAGTCGATCAAGGCGCAGGGCGTGATCCAGCCGATCGTCGCGCGCGAAGTGGGCCGCAACAAGTACGAGATCATTGCCGGCGAACGCCGCTGGCGCGCGGCCAAGCAGGCCGGCCTGGCCGATGTTCCCGTCGTGCTGCGCGACGTGGACGACCGTTCCGTCATCGCCATGGCGCTGATCGAGAACATCCAGCGCGAGGACCTCAATCCGCTGGAAGAAGCGGTCGCACTGAGCCGCCTCATCGACGAATTCTCCCTCACCCACCAGAACGCGGCAGAAGCGGTCGGCCGTTCGCGCGCCGCCGTGTCCAACCTGCTGCGCCTGCTTGAGCTGCCGGAAGAAATCCGCGCCCTGCTCGAAGCCCGTCAGCTTGAAATGGGCCACGCACGCGCCCTGCTCACGCTGGCGGCGCCCGCGGCGATTTCATTGGCGAAGGAAGCAGCCGAACAGGGCCTGTCGGTGCGCGAGGTCGAACGCCGCGCCCAGCAACTGGCGCAGGGCAAGCTGCCCACGCGCAAGGACGCCAAGCCGGTGAAGAAGGCCGACGCCGACATCGTGGCGCTGGAACGTGAACTTTCCGATCGATTGAATGCCAAAGTGGACGTGCAGCATGGCCGCGGCGGACGCGGCAAGCTGGTCATCCAGTACCACGGCCTGGACGCCCTGGAAGGCATCCTGGAAAAAATCCGCGGTCGCGCCGAATAAGGACAGGGCATCGATGCACTTCCCAGGCAAATCCAAGGCAGCGGCATGACGGACCCGAGCGCGCCCGAACTGTCGGTGGTCGTACCGGTGTTCAACGAACGCGACAACGTCGGCCCGCTGGTCGGCGAAATCGTCGCCGCCCTGCGCGGCCGGATCCCCTTCGAAATCGTCTATGTCGACGATTATTCGAAGGACGACAGCTTCGCGATGCTGCAGCAACTGATGCAGACCACGCCGGAGCTGCGCGTACTCGGCCACGTGACGCAAAGCGGCCAGAGCACCGCCATCCGCACCGGCGTGAAAGCCGCGCGCGGCGCCTGGATCGCCACGCTCGACGGCGACGGCCAGAACGACCCGGCCGACATCCCCAAACTGCTCGACGTGCGCGCCAGCTCGGATGCCTCGCTGAAACTGTTTGCCGGCTGGCGCGTGAATCGCCGCGACACCGGCAGCAAGCGCTGGGCCTCGAAATTCGCCAACGCCATCCGCTCGCGCCTCCTGCGCGACGAAACCCCGGACACCGGCTGCGGCATCAAGCTGTTCGAGCGCGACGCCTTCCTCGACCTGCCCTACTTCGACCACATGCACCGCTACCTGCCGGCCTTGTTCAAGCGCGCCGGATGGAACTGCGTCAGCGTGCCGGTGAATCATCGCGAGCGTTCCACCGGCGTGTCCAAGTACAACAACCTGCAGCGCGCCTGGGTCGGCCTTGCCGACCTGCGCGGCGTGGGCTGGCTGATCAAGCGCAGCAAGCGCACCGCGGTGCGCGAGGCCACGCGGCCATGAATGAACAAATCGTATGGATGAGCGGTTTCGGCATCCACATCACGCCCTGGAAACTGATCGGCCTGACCGGTGCCCTGATGTTCGGCGGCCGCTGGCTGGTCCAGTTCATCGCCTCGCGCCGCCACGGCAAGCCGGTCATCCCGCGCGCGTTCTGGTACATGAGCATCGTCGGCAGCCTGATGACGCTCAGCTACTTCATCTTCTCGGCCAAGCAGGACGCGGTCGGCGTCCTGCAGAACCTCTTCCCCAGCTTTACCGCCGTTTACAGCCTTTACCTCGACATCAAACATCGCGGCTGGCACCGGGATCGCGCTTCCCACTAGAGCAGGGCATTCCGCGTTGCGATGCTGAATGTCGCCGGGAAGGGGAGCCGCCCTGGTCGCCCCGGCGTAGCCGCTCCATGCGGACTCAGGGTCGACCGGTCGGCCATCCATGGCCGACCTCCTGTGCGACTCCCCTCCCCGTCGCCCTTCAGCATCGCGCGGGGGTTCGACACTTTTTATGGGAAAGCGCCGACGCGATTTTGGAGCTGGGTAGGGCAAAAGCGTTGCCACAGCGGCGATCGAGCTAGCGGCAGGGCGAGCATCTGGCGTCTCCTTGGCTTGTTCCTGACTTCGCCCTGGCCCCTGACTTTCGACTTCGCGCGTTAGTCGTGGGGCGAGGCTGAACGTGACCGCGGGTGGGGTTCGCACAGGAGGCCGGCCATGGATGGCCGGCCGGTCGACTCTGAGTCCGCAGGAGCGGCTACGCCGAGTCGACCAGGGCGGACCCCACCCGCGGTGACGTTCAGCCTCGAAGCGCGGAACCCCAGAAGATTGAAAATGAAGGAGTTTTAGGGGATACTCACCGGCTCGCTGCATGTTTCTCAGGCCCCAAGGCCGTCGCAGGGAGGCCGATTTCGCCCGGGCCATGGGCGGAGCCACCGATATCGAGGTACGTCATGAGCCGCATTTGTCAGGTCACCGGCAAGAGCGTGCAGAGCGGTAACAACGTCTCGCACGCCAACAATGCCACCCGCCGCAAGTTCCACCCCAACATCCACGAGCGTCGCTTCTGGGTCGCCAGCGAAAACCGCTGGGTCAAGTTGCGCGTTTCGTCCCATGGCCTGCGTACCATCGACAAGGTGGGTATCGACGTGGTGCTCGCAGAAATCCGCCACCGCGGCGACAAGGTCTAAGGAGAACTGACATGTCATCCAAGCGCGACAAGATCCGCCTGATCTCCACGGCCGGTACCGGTCACTTCTACACGACCGACAAGAACAAGAAGACCACGCCGAACAAGTTCGAATTCCTGAAGTACGATCCCGTCGTGCGCAAGCACGTCGCGTACAAGGAAGCCAAGATCAAGTAAGCCTGGCTTGCTGGTCTGGAAAAACAAAGGCCCCTCGCGGGGCCTTTTGTTTTTTGGCGACCTTGTTCCGCGCCGAGTCTCCACGGCATCGTGCGCTCAGGCGAGGAAGACCACGCCGAGGAAGGCCAGCACCATCGCGGTGATGCCCGGCAACACGCGCAGCGCATAGGCCTTGCCGCCCTGGGCGACGGCCACCACGCATTTCATCGCCGAATTGGTCGCGAGCGCCGCGCAGATGGATATCAGCGCCAGCCGATCGTCCACCAGTCCCGCGGCCGCCAGTTGCGCGGCGGATGCGGATGCCGCGTGCACGTCGGCCAGTCCAGACAGCGCCAGCACCCAAGGCAGACTGGCGTCACCCAGCTGGTCGCGGGCTACGGCGGCCAGCAGGAAGATCACCGCCAGCACGGCGACGAAGACCAGGGCTTGCCTGGGTTGCAGGGCGCGGGGGCCGGCCAGTTGGCGAGCGTCCACCTCGGCGGCATCGGCATGGAAGCTGGCGAAGGCGGCAGCCACGAAGGCGGCGACGCCCGCCGCCACCAACGGCCACGCGGCCATGGCCAGCAGCGACGGCGACAAGGTCGCGAGCACGATGGCAAGCTGGATAACCGTGCCCACGTTCGACACCAGTGCGGCGCTGGCCAGCGAACCGGCCAGCTGCGGCGTCGCCCGCGCGCGCGCCCCGAGGGCGGCGATGGTGGCCGTGCTCGACACGAAGCCGCCGACCAGCCCCGCCAGCGCCAGGCCCAGACGCGGCCCGAGCGTGCGCAGCGCCACGTAGCCGGCACTGCTCACCGTCATCACCGCCACCACCAGCGTCCACAGCCGATGCGGATCCAGTGCGCCCCAGGGGTCGATCGGTTTGGAAGGCAGCAGCGGCAGCACCACGAACGCGCAGGCCAGCAGCAGCAGGATGTCTTCCAGCTCCTGCACGGTCAGTCCTTCGCGGATGAACTTGTGCATGCTGTTCTTCACCGCCAGCAGCAGGGCCACGATCACCGCCAGGCCTGCGGCCATCGCCGGCGAGCGCATCGCCATCACGCCCAGCAGGAAAGTCGCGATCATCGCGAACTCGGTGGTCAGGCCCGGGTCGGTAATCCGCGTTCGCCGGTAGCCTGCCAACGCAAGCGCGGCCACGGCGATGGCGCCTCCGACGATGCCGAACGGCCCCAGCCAGTGCGACAGCGCGCCGATCAGCGAACACAGCATGAAGGTGCGCACGCCGGCCACGTCACGCATCGGCCCGGTGCCCTTCGCGCGCTCGCGCTCGACACCGATCAGCAATCCGACGCCGAGGGCGCCGGCGAATCCAAGGGCTTGGGCAGCTAGGACATCCATGTGACGAGGATGCCCTGTGCACGCCATCGCTGACAACGCCCTGCAGCCAGCGGCACCAGGCCGGTTGCCGCGTCGCTCAGCGCGCCAGTCGCTCGCGCACCAGCGAATCCACGACCGCGGGGTCTGCCAGCGTGGACGTGTCGCCCAATTGTTCGGGCGCGTTCTCGGCGATCTTGCGCAGGATGCGGCGCATGATCTTGCCCGACCGCGTCTTGGGCAGGCCCGGCGCCCACTGCAACCAGTCCGGCGCGGCGATCGGCCCGATCTCGTGGCGCACATGCGCGATCAACTGCTTGCGCAAGTCGTCGGTCGGTTCGACGCCGGAATTCAAGGTGACGTAGGCATAGATGCCCTGGCCCTTGATGTCATGCGGCGCGCCAACCACGGCGGCTTCGGCGACATCCGGGTGCGACACCAAGGCGCTTTCCACTTCGGCCGTGCCCATGCGGTGGCCCGACACGTTGATCACGTCGTCCACGCGGCCGGTGATCCAGTAATAACCGTCCTCGTCGCGGCGGCAACCATCACCGGTGAAGTAACAACCCGGATACGCCTTGAAGTAGGCCTCGATGAAACGTTGCTGGTCGCCATACAGCGTGCGCGCCTGGCCAGGCCAGGAGTCGAGCAATACCAGGTTGCCTTCGGTGGCGCCCTCGAGCACCACGCCATTTGCATCCACCAGGGCTGGCTGCACGCCAAAGAAGGGCAGCGTTGCCGAACCGGGTTTCAGGTCGATGGCACCCGGCAGCGGCGAGATCATGATGCCGCCGGTTTCGGTCTGCCACCAGGTATCCACCACCGGGCAACGGCTCTCGCCGACTACGCGGTAGTACCACTCCCAGGCTTCGGGATTGATCGGCTCACCGACCGTGCCCAACAAGCGCAGGGACGCGCGCGACGTCGACAGCACCGGTGCATCGCCTTCGCGCATCAGCGCGCGGATCGCCGTGGGCGCGGTGTAGAAAATAGTGACCTTGTGCTTGTCTATCACCTGCCAGAAGCGGCTGGGGTCGGGATAGGTCGGGATGCCTTCGAACATCAGCACGGTCGCGCCATTGGCCAGCGGTCCGTAAACAAGATAACTGTGCCCGGTCACCCAGCCGACGTCGGCGGTGCACCAGAACACATCGTCCTCGCGCAGGTCGAACACGCATTCGTGCGTGTAGCTGGCCCACACCAGGTAACCGCCGGTGGTGTGCAACACGCCCTTCGGTTTGCCGGTGCTGCCCGACGTGTACAGGATGAACAGCGGATCCTCCGCACCCATCGGCTGCGCCGCGTGCGTCGGCGGTTGCGAATCCACCACTGCGTCGTACCAGCGATCGCGCGGCATCTGCATCGGCACCACGCCGCCGGTGTGGCGCACCACCAGCACCGTCTCGACGGAATTCGTGCCGGGGCGCTTCAAGGCCTCGTCGACATTCGCCTTCAAGGGGATGTGCTTGCCGCCGCGCACGCCTTCGTCGGCGGTGATCACCAGCTTGCTGTCGCAATCGGAGATGCGTCCGGCGATGGAGTCGGGCGAAAAACCACCAAACACCACCGAGTGCACCGCGCCGATGCGCGCGCAGGCGAGCATTGCCACCGCAGCCTCGGGAATCATCGGCAAATAAATCGTGATGCGGTCGCCCTTCACCACGCCCAGGTTGGTCAGCGCGTTGGCCAACTGGCAGACGCGCGCATGCAGTTGCCGATAGGTGATGTGCTGCGACGGCACCGCCGGATCGTCCGATTCCCAGATGATGGCGGTCTTGTCGGCGCGCGTCGCGAGGTGGCGATCCAGGCAATTGACGGCGGCGTTGAGCTGGCCGTCGGCATACCAGTGAATGCGGAAGTCGGCCGCATGGAAACTCACGTCCTTCACTTTCCCGTAGGGGCGCGACCAGTCTAGTCTTTGTCCCACCACGCCCCAGAACGCCGACGGGTCGGCGATCGATCGCGCATACAGGTCGTGGTAGTCATCCTTGCGCAAGCGCGCGCCTGCTTCGAAATCCTCATGCACGGGATGGATGCTGGAACTCATGGCGGTCTCCTGACCAACTCAATCAGCGGTGAGGCACCAACGCATAGCCCTTCAAGCGCGCGGAGAATTCCTGCAGTGCCTGGATACCGGACGCTTCGGCCTCATGGCACCAGGCGCGCAACGCTTCCATCTTCACCTCAGCCACTGCCGATTTCATCTCGTAGATGGCGAGCAGGCGTTGCCGGTATTCCACCAGCGTGGCCAGTTGCGGACGCGATGCCACGAAGGCGTGCAGGCGCTCGCGGTGCGCGGCATCCAGCCAGCGGCCTTCGCTGCGGAAGGCGCGGCGGATGCGACGCGGCAGTTCGCCGGCGTCGAGCTTGATCTGCGGCTTGAGCACGGTCTTGAAATAATCGGTTGCCACCTGCCAGCGGTGCACCATCATCGCGTGCAGTGTGTCGGCGTCGGGCACGGAGATGTTCGGACGCACGTCCAGCTTCGGCGCCACGCGCAATACTTTCGCCAGGCCGAGTTTCTGCAGCGTCCACACCACCGTCCAGCCGATGTCCACTTCAAACCTGCGCAGGGCGAACTTGGCCGAGCTCGGGAAGGCGTGGTGGTTGTTGTGCAATTCTTCGCCGCCGATGAGCAACGCCCACGGGGTGAGGTTGGTGGCGGTGTCGTCGGTGTCGAAGTTGCGGTAGCCCCACCAATGGCCCAGGCCATTGATGACGCCGGCCGCGCAGAACGGCATCAATGCCATCTGCAAGGCCCAGATGGCGATGCCGGGCAGGCCAAACAGGGCCAGGCTCGCGAACAACAGGATAACCACGCCGGCCGTGGAAAAACGCGTGTACAGGTTGCGCTCGATCCAGTCGTCGGGCGTGCCCTTGCCGTATTTTTCCAGCATGTCCTTGTCCAGCGCCGCCTTCTGGTAAAGCTCCAGGCCGCGCCACAACACGGTGTTGATGCCGGCGAAGCGCGGGCTGTGCGGGTCGTCGGGCGTTTCGCAACGCGCGTGGTGCTTGCGATGCACGGCCACCCATTCCTTGGTCACCATGGCCGTCGTCAGCCACGACCAGAAGCGGAAGAAATGGCTGACCACCGGATGCAGGTCCACGCCGCGATGGGTCGCGCTGCGATGCAGGTAGATGGTGCTGGTCATCATCGTTATCTGGCTGGCGACCAGGAAGTACAGGACCATCTGCCAAACGCTGGCCTGGCTCAGTCCGGCCAGCAACCAGTCGATCAAATCGGGGGGCATCGTTGACTCCAGGAGGGCCGCCGCAACGGACAGCCGATAAAAGACACGGCGCGCAGCGCACCGTTGAAAACATTATGGAGCCGGCACATGGCAATGCAAGCGGCGGCCTGGTTTTCGGTAAGCTGAGCGTGTGCCCGAACTTCCTGAAGTAGAAACCACCCGACGGGGCCTGGCGCCCCATTTGCAAGGTCGCCGCGTGACGGGGGTCACGTTGCGCCGGCCGGATTTGCGCTGGCCCATTCCCGCCGAGATTTCATCGCTTCTTCCCGGCCAGGAAATTCTTGGCTTGCGCCGCCGCGCGAAATACCTGCTGGTGGACACCGCGCCCGGCAGCGCCCTGTTGCACCTGGGCATGTCAGGCAGCCTGCGCGTCCTTCCCGCGCACACACCCGTCACTGCGCACGACCACGTGGACGTTGCGCTCGACTCGGGCAAGGTGCTGCGCTTCAACGACCCGCGCCGATTCGGCTGCCTGTTGTGGCAACCGGCAGGCAGCACCCACGAGCTGCTGCGCAACCTGGGGCCCGAGCCGCTGTCGGACGATTTCAGCGGCGACTACCTGTTTGATCGCAGCCGCGGCCGCAGCGCCAGCATCAAGACCTTCCTGATGGACCAGTCGATCGTGGTCGGCGTCGGCAACATCTATGTGGCCGAAAGCCTGTTCCAGGCCGGCATCGCCCCGGCCCGCCAGGCCGGCCGGGTCTCCAGGGACCGGTACGGCGCCCTGGCCCAGGCCGTCCGCGCCATCCTCGCCCACGCCATCCAACGCGGGGGGACGACCCTGCGCGACTTCATCAGCCCCGACGGGGTGCCCGGGTATTTCGAACAGGAGCTGTTCGTCTACGGGCGCGAGGACCAGGCCTGCAAGCGCTGCGGACGGCCCCTGAAGGGCAGCCGGCTCGGAAACCGGGCCACGGCCTGGTGCAGCCACTGCCAGAAGTGACCCAATCGGGCGTCGAATCACTATTTCAGGCGTGACAGACGTCACGTACGAGCTATGATGCTTGCATCAGCCCGCGCAGACGGGATCGGGGAGTCATGAGCGATACCGCCGAAATCACGCAATGGTTGAGTGCTGCACGCGATGGCGACCGGGTCGCCCTCGACCGCGTGCTGTCGACCTTGTATCGGGAACTGCACAGCATGGCCCGGCGCCAGCTGGGCAACCAGAACGGCCATACCCTGGATGCCACCGGCCTGGTCCACGAGGCCTATATCCGCCTGGTCGGCCGTGCCGACGCCCAGTTCGAGGACCGCGCCCACTTCTTCGCCTATGCCGCCTCGGCCATGCGCAGCGTGGTGGTGGATTACGCGCGGCAGCGGCTGGCCGTGAAGCGCGGCGGCGACCTGCACCGGGTGACCGACCTGCCCGAGGACGTGGGCGGCGGCATGCGCATCAACGAGGAACTGCTGGGACTCGATACGGCGCTGACCCGCCTGGCCGACGTTGATTCCAAGCTGGCGCAAGTGGTTGAATTGCGCTACTTCGCAGGTTTGTCCGAAGCCGAGATCGCCACCTTGCTCAAGCGCTCCGAACGCAGCGTACGCCGCGACTGGCAGAAGGCACGCCTGTACCTGCTGGCCTCGCTGCAAGACTGAAAGTTGACGGGCGGCCTATGGAAGGCACTCGCTGGTCCACGCTTTCCCCCCTGCTCGATGAATTGCTGGAGCTGACCGGGCATTCGCGCGCGCGCCGCCTGGCGCAAATCCAGGGCTCCGATCCCGACCTGGCGCACGAACTCGAGAACCTGATGGCGCTCGAGGAAGAGCGCCCCGATTTCATGTCGCAGCCCGTGGTGAACGCGAGCCTGTTCGCCGCGCAACCCGACCAGGAAGTCGGCCCCTACCGCCTGGTGTCGCCGATTGGCGAAGGCGGCATGGGCCAGGTCTGGCTGGCCGTGCGCGCCGACGGCCTTTACGAACGCCGCGTAGCGCTCAAGTTGTTGAGGCCGGGCCTGGGCGACGTCGGCCTGCATGCGCGATTCACCCGCGAGCGACAGATCCTCGCGCGCCTGGGCCACGCGCACATCGCGCGATTGCTCGATGCCGGTATCAGCCAGGATGGGCAGCCCTACCTGGCGCTGGACTATGTGCGCGGCGACCCCATCACCGACTACGCAAAAAAACGCGCGTTGGACGTGCGCACGCGCCTGCATCTTTTTTCGCAGGTTTGCGCGGCGGTCAGCCACGCCCACGCCAACCTGGTCGTGCATCGCGACCTGAAACCCTCGAACATCCTGGTCAACTCGTCCGGCGAAGTCTGCCTGCTCGATTTCGGCATCGCGAAGCTGCTCGACCAGCAGGACCAGGCCAGCGCCGACGAGATCACGCGCACCGGCAGCCGAACCTTCACCCTGCACTACGCGGCGCCGGAACAATTGCGTGGCGAGATCATCACCACGATGACCGACGTCTACGCGCTGGGCGTGGTGCTGTACGAACTGCTCACGGACTGCAAACCCTACGGACTGAGCCGTCCCAGCGACGCAGCCTGGGAGGAAGCGATCCTGGGCGGCGAACCCGGGCGGCCTTCGCACGTGGCGGCACGCGTGGCGCGCGAAACGGGTTCTGTGTTCGACAAGCGCCGCGCGCGATCGCTGGCCGGCGACCTCGACAATATCGTGCTCAAGGCGCTCAACAAATTGCCCGAGCAGCGCTACGCGTCGGTGGAAGCACTGGCGCAGGACCTGCGCCGGCATCTCGACGGGCAACCCGTGCATGCGCGTGCGCAAAGCCTGGGCTATCGCACGCGCAAGTACCTGCGTCGCCATGTACTCGGCCTTGCGGCGGGCGGCATCATCACCGGCGTGCTGTGCGTGTCGCTGGCAATCGTCTCGTGGCAGGCCAGCAAGGCGGTGAAGGAAGCGTCGCGCGCGCAGGCCATGCAGGATTTCGTGGTCGGCATCTTCGAAGGATCCGGGACAAGCAACCGGGAAGAGGGCGTGGACGTGCGCGCCCTGCTCGACGCCGGCGTGACCCGCGCCGATTCGGAACTGGCGACGCAACCACAGGCGCGCGCCGAACTGATCGGGCTTATTGCGAAACTGCGCTCCGGCCTGGGCGACGACGAACAATCCCTGAAGTTGCTCGATCGGCAACACGACGTGCTGCGCGCGCTGGGCGACAACGCGCCGGCCAACCTGGTGCTCGACGCATCGGCCCTGCGCGCCTACGGCCTGCGCGAACTCGGGCGCAACCAGGAGTGCCTGGATTCGGTCGGGCCGACGCTGGCCATCGCCCATGACGCGGCCGATGCCTATCCGTTGCCGGCGGCGGAATTCCTGTCGCAACTGGGCCGCTGCCACGCGGCCCTGGGCGGCCGCGCCGTGGCGCGCGACCTGTTCGGCCAGGCGCTGCAGTTGCGCAAGGCCCATGCTGCGGCCACCGCACTCACCGCCGAGAGCGAAAGCGACCTGGCCATGCTGCAACTGGCCGACGGCAAGCCCGACGCCGCCGTGCGTGGCCTGCGCGAAGCCCTTGGCCACCTGCGCTACAACGGCGGCGAGCAAAACGCGCTTGGCGCGGAAATCTGGTCGGGCCTCGGCGCCGCGTTCAAGGCACAGGACAACGCGGTGGAAGCGGAAGCTGCCTACCGCCAGGCGCTGGACATTGCACTGGGCCGCTTCGGCGCGAGCCATCCACGCACCGGCGCCATCCAGACTTCGCTGGCATCCGTGCTTACCAGCAGCGGCAAGCTGGCCGAAGCCGCACAGTTGCTTTCCCAGGCGAAGGACGGCATCGCTGCTCGCTGGGGCGCCAACAGCACGCAAGTTGCAGACCACGAAAGCCTGCGCGGCATGGTCGCCCTGGAGCGCGACCAGCCTGCGGAGGCCGAGGCCCTGATGGCCGACGCCATTCGCATCTGGCGCAGCCGTGGCGCGATCGGCGGCCACGCCTGGGACCTGTGCCACCTGGCGCAGGCGCAGACCGAACTGGCACGCGATCCACAAGCGGAAGCCAATCGTCGCGAGTGCCTGGCATTGCTCAGGGCGCAGCCCGATGCCAATGAAGTGCCCGCCATCGCGGCGTTGGTGCAGGCCGCGCTGGATCGTTCCGACACAATCCGCGCTGGCGCCTGGCTGGCGCAGTTGCCGCGGGAAAAGACCACTGGCGGGCCGGAGTTGACCCTGGCACGTGCCCGGCTCGCGCAGATGACCGGCGAGGCCGATGCCGGCCAGCAGATCGAGACTGCGCTTGCGCAATTGCCCGACGACCGCAGGCATCGCCGGCTCCGCTGGCAGGCCATGTCCATGCAGGCCGCGCAGGCTTGCCTGTCGGGAAGGAATGATTTCGGCGTGGCGCTGCGCGACCGCATCGCGGCCGAAGCGCAGCTGATGGAACCCGAACACCGCCGCCAGCAACGCAGGCTGGCCTTGCTCGGCGCGGCTTGCCAGGCGAGAAGCTAGCCCGCCATATCTCTTGGCCGGCGCGATCGCCTAGTCCGGTGCATCGAAGGGCAGCGTGGCCTGTTGCAGGTCGATGTGGCCTTCGCCGGCCATGATCTTCTTGAACTCCGCGCGCGACACCGACACGTAGCGCTCGTTGCCGCCGATTTCCACCTGCGGGCCATCCTTCACGGCGCGACCGTTTTCATCCACGCGCACCACCATCGTCGCCTTCTTGCCGGTGTGGCAGATGGTCTTGATCTCGATGAGGTTGTCGGCCAGCGCCAGCAGGTAGCGGCTGCCCTCGAACAATTCGCCACGGAAATCCGTGCGCAATCCGTACGCCAGTACCGGGATATGCAGCTTGTCCACCACATCGCTCAGTTGCCAGACCTGCGGCTTGGCCATGAACTGCGCCTCATCCACCAGCACGCAACCCAGCGGCCCGCGCGCGGCGATATCGGCCTGCACCAGCGCCAGCAGGTCGTCGTTGCCATCGAACACGGTGGCGCGTGCCTTCAGGCCGATGCGCGACGCGACCACGCCTTCGCCGGCGCGACGGTCCAGCCGCGGCGTCAGCACCAGCGTGCGCATGCCGCGCTCGTGGTAGTTGTACGCGCTCTGCAGCAACGTCGTGGTCTTGCCGGCGTTCATCGCCGAATAATAGAAATACAGTTTGGCCATAAGCTTAGGTTGGGCTTCGGTCGGCGTGGATTCAAGTAGCCGGGGCGCTCGCGTCGGGCTGCGGCTCGGGCAGCGACAACAAGGCCAGCGCCTTCAGGAATTCGCGGTCCAGCGGCGCGGTCACCAGCACTGGCGCGCCCGACACGGGATGGGTGAATCCCAGCGTCCAGGCATGCAGCAACATGCGATGCACGCCCTGCATGCGGAAATTCCGGTTGTGCCGGCCGTCGCCGTGGCTGGAGTCGCCGATCAGGTGGTGCGAGAGGTGCTTCAAGTGGCGCCGGATCTGTCGGAAGCGGCCGGTCAGCGGCGAGCACTTCAGCAGCGCGTAGCGCGAGGTCTCGTGGGCGCTGCTCGGCAGCGCGAGTTCGGCCGTGCCCAGGCGCGTGAATTGCGTGATCGCCGGTTTTTTCTCGGGCTTGCCCGGGCCGCCATCCAGCGGATAGTCCAGCAGCAGCTCCGGTTCGGGCCAACCGCGGCAGATCGCGAGGTAATCCTTGCGCACTTCGCGGGACATGAAGATGCCGCCGAGCGCCGCCGCCGTCGCCTGGTTGAAGGCCACCAGCAGGCAGCCACTGGTGGCGCGGTCGAGGCGATGCACCAGGTGCACCGGCCGGCCGAACTGCAGCCGCAGGCGATCGACCAGGAAGTCGTCCTCGCCACGCGCCATCGCGCTGGCGTGCGCCATCAGGCCCGCAGGTTTGTCCACTACCGCCAGGCAGTCGTCGGCATACAGCACGGTGATGCCGGGAGCATCGGGCGCTGCCGATGCCTCGCTTGCGACCACGGCATTCATCGGCGACGCGGCCACGCCGCCATGAAGGCGCCAAAGGCTCCGAGTCCCGCAATCCACACCGCACCGTGCAGGCCCAGCACCCTCGGGCCTTCCGCAGCCAGCGAATACAACACGGCCGCCGCCAGCAGCAGGCCGGTGCCGAGGATGGCGTAGATGGTCTGCCGTTGGCCGTCGCGCGAAATGCGCGCCAGTTCAGCCAGTTCCACCGAGCGCATGTTCAGCACATGCGTGCCGGCCACTTGCTGCGCCAGGAAATCACGCAGCAGGCGCGGCATCTCCGGCGCATGGGTAATCATTTCCGGCAGGCGCTTGCGCATCTCGTCCATCAGCGCCTGCGGGCTGTAGCGCTTGCGCAGGATTTCTTCCAGCACCGGTTGCGCCACCGCCCAGATGTCGAGCTTCGGGTCCAGCACGCGGCCGACGCCTTCCACGTTCAACAGGGTCTTCTGCAACAGGATCAGTTGCGGCTGTACGGTCAGCTGGTAACGCTGCGCGGTACGGAACAGCTTGATCATCACCTCGGCCAGCGAAATTTCCGACAGCGGCCGGGTGAAATACGGCTCGCACACCGAACGGCATGATGCTTCCAGTTCGTCGATGCGGATGTTGGACGGCATCCAGCCGGCCTCCACGTGCAGCTCGGCGATGCGCCGGTAGTCGCGCTGGAAGACGGCCTGGAAATTCTCGGCCAGGAAATACTGGTCGCGGCTCGGCAACTGGCCGACGATGCCGAAATCCAGCGCAATGAAGCGCGGGTTGTCCTTGCGCGTCGCATCCACCCAGATGTTGCCGGCATGGGCGTCGGCATGGAAGAAATTGTCGCGGAACACCTGCGTGTAGAACACGCGCACGCCCTTGGCCGCCAGCGCACTGCGGTTGATGCCCGCCTCGTCCAGCGCCCGCACGTCGTCCGAGCCGATGCCGCGGACGCGCTCCATGGTCAGCACGCTTTCGCCGGTCAGCGCCCAGTGCACTTCGGGCACGTACAGGTCGTCCGACCCCAGCCAGAGCCGGCGCATCAGGCTGGCATTGGCGCCCTCGCGCTGAAGGTCGAGCTCGGCGTACAGCGTGTTCTCGATTTCAGACACGACTTCCTGCGGCCGGATATAGGCGGCATTGGGATGGTGGCGGTCGGCCAGGCCGGCCAGCGCGCGCAGCAGGCCGATATCGGCCTCGATCTGTTCGCGCACGTTCGGACGCAACACTTTCACCACCACTTCGCGGCCATCGTGCAGCGTGGCGGCGTGCACCTGCGCGATGGAAGCGGAAGCCAGCGGCGTGATGTCGAAGGAAGCGAACAACTCCGATACCGGCTTGCCCAGGCTGCGTTCGATTTCATCACGCGCCAGCAAACCATCGAAGGGCGCGACTTGGTCACGCAGCAAGTTCAGTTCGTCGGCGACATCCGGCGGCAGCAGGTCGCGACGCGTGGACAAGACCTGCCCGAACTTTACAAAGATCGGACCGAGCTCTTGCAGCGCCAGGCGCAGTCGCACGCCGCTCGGCATCTTGTCTTCGTCACTGGCGCGCGGCGTGAACGGCCGCAGCAGCCACAACCATTTCCCGAAGGCCGTATCGATCAGCAGCGCGTCGAGGCGATGCTTGAGCAATACGCGCGCGATACGCAACGCGCGCAGGCCGCCACGAAATCCGCCGACCACCATGCCTGAAGGCACCGGAGCTTCAGAAGCTGCGTTCATGCGCCTGCATCACCTTGCGCCGGCAGTCTCGCCACGCGCGCGATCAATCGTTCGGCGCGATCGCGCAATGCATCCACGTCGTCGTGGAAAGCCTCGAGCTCGGCCTTGGCCACCACGTCGCGGCTTTCCTCGGTGACGAATTCCGCGGCATCACGCGCCATGTTGCCGGCTACGCGCGTCGCGCCGCGGAATGCTTCGCGAAATACCCGCGCCACCTGTGGCCCGAAGATCGGCCCCATCGCATCGGCAAACGGCTTGTCCCAGTCAGGATCAAAACCCTGCCCGAGCTTCTGCAAGGTGCGCGCGAGGTCCGCATCGCCATTGATGCGCATCTTGCCGACCGGCGGCGCATTGCTGGCGCGGGCGAAGGGCAGCTGCGACAACAGGCCGCCCAGGGTGGCGCGGATGCCAAGGTCTGCTTCGATTTCGTGGTCGGGCGGGCCGATCCGCAGCTTGCCGTCCTGGGCCGTTACCGACAGGGCGATGGCCGGGGCTTCGAGTTCGAGCTGGATGCGCCTGCCCTCCAGACCCTTCAATGCCGTTCGCGTGTCCGGGTCGAGTACCAGCAGCTGTTCGAGCGCCATCTCCAGCGCGCGGCCGGCGATGGGTTTCAGGCCCTGCAATAGCGAGGGCGGCTCGAGTCCGGGGCTGTTCATGGCGCCATTCTACCGGCTGCCCACCACTCGGCGGTGCGGCGCAGCCCTTCGGCGACGCTTACCTGCGGCCGGTAGCCGAGATCGCGCGCGGCGGCGGAGATGTCGTACCAGTGCGGCGTGGACAGCTGTTCAGCCAGGAACCGGGTCATCGGTGGCTCGCCGGACAGCGAAAACATCCGCCACGCGGTTTCCAGCACGGCGCCCGCGGCGTAGGCGAGGGGATAGGGAATGCTTTTTTCAACGGTTGGCGCACCGGCCGCGCGCAACAGGGCGTTGACGATCTCGCGCAACTCCATCGGCTCGCCGTTGCTGAT
>JAPLSI010000234.1 GCA_026398715.1 Gammaproteobacteria bacterium
CACCCGCGCCTACTACGAGATCTGGCTGGACGAGGAACGCGTGGGCGGCAGTGGCGAGGAGGACGAGCCGATCTATGGCAACGCCTACCTGCCGCGCAAGTTCAAGATCGGCTTCGCCATTCCGCCGGTGAACGACGTGGACGTGTTCGCGCAGGACCTGGGCTTCATCGCCATTGTCGAAGGCGGCGAACTGGCCGGCTACAACGTCAGCATCGGCGGCGGCATGGGCGCGACCCATGGCGATGCGGAAACCTATCCGCGCATCGGCGATGTGATCGGCTTCATCACGCCCGACCAGGTGATCGACCTGGCCAAGGCCGTGGTCACCGCGCAGCGGGATTTCGGCAACCGCGTGCTGCGCAAGCGGGCGCGGCTGAAGTACACCATTGATGACCGTGGCCTTGACTGGTTCAAGGCCGAGGTCGAACGTCGTGCCGGCTTCGCACTTGCGCCCGCGCGTGAATTTTCCTTCGACCACAGCGGCGATCGTTTTGGCTGGGTGGAAGGCGAAGATGGTCGCTGGCACCTGACCTTGCGCCTGCTGTCGGGCCGCATCTGGGACCGCGACGGTCTGTCGCACCTGACCGGCCTGCGCGAAATTGCGAAAGTTCACGTCGGCGAATTCCGCCTGACCCCCAACCAGAACCTGGTGATCGCCGGTGTCCCCGCCGCGCTGCGCGAGCGCATCGATGCACTCGCGGTGCAGCACGGCCTGGACGACTACCGCCGCGCCAGCCCGCTTCGACTGAAGGCGCTGGCCTGCGTGGCCTTCCCGACCTGCGGCCTGGCGATGGCCGAAGCGGAGCGTTACCTGCCGGATTTCCTGGATAGCGTGGAAGGTTTGCTCGACCAGCACGGCCTGCGCGACGCGCCGATCAACCTGCGCATCAGCGGTTGCCCGAATGGATGTTCGCGGCCGTACCTGGCGGAGATCGCATTGGTGGGCAAGGCCCCCGGCCGCTACAACCTGATGCTGGGCGCGGACCATCGAGGCCAGCGCCTGAATCGCCTGTATCGCGAAAACATCGCAGAGCCGCAAATCCTGGCCGAACTCGATCCGCTGCTGGCGCGTTATGCCGCCGAGCGGACGATTGGCGAAGGCTTCGGCGATTTCCTGTTGCGCGCGGGCGTGATTGCCCGGCGTGAATCGTTTCCCCTGGAGTTGGCATCATGAGCATCGTTCCCGATCCCGTCACCGCCGCCGAGTCGCCGCGTGCGTTGGCCGAACTCAACACCTGGCTGGGCAAACGCAGCGCCACCGAGCGCGTTAAGTGGGCGCTGGAATCGCTGTCCGGCGAGCACGCGCTGTCGTCGAGCTTCGGCGCGCAGTCGGCGGTGTCGCTGCATCTGGTAACGCAGGTGAAGCCCGACATCCCGGTGATATTGATCGACACCGGCTACCTGTTTCCGGAGACCTATCGCTTCGTGGACGATCTGACCGACCGTTTGTCGCTGAACCTGAAGACCTATCGGCCGAAGATCGGCATCGCATGGATGGAAGCGCGCTTCGGCAAGCTGTGGGAACAGGGCATCGAGGGCATCAACCGCTACAACCGCCTGCGCAAGGTCGAGCCGATGCAACGTGCCTTGAACGAACTGGGTGCGCGCACCTGGATCGCCGGCTTGCGCCGCAGCCAGACCGAGGCGCGCGCCGGCGTGGAGTTTTTGGAAATCCGCGAAGGTCGCTGGAAACTGCATCCGCTGGCTGACTGGACCGACCGCGACGTCGGCCAATACCTGACGCGGCACGACCTGCCCTACCACCCGCTATGGAACGAAGGCTATGTGTCCATCGGCGACGTGCACACCACGCGTCCGTGGCAGCCGGGCATGCGCGAGGAAGACACGCGCTTCTTCGGCATCAAGCGCGAATGCGGCCTGCACTTCGACGACGAGAAAGCCGCCTGATTAGTGCGTGATGGTCTGGCTCAGTTCGATCCAGCTTGGCGGCGCCGGCCAATCGGGCTCGGCGTTGCCTTCCAGCACGCGCCGCAAATCGCGGCGGTCGATCTGCGGCGCCAGCGCCCGCAGCAGTTCCAGGGCGTAGTCGCGCAGCACGCGTTCGCGCGGCAGCACGGCCCAGGTAACGCACTCGGCCAGTTCCGGCGGCGCCGGTCGCGACACCAGGTCGCTGTCTTCGCGCGCACTCACTGCCATTTCCGCAAGAAGCCCGACGCCCAGGCCCGCGCGCACGTAGGTCTTGATCAGGTCGGCATCGCGCGCGGTCATTGCCAGGCGCGGCTCGAAGCCGGCAGCGACGAAGGCGCGACGCAAGGACGATTCAGGGCGGATCGAGGATTCGTAACTGACCAGCGGATGCGCCACCAGCTCGGCAAGCGTGGGCGCATGGTCGAGCGAGGCCAGTGCATGGTCCTTCGGCACCAGCACCACGCGACGCCAGCGATACAGGGGCACCGCGAGGCCGCCGCCGGGCATGTCGCCGGAACTGCTGATCACCGCGAAGTCGGCTTCGCCGCGCGCGAGCTGGTCCAGTACTTCGCCGTCATCCAGCGGCCGCAGGTGCACGCTGACCTGCGGAAACGCGCGCTTGATGCCGGCAATGGCCCAGGGCAACACATGCCGCGCCTGCGTATGCGTGGTGGCCAGCACCAGCCGGCCCTCGTGTTCGCCACGTTCGTTGGCGGCGTAGGCGCGGATGTTGCCCGCTTCATCCAGGATGCGGCGCGAATGCGACAGCACGCGCTCGCCGGCCGGGGTGATGGCATCCAGGCTGCGGCCCTTGCGCGAGAACAACAGGAAACCCAGCTCGTCCTCGAGCAATTTCAGCTGCTTGGACAAGCCCGGTTGCGTCGCGTGCACGCGGTCGGCGGCCAGCGTGATGTTCAGGCCGGAATCGGCGATGGCGACGAGGTAGCGAAGCTGGGTCAGGGTCATTTTTCCACGCTAGCCCATGGCGGCCGAGCCGTCCAGCCAAAGGCCGGCGCAGCTTATGACCGGCCGGCATGACCCCAGCAGGTCTGCTTATTTCCGCCACCCGCATGCATGGCCTAGCGTGGAGTCCTGCACCCTGCCCGAGCCGCCCGTGTCCACGCCCTTGTTCCCCTTGTTCCTCGATTTGTCCGGCCGCCGGGTGCTGGTGGTGGGCGGCGGAACGGTGGCCGCACGCAAGATCCAGCCCCTGCTCGAGGCCGGCGCATCGAATTCATCCCCGGCGAGTTCGACGAAGCCTGGCTCGACGGCGCGTGGCTGGTGCTGGCGGCCACCGATGACGACGACGTCAACCGGCAGGTCGCTGCCGCCGCGACGCATCGTCGCGTCTGGGTGAACGTGGTGGACGATGCGCGACTGTCGGCCTTCCACGTGCCCGCGCGAATCGAGCGCGGCCCCTTGCAGATTGCAATTTCCAGCGGCGGCGGCGCGCCGATGCTGGCAAGACACCTGCGCGAGCGACTGGAAACCGAGATCGACGAATCGTTCGGTCCGCTGGCCGAGATGTTGTCGTCTGCGCGTGGCCGCATCCGCGCGCGTTATCCGCGTCCCGCGGAACGACGCGCCTTCTTCGATGAGTTGCTGGCCGGCCCCTTGCCCGGATTGCTGCGGCAGGGTCAACACGAAGCCGCGACGCTCGAACTGGAAAAGGCGCTCGACAAGACCCCCGTGCGCAACGGCCTGGGCCGCGTCGCCTTGGTCGGCGCCGGACCCGGCGACCCGGGCCTGCTGACCTTGCGCGCATTGCGCGTGCTGAACCAGGCCGACGTCATATTGCACGACCACCTCGCCAGCGACGCCGTGCTGCAACTCGCGCGGCGCGATGCGCAACGCATCGATGTCGGCAAGCGCGCACGGGGCCGTTCCACTTCGCAGGACGACATCCATGCCCTGATGCTGGAACACGCGCGCGCCGGCCGACGGGTGGTGCGATTGAAAGGCGGCGACCCTTTCATCTTCGGCCGCGGTGGCGAGGAACTGCAGTTCCTGCGCGCGCAGGGTATTGCCTATGAAGTCGTGCCCGGCATTACCGCCGCGCTCGCCTGCGCTGCGTATGCGGGCATTCCGTTGACCCATCGCGAACATGCGCAATCGGTGCGCCTGATGACGGCGCAGCGCAAGGAAGCCTGGCAGACCATCGACTGGCAGGCCCTGTCGCGCGACGGCCAGACGCTGGCCGTTTACATGGGCGTGTCCGAACTGGACACCCTGCGCGCGCAGTTGCTGGCCCATGGCCGCGACCCGTCCACGCCCTTTGCGCTGATAGAAAACGGTTCACGCCCGGAACAGCGGGTGATTACCGGTCGGCTCGACCAGCTGCCGGAACGGGCGCGCGCCGAAGCCGTGGTCTCTCCAGCCCTGCTGATACTGGGCGAGGTAGCCGGGTTGGCCAACGAACTGCACTGGTTCGGCGACGCGCCGCTGGCCGGCGACACGCCACAGGACCTGTCCCGGGCCGCCTGAGTCATGCCAGAATCGGGGCATGAAAATCGCCCTGGTCACGGCCATCGCCGCCTTTTCACTGGATGAGGACCTCGCGCCCCTGCAAAAGGCGCTGCAGGCCCTGGGTATCGACGCGCCGATATTGGCCTGGGACGACGCCAGTATTTCGTGGCAGCGATTCGATGCCGCCCTGCTGCGATCGCCGTGGGACTACACCGACCGCCTGCCGGAATTCCTCGACTGGGCCGAGCACACCAGCCAGCAGACCACGCTGATCAATCCCTTGTCGGTGATCCGCGCCAATACCGACAAGCACTATCTTGCGCAACTCGCGGCCGCCGGCCTTGCCGTGGTGCCCAGCGCATTCGCTGAACCGGGCGAAGACGCGGGCGCCGCCTTGCTGAAGTTCCTGGACGCGCATCGCGATGCCGCCGATTTCGTGGTGAAGCCGGCCGTGGGCGCAGGCTCGCGCGACGCGCAACGCTATGCGCGCGACCAGGTTGCCGACGCCACGCGCCACATCGCGCGCCTGCTCGGCGCCAAACGCAGCGTATTGATGCAACCCTACCTGCCGTCGGTGGACAGCGACGGCGAAACGGCGCTGATGTTCTTCGACGGTGCGTTCAGCCACGCGATCCGCAAGGGTCCGCTGCTGCAGAAGGACGAGGGGCCGACCCGCGCCCTGTTCGCGCCGGAAAAAATCACGCCGCGCACGCCGGGCGCCGATGAACTCGCGTTGGCCAACGCAATCCTGGCGGCGCTGCCCGAAGGCCCGCTGGCCTATGCCCGCGTCGACCTGATCCGCGCCCCGGACGGCTCGCCCTGCCTGCTGGAACTGGAACTGACTGAACCGTCGCTGTTCTTCACCTTCGCCGAGGGTTCGGCCGATCGTTTTGCCGCGTCGCTACATCGAAGGGTCTCTCGGCTGCCTCTGCGGGCCGTTCCCCTGTAAAATGGGGCGTCCCTCGGGGCCGATGGCCCCCTCTGCAGGAAATCCGCAATGAAGATTCTGGTCGCCTACAAGCGCGTGGTGGACTACAACGTCCGCATCCAGGTCCGCCCCGACGGGTCGGGCGTGGTAACCGAGGGCGTCAAGCTCTCCGCCAATCCCTTTGACGACATCGCCCTGGAAGAAGCCCTGCGCCTGCGCGACAAGGGTTTCGCCACTGAAGTCATCGTTGCCACCATCGGCCCGGCCGACTGCCAGGCGCACCTGCGCAATGGCCTTGCGATGGGCGCCAACCGCGCCATCCACGTGGTCAGCGACGAAGCCGTGCAGCCGCTCACCGCCGCGCGCGTACTGCTGAAGCTGGTGGAAAAAGAACAACCGGGCATCGTTATCCTGGGCAAGCAGGCCATTGACGACGACGCCAGCCAGACCGGCCAGATGCTGGCCACGCTGTGGGGCCGCCCGCAGGCGACCTTCGCCAGCAAGGTGGAGATCAACGGCGAAACCGCGCGCGTCACCCGCGAAGTGGACGCCGGTCTTGAAGTCCTCGATGTCGACCTGCCTGCCGTCATCACCACCGACCTGCGCCTGAACGAGCCGCGCTTCATCAAGCTGCCGGACATCATGAAGGCCAAATCCAAGCCAATGGAGTCGCTGCCAATCGCGGAGCTTGACGTGCCCTCTGCCGCCCTATTGACGACTATCCGCTTCGAACCCCCGGCAAAACGCAGCAAGGGCGTGATGGTGAAAGACGTTGCCGAACTGGTCGCCGCACTGAAATCGAAGGGACTGGCATGAGCAAGATCCTGATCATCGCCGAACATCTGAACGGCAAACTGAACTCCGCCACTTCGCGTTGCGTCACCTGCGCCAATGCCATCAAGGCCGACACCATTGATGTGCTGGTGCTGGCCGATGCGCCGGACGCCATCGCCGCCGAAGCCGCGCAGATTGCCGGCGTGTCGAAGGTGCTGACCATCGCCAATGCCGCCAACGCGCATGCGCTCGCGCAGGTGCTGGCCCCGCAGATCGCCAAGGTCGCCGCCGGCTACACGCACGTGCTCGCGCCCTCCACCACCTTCGGCAAGGACCTGTTGCCTTGCGTCGCGGCGCTGCTGGGCGTGGCCCAGGTCAGCGACGTGATGACGGTGGAAGACTCGCACACCTTCAAGCGCCCTATCTATGCGGGCAACGCCATCATCACGGTGAAGGCGCCGGCCGACCAGATCGTGGTTGCCACGGTACGCACTGCGTCGTGGCCGACCACCGGCAACGGCGGCAGCGCATCGGTTGAATCGGTAAGCAGCGACGCTGCATTGCCGAGCCACACGCGCTTCGTCGAACTGCAGCAGGGCAAGAGCGATCGCCCCGACCTGCAGAGCGCACGCAAGGTCGTGTCCGGCGGCCGCGCGCTCGGTTCGGCCGATGCGTTCTCCATCATCTATTCGCTGGCCGACAAGATGGGCGCTGCCGTTGGCACTTCGCGCGCCGCCGTGGATGCCGGATACGTACCCAATGAATTGCAGGTCGGCCAGACCGGCAAGATCATCTCGCCCGACCTGTACGTGGCGATCGGTATTTCCGGCGCCATCCAGCACCTCACCGGCATCAAGGACGCGGGTACGATCGTGGCCATCAACAAGGACGGCGATGCGCCGATCTTCGAGATTGCCGACTACGGCCTGGTTGGCGACCTGTTCCAGATCATTCCCGAGTTGGAGAAGTCGCTGTAACGCGACGCAACGATGGAAAAACCGATGTGGAGCCCCAGCCAGGACCGGCTGGACCGGGCGAACCTTAGCCGGTTCATGCGCTTCGTGCGCGAAGAGGTCGGCAATGCCGACCTCAACAGCTATGCCGTGCTCTATCGTTTTTCGATAGACCAGCCGGCGAAATTCTGGACCCTGCTGTGGGACTTCGTCGGCATCCGCGGCAGCGGCGAGCGCATGCCGGTGCTGGTGAACGACGACGGCATGGCGCTGGCGCGCTGGTTTCCCGGCGTCAGCCTGAACTTCGCGCAGAATTTGTTGCGCTTCGACGATGAGCGAATCGCCATCCGCAGCCACGGCTCCGCGGACGAGCACGAAGACATCAGCTACGGCCAACTGCAACGCCGCGTTGCGGTGCTCGCCGCCGCAATGCGCGCTGCCGGCGTAGTTCCAGGCGACCGCATCGCCGCGCTGCTGCCAAATATCCCCGACACGCTGGTGGCAATGCTGGCCTCGGCCGCTGTCGGCGCGACCTGGTTCGCCTGCCCGTCGCACCTGCTGCAGGACGATGCGCTGGCGGCGATGCAATCGGTGGAGCCGGCGATGATCTTCACCACGCCGGACAACCTGCCGCTGGCCGCCCGCCTCGCGTCAGGTCGCATCGTGGTGGTCGGCCCCACGGGTGACCTGGAAGACATGGTCACGCCGTTCGAAGCGGCCGATATCGAATTCGAAACCCTGCCTTTCGACCATCCGTTGTATCTGACCTGCACCATCGTCAACGGCGGCACGCGCGAGATGCTGATCCACAGCGCCGGCGGCACGCTCATCCAGCACCTGAAGGAGTTGGTGTTGCACGTGGACCTGCGGCGCGAGGACAAGGTGTTCTTCCACGCCGGCACCGACACCATGGCCTGGTACTGGCTGGCGTCGAGCCTGGCCACGGGCGCGACGCTGGTGCTGCATTCGGGTGACGAACTTCCGCCGGATGGCACGGCCTTGTGGGACTTGCTGGATGAGTACGGCATCAGCGTGCTGGGCGTGCATAGCCAGTGGCTCGATGCTGCCGCGGGTTCAGGCATCAAGCCCATGGACAGCCATCGCCTGCTGGCCTTGAAGACGATTCTTACCGCCGGCGCGCGCCTGTCGCCCGAGGCTTACGACTTCGTCTATCGCGACGTGAAGGAACGCGTGTTGTTCGCGCCGATCAGCACGGGCGGCGACACGCTGGCCTGCTTTGCCCTGGGCGCGCCGGTGTTGCCGGTGTATCGCGGCGAGATTCCCTGCCGCGGCCTGGCGATGCGCGTCGAAATCCTGGATGCCGAACACCAGCCCTTGGTCGGTGACGTCGGCGACCTTTGCTGCACGGCGCCGTTCCCGTCCATGCCGATTGGATTCTTCGATGACGCCGACAAGCTGCGCTACGACGCGGCCTATTTCAAACGCCATCCAGGCGCCTGGTCGCGCGGCGAGCGCGCGACACTGACGACGCGCGAGTCACTCATTCCCGATTGATTGCCGCGCGGTTCTTGCTGCGCGGCTTTTGCAACCCGATCAGCGGAACGGGCAGCCGGTTTTTTCGCGAAGCTCGTCCACGCTGATGCCGGGCGCGGCTTCCACCAGTTCCAACCCGTCCACGCCGACATCGAACACGGCAAGCTCGGTGATGATGCGGTTGACCACGGCCACACCGGTCAGCGGCAAGGTGCATTCGGGCAGGATCTTGTGCCCGCCGTCCTTGGCCACGTGTTCCATCAGCACGACCACGCGCTTCACGCCGGCCACCAGGTCCATCGCGCCGCCCATGCCCTTCACCATCTTGCCGGGCACCATCCAGTTGGCCAGGTCGCCGCGACCGGTCACCTGCATCGCGCCCAGGATGGCCAGGTCGATGTGGCCGCCGCGAATCATCGCGAAGCTGTCGTGGCTGCCGAAGTAGCTCGCGCCTGCGCGCGCCGTTACCGTTTGCTTGCCGGCATTGATCAGGTCGGCGTCCACTTCCGCTTCGGTCGGGAACGGGCCGATGCCCAGCAATCCGTTTTCCGATTGCAACCAGACGTCCATGCCTTCGGGAATATGGTTGGCCACCAGCGTCGGCAGGCCGATGCCCAGGTTCACGTAGGCGCCGTCGCTCAATTCCTGCGCGGCGCGCTGCGCCATTTCATCGCGGGTCCAGGCCATGTCAGTTCTCCACCCGCACAGTGCGTTGCTCGATTCGTTTTTCAGGCGTTGCATTCAACACGATGCGATCGACGTAGATGCCGGGCAGGTGCACCTGGTCCGGATCGATCGAGCCGACTTCCACGATCTGCTCCACTTCCGCCACGCAGACCTTGCCAGCCATGGCGCAGGCGGGATTGAAGTTGCGCGCGGTCTTGCGGAACACCAGGTTGCCGGCCGTGTCGGCCTTCCAGGCCTTCACCAGCGACACGTCGGCTTGCAGCGCGGTTTCCATCACGTACATGTGGCCGTCGAACTCGCGCGTTTCCTTGCCCTGCGCCACGATGGTGCCGTAGCCGGTGCGGGTGAAGAAGGCGGGGATGCCGGCGCCGCCGGCGCGCAGGCGTTCGGCCAGCGTGCCTTGCGGATTGAATTCGAGTTCGAGTTCGCCGGCCAGGTACTGCCGTTCGAATTCCTTGTTCTCGCCCACGTAGGACGAAATCATCTTGCGGATCTGGCGAGTGCTGAGCAGCATGCCCAGGCCGAAGCCATCCACGCCGGCGTTGTTGGAAATGGCGGTCAGCCCGGTGACGCCGCTGTCGCGCAATGCGGCGATCAGTGCTTCGGGAATGCCGCACAGGCCGAACCCGCCGACAGCGAGGGTCTGGCCGTCGGCCACGATGCCGTGCAGGGCATCACTGGCGGACGCATAAACCTTGTCCATGCGGCTGCGGGCCGGGGCGTGGATTGCGGGGTCGGTCATGGCGCCGGTCTCGTCGGAAACTGAGTGCGTATTGTACCGGCTGTCCCGCGCGCGGGTACCCGTACTTAAGGACAGTGGCTGCTAGAATCCCGATCACGACCGGCGGTGCGCCTTCCCTGGCGACCCGGCAACATTACCTGGAGTTGGCATTGAGGAATTACGACAGCTGCAAGCGCGTCCTGGTCACCGGCGGCGCCGGCTTCCTGGGCAGCCACCTGATCGACCGCCTGCTGGGCCTGGGCCACGACGTGGTCTGCGCGGACAACCTGTTCACCGGCAGCAAGCGGAACATCGAACACCTGCACGGCAATCCGCGCTTCGAGTTCATGCGCCACGACGTGACCTTTCCGCTGTACGTGGAAGTGGACGAGATCTGGAACCTGGCCTGCCCTGCATCGCCGATCCATTACAGCCACGACCCCGTGCAGACCACCAAGACCTCGGTGCATGGCGCCATCAACATGCTCGGCCGTGCCATGCGCCTGGGCTGCCCGATCGTCCAGGCGTCCACCAGTGAAGTCTACGGCGACCCCCGCGTGCATCC
>JAPLSI010000150.1 GCA_026398715.1 Gammaproteobacteria bacterium
GAGCCACTTCAGTTTTGGTCGTGGCGCCTCCAGCGCGCGCGAGTTGTTCGAACGCGCGAAGAAAAATGGTTACCAGGCCCTGGCCATCACCGACGAGTGCACGCTGTCGGGCATCGTGCGCGCGCTGGAAGCCTCGCGCGAGACCGGGCTGAAGCTGATCGTCGGCACCGAAATCGTTTTGGTCGATGGGCTGAAACTGGTGTTGCTGGCACAGGACCAGACCGGTTACAGCGCCATCAGCCAGTTGATCACCCACGGCCGGCGGCGCGCCGACAAAGGGTCCTACGAACTGCATCGCGAAGACCTGGCCGATGGCCTGCCCGGCACGCTGGCCTTGTGGGTCCCCGGCGCCGTGCCGGACGCCGAACAGGGCCATTGGCTGCGCACTGTTTTCGAAGACCGGCTGTGGCTCGCCGTGGAATTGCATCGCGGCGCCGATGACGGCAAGCGGCTTGGGCTGCTGTCGCGACTGGCGGCTGAGCTGCAACTCCCGATGGTGGCCAGCGGCGACGTGCACATGCATGCGCGCAACCGGCGCATCGTGCAGGACACGCTGACCGCCATCCGCCATCGGCTGAAGGTCAGCGAAGCCGGCGCGTTTCTGTTTCCCAACGGCGAGCGCCACCTGCGCACGCGCATCGCGTTGTCGGCCATCCATCCCGCCGCCCTGATGGAAGAATCGCTGCGCATCGCCGAGCGCTGCACCTTCGACCTGGGCCAGCTGAAGTACAACTATCCGCGCGAACTGGTGCCCGAAGGACATTCGGCGACCACCTGGCTGCGCGAACTCACCGAACAGGGCATGGCCTGGCGCTGGCCCAACGGCACATCGGCCAAAGTGGCTGCGCAGATCAACCACGAACTCACGCTGGTCGAACAACTGGGCTACGAGCCGTTCTTCCTGACCGTGCATGACATCGTCCGTTACGCGCGCTCGCAGGGCATCCTCTGCCAGGGCCGTGGCTCGGCCGCCAATTCGGCGGTCTGTTATGCGCTGGGCATCACCGAGGTGGATCCGGCGCGCATGAACATGTTGTTCGAGCGCTTCATCTCGAAGGAACGCAACGAGCCGCCCGACATCGACGTGGACTTCGAGCACGAGCGCCGCGAAGAAGTCATCCAGTACCTGTATCGGAAATACGGCCGCGAGCGCACCGCACTGGCCGCCACCGTCATCTGCTATCGCGCCAAGAGCGCGGTGCGCGATGTCGCGAAAGCCCTGGGCCTGCCGATTGACCAGGTCGATCAACTCAGCCGCGTCTTCAGCTGGTGGAATGGCGAGGACGAGCTCGACGACCGCCTGCGCGAACGCGGCTTCGATCCCGACAGCCCGGTGTTGCGCCGGATCCTGATGGTGACCAGGCAGTTGCTCGACGCCCCGCGCCACCTGTCGCAGCACACCGGCGGCTTCGTCATTTCCGAAGAGCCGTTGCATCACCTGGTGCCGGTGGAAAACGCGGCCATGCCCGAGCGCACCATCATCCAGTGGGACAAGGACGACCTCGAGACACTTGGCCTGCTGAAGGTCGATTGCCTGGCGCTGGGCATGCTGACCTGCGTCAGCAAATGCCTGGCGCTATTGCGCGAACATCGCGGGCTTGACCTCACGCCGGCCACCATTCCCGCCGACGATGCGCCGACCTTCGCCATGATCCAGCGCGCCGACACCATCGGCGTGTTCCAGATCGAATCGCGCGCGCAGATGTCCATGCTGCCGCGCATGAAGCCGGCCAACTATTACGACCTGGTGATCGAAGTGGCGCTGGTGCGACCCGGCCCCATCCAGGGAAAGATGGTGCATCCCTTCCTGCGCCGTCGACAGGGCCTGGAGCCCGTGCACTATCCGTCCGAAGCCCTGAAGGCGGTATTCGAGCGCACCCTGGGCGTGCCCCTGTTCCAGGAACAGGTGATGCAACTGGCCATCGTCGCGGCCGGCTTCACGCCCGGCGAGGCCGACCAGCTGCGTCGCTCGATGGCGGCATGGAAGCGCCGTGGTGGCCTGGAATATTTTCGGGAGCGCGTGCTCACCGGCATGGCTGAGCGTGGCTACGGCACGGACTTCGCCGAACAGGTGTTCGAACAGATCAAGGGTTTCGGCAGTTATGGTTTCCCGGAATCGCATGCGGCGAGTTTCGCGCTGATCACCTATGTCAGTTGCTGGCTGAAGTGCCACGAGCCCGCAGCCTTCACCTGTGCGTTGCTGAATTCGCAACCACTCGGTTTTTATTCACCCAACCAGTTGGTGCAGGACGTGCGCCGGCATGGTATCGGCGTGTATCCGGTGGACGTTCGCCATAGCGATTGGGATTGCACCCTTTCGCCCGTCGCGCAGGTTTCCGATCGGGTTGCCGGCAGCCCGGGGCAACCCGCCATTCGCCTCGGCCTGCGCCAGATCGCCGGCTTCCGCGAAGACATCGCGCAAGCGATCGTCGACACACGTGCGCAACGCGCATTCGACGATGTCGAAGACCTGTGCTCGCGCGCTGGCCTTGATGCGCGGCACCAGGCCTTGCTGGCCGATGCCGGCGCCTTGAAAAGCCTGGCCGGGCATCGCCATCGCGCGCGCTGGGCGGTGGAAGGCGTGGAAAGACAATTGCCCTTGTTCGGCGCCACGCCGGTACGCGACGACCCGGTGTCGCTGCCGGTGCCGCGCGTGGCCGACGACGTGATGGCCGACTACGCCAGCATTGGACTGACCCTGGGTCGGCATCCGCTGTCACTGCTGCGCAAGCAACTGGCTGCGCATCGCTGCCGTCGCTCGCGCGACTTGTTGCCGCTCGCCCATGGCACGCCGGTGCGCATGGCCGGCCTGGTAACGCTGCGGCAACGCCCGGAAACCGCCAGCGGCGCCACCTTCGTCACGCTGGAGGATGAGGACGGCATGGTCAACGTGGTGGTCTGGCGCGATGTCGGCGAACGGCACCGGCGGGTGCTGCTGGAATCACGCCTGCTGGTGGTGGAAGGCCGCCTGGAAT
>JAPLSI010000226.1 GCA_026398715.1 Gammaproteobacteria bacterium
GATGGTGGTCAGCTGCGACGTCTATCGTCCGGCCGCCATCCAGCAGCTCGAGACGCTGGCCAAGCAGGTGGACGTGCTGTTCTTCCCGAGCGAAGTGGGGCAGGACCCGGTTGAAATCGTGCGCGCGGCCATTTCCGATGCGCGCAAGAGTTTCGTGGACGTGCTGCTGGTCGACACCGCGGGCCGCCTGGCCATCGACGAAGCGATGATGGCCGAGATCAAGGCGCTGCATGCCGCGATCAAGCCGGTCGAAACCTTGTTCGTCGTCGATGCGATGACCGGCCAGGACGCGGCCAATACCGCCAAGGCGTTTGCGCAGGCGCTGCCGCTGACCGGCGTGGTGCTGACCAAGACCGATGGCGATGCGCGCGGTGGCGCGGCCCTGTCGGTGCGCTACATCACCGGCCAGCCGATCAAGTTCGTCGGCGTCGGGGAAAAGCCCGACGGTCTCGACATCTTCCATCCCGATCGCGCCGCCAGCCGCATCCTCGACATGGGCGACGTCCTGTCGCTCGTTGAACAAGTCGAACAACAGGTCGACAAGGAAAAGGCAGCCAAATTCGCCGAGAAGGTTGCCAAGGGCAAGAAATTCGATCTCAACGACATGCGAGACCAGCTCGAGCAGATGCAGAACATGGGCGGCCTGGCCGGCCTGATGGACAAGCTGCCGGGCATGGGCCAGATCCCGGACTCGGTAAAAAGCCAGGTCACCGGCAAGGAAGTGCCCAGGATGGTGGCCATCATCAACTCGATGACCAAGAAGGAACGCCGCAACCCCGCATTGCTGAACGGCTCGCGCCGGGCCCGCGTGGCCAAGGGCTCGGGCGTGACCCCGGCCGACGTGAACAAGATGCTCAAGCAGTTCCAGCAGATGGAAAAGATGATGTCCAAGCTGTCCGCCGGCGGCATGAAGGGCATGATGCGCGGCATGAAAGGGATGATGGGCGGCGGTGGCGGGTTCCCGGGCGGGTTCCGGCGCTAGGTCCTTCACCACGGTTTTCACAGGCGGGACAAACGGTTATACTTCCCGGCTCCCCGAAGGCCCGAGCATAAGAGCTCGCGTCCCGGCATCCATCCAGAACAAAGAGCACACTGAAAATGGTCAAGATTCGCCTGACCCGTGGCGGCGCCAAGAAGCGTCCCTTCTATCACATCGTCGCAACCGACCATCGCAACAAGCGTGACGGTCGCTCGCTCGAGCGCCTGGGTTTCTACAACCCGGTTGCGCAGGGCCAGGAAAAGCGCGTCGAGCTCAACACCGACCGCGTCAACCACTGGGTTTCCCAGGGTGCGCAGCTGACTGACAAAGTCCGCATGCTGGTCAAGGAAGTTTCGGGCCAGGCTTCGGCCTGAGCCTGCGCCTCGCGTCACGACGCGAGGAATCGATCATGACCCAAGAGCGCCGAATCCTGCTGGGCAGGGTCCTCGGCGCTTTCGGCGTTCGGGGCGAGATGAAATTGCACTCGTTCACCGATCCGGTGTCGATGGCGATGAAGTACCAGCCCTGGCTGGTATTGCACCAGGGCGTCGAACGCGAGGTGCAGGGCGTTCGCGGCCGCGAAACCAACAAGGGCATGGTCATCACCATGCCGGGCATCGAGGACCGCGACGCGGCCGATGCGATGGCCGGTGCGGAAATCTGGGTCCCGCGCAGCCGCCTGCCCAAGCCCAAACCGGGTGAACACTATTGGGTGGACCTCGAAGGCCTGCGCGTGGTCAACCGCGAAGGCATCGAGCTCGGCACCGTGTCCTACCTGTTCGAAACCGGCGCCAACGACGTGATGGTCGTCAATGGCACGCGCGAACACCTGATCCCGTATATCCCGGAACAATTCATCGTCGAAGTGGATTTCGACAAGGGCGAGATCCTGGTCGACTGGGATGCGGATTTTTGAGCATGCGCATCGACGTGCTCACGCTGTTCCCCGATTTCATCCGCCAATGCACGCAAGTGGGCGTGGTGGGTCGCGCCTTCGAGCGCGGGCTGATGTCGGTCGAAGCCTGGAATCCGCGTGATTTCGCCACCGACAATTATCGCCGCGTGGACGATCGCCCCTTCGGCGGCGGACCGGGCATGGTGATGCTGCCGGAGCCACTCACCGCTTGCCTGCAGGCCGCGCGCGCGGCCGATCCCGCGCCGGCGCGGGTGATCTACCTCAGCCCCCAGGGGCCGGCGCTTACCCAGCGCAAGGCACGCGAGTTGGCGGCCTGCGAGCGCCTGATCCTGGTCTGCGGCCGTTACGAGGGCGTGGATGAACGATTCATTGATCGCGAGGTGGACGAGGAACTGTCCATCGGCGATTACGTCCTGTCGGGCGGCGAGTTGGCTGCCGCCGTGGTGATCGACGCCGTGGGCCGCCTGCAGGAAGGCGCGCTGAACGACGCCGAGTCGGCCAGCCAGGACAGTTTCGAGGACGGGCTGCTCGATTGCCCCCATTACACGCGCTCCGAGTCGCTGGGCACCGAGGGCGTGCCGCCGGTGCTGCTGTCGGGCGACCACGCGGCCATCCGCCGCTGGCGTCGCCAGCAAAGCCTGGGTCGCACCTGGCTGCGTCGCCCGGAACTGCTGGCCCAGCTCGACCTGGACCCCGCCGACCGCAAGCTGCTGGCGGCTTTCCAGTCGGAATGGGCTGAATCGGCCAAGCCGGGCCCGGATGTTGAAAAGCCCTAGCCAATCAGCAGCTTCGCTGGTTATAATGCGCAGCTAAGTCGCCGTCCAACGGCCCCAGAATCAGATCGAAACGATCATTACCGGTGCAACCATGAACAAGCTCCTCCAGCAATTCGAAGCCGAACAGATCACCCGCCAGTTTCCGGACTTCGGCCCGGGCGACACCGTGGTTGTCAACGTGAAGGTCAAGGAAGGCAATCGCGAGCGCGTGCAGGCCTATGAAGGCGTCGTCATCGCGATCAAGAACGCCGGCGTCAATTCGGCTTTCACCGTCCGCAAGATCTCGCACGGCTTCGGCGTCGAGCGCGTCTTCCAGACCCACAGCCAGATCATCGACTCGGTCAGCGTTAAGCGCCGTGGCGCGGTCCGCGCCGGCAAGCTGTACTACCTGCGCGACTTGCAGGGCAAGAAGGCCCGCATCAAGGAAGACCTGGGTGCCCGCAAGGCCGACTGATCGCACCGATCAGTGCAAGCAAAACGGCCGCGAAAGCGGCCGTTTTCGCAACTGAAGCCATGACAGAAATCATTCCCTCCGTAAGACTCGACCTGTGGCTGTGGGCTGCGCGCTTCTACAAGACGCGCAGCCTGGCCAAGCAGGCGATCGAATCGGGCCGCGTGGAAGTGGATGGGCAAAGCGCGAAAGCGTCGCGCGGCCTGAAGTCGGGCGAAAAAATTTCGGTGCGCCGTGGCGACGAACTTTTCGAGATCGACGTATTGGCATTGAGCAGCAAGCGCGGCTCGGCGACGATCGCGCGCACGCTGTATGTCGAGTCGCCGGAATCGATCGCGCGTCGCGCCGCTGAAGTCGAAAAGCGCCGGCTCGAGGCCACCGGATATCGAGCGCCGCTGTCCAAACCCGACAAGCGCGCACGTCGCCTGATCCAGGCGCTGGGCGATCTCGACGCCGGCTGATCGCCACGCGAATCACCAGGCAGCCTGCCAGATCCCTCAGTTCAATTGCTTGAGGCGATAGAGCGCCTCGAGCGCCTGTTTCGGCGTCAGCTCATCGGGCTCGATCGCATCCATGGCCTCGCTCAGCGCCGATCGTGGCGCCGCGAACAATCCCATCTGCAAAGGCGCATCGAGCGCTTCCGCCGTCATCGGCGTCGAGTGCAGGTGCGTGCGCGATTCCAGTTCGCCCAGGGTCTTGCGTGCCTGCGCCACCACCTCGCGCGGCAGGCCGGCCAGTGACGCGACCTGCAGGCCGAAGCTGCGGTTGGCCGGGCCGTCCTTCACCGCGTGCATGAAGACGAGCTTGTCGCCGTGTTCGATGGCGTCCAGGTGCACGTTGGCGATGCCGCTGCCTGGTTCCGCCAGCGAGGTCAGCTCGAAATAATGGGTGGCGAACAGGGTGTAGGCGCGATTGTTCTGCGCAAGGTGGCGCGCGCAGGCCTCTGCCAGCGCGAGGCCGTCGTAGGTGGACGTGCCGCGGCCGATCTCGTCCATCAGCACCAGCGAATGCGCCGTCGCGTGGTGCAGGATGTAGCTGGTCTCCGACATTTCCACCATGAAGGTGGATTGTCCGCGCGCCAGGTCGTCGCCGGCGCCGATGCGGGTCAGGATGCGATCGACCGGTCCGATCCGCGCACTGGAGGCGGGCACGAAGCTGCCGATATGCGCCAGCAACACGATCAACGCGTTCTGCCGCATGTAAGTCGATTTACCGCCCATGTTCGGGCCGGTGATCACCAGCATCCGGCGCTCCGGGTCCAGGTGCAGGTCGTTGGGTTCGAAGGGTTCGTCGCGCGCGGCTTCCACCACCGGATGCCGTCCGCGCTCGATATGGATGCCGGGCTCGGCCGCGAACACCGGGCGCGTCCAGTCCAGCGCCTGCGCGCGTTCGGCAAAGGCTGCCAGCACGTCGAGCTCCGAAAGCGCGGCCGCACACTGCTTGAGCGCTTCGAGTTTTTCCGCCAGCGAGTCAAGCAGCCCGTCGTACAGCAGCCGCTCGCGTGACAACGATCGCTCCCGCGCCGACAGCACTTTGTCTTCGAAGGCCTTCAGTTCTTCGGTGATGTATCTCTCGGCGCCGGTCAAGGTCTGCCGACGCGTGTAATGGGTGGGCGCGCGCTCGGCCTGGCCCTTGCTGATCTCCAGGTAATAACCGTGCACGCGGTTGTAGCCGACCTTCAGCGTGGCGATGCCGGTGGCGATTCGCTCGCGGGCCTCGAGTTCCACCAGGAATTCATCGGCATGGCTGGACAACCGCCGCAACTCATCGAGCTCGGCATCGAAGCCTGCGGCAATGACCCCGCCATCGCGCTGCATCACTGGCGGATGCTCGACGATGGCGCCCGCGAGCAGCGCGGCGCAGTCGTCGTGCTCGCCCAGTTGCGCGCCGAGCGCGGCCAGCCTGGGAGAATCGAGCTTCTGGATATTGGCGCGGATCGCCGGCAGCGCCGCCAGCGCGTCGCGCAGGGTGGAAAGATCGCGCGGCCTGGCCGAGCGCAGCGCGATGCGGGTCAGGATCCGCTCGACGTCGCCGATTCCGCGGAAACGATCGCGCAGCGTTACGTCGCCGCGGCTCTCCAGCAACACCTGCACGGCCTGCAGCCGCTGGGACAGTACTGCCTGGTCTCGCAACGGACGATGCAGCCACCGCCGCAGCAGGCGTCCTCCCATCGGGCTGATGGTGGCGTCCAGCACGCCCAGCAGCGTGTGCTGGACGCGGCCGTCGTTGCGGGAATCAAGTTCCAGGTGGCGACGTGTGACCGCATTCATGGCGATCGCGTCATCCGCCGACTCCACCATGATCGCCGTGAGATGCGGCAACTGTTGCTTCTGCGTCTCTTCGACGTAACCCAGCAAGGCGCCCGCTGCGGCGATCGCCAGTGGCTGGTCCTCGATGCCGAAGCCGCCCAGGTCGTGCACGCCGAAGAACTTCAGCAACTGCCGACGGCAGGTATTGCTGTCGAAATACCACGGCGCGCGACGGCGCAGCCCCGGCATCGCGAGTACCGACGGCGACCAGTCGTCTTCGTCCGCTACCAGTACTTCCGCTGGCGAAAGCCGGGCGAGCTCGGCTGTCAGCTGGTCTTCGGACGCGGCTTCGGTCACCAGGAATCGACCACCCGCCAGAGCCGCCCAGGCCAGGCCGAAGCGCTGGCCGCTTTCGGTCCTTCGCCCGCGGGCGATCGACAGCAGCAGGGTGTCGCGCCGTTCCTGCAGCAGGGCTTCGTCGGTCACCGTGCCTGGCGTCACGATGCGTACGACCTTGCGTTCGACCAGGCCCTTGGACAGGGCAGGGTCGCCGATCTGTTCGCAGATCGCGACCGATTCACCCAGCGCCACCAGGCGGGCGAGGTAGCCCTCGGCCGCATGCACCGGCACGCCGGCCATGGGAATCGGCGCGCCTCCGGAGCTGCCGCGCTGGGTCAGCGTGATGTCGAGCAGGCGCGCGGCCTTGCGCGCATCGTCGAAGAACAATTCATAGAAATCGCCCATCCTGAAGAACAGCAGGATGTCCGGGTTCTCCGCCTTGGCGGCGAAGAACTGGCGCATGAAAGGCGTGGCTTGCTGGTTGGCTTCCACGGTCAGGGGTGCGTGTTCACGCTGGTCAAGGCGACGGGGGAAAGCCACGGAATTCGAATGAAAAGTGTAGCGGAAGTCGGGTCCCCAAGTATTCCCCGAGCAGTCCCGACACATTCCAGCACTGCCGCCCGCGTCGCTGATCGCGATGCGCCCGGGCGCAAACTAAAGAGCCCGGCGCAAGGCCGGGCTCTTTTTTTTCTACTGGCGAAGCGCGATCAGCCGCGGAAGGGCTTCGGCGGCACGATCGGCGGCAGCGAGCAACCTTCCGGGTCGACCCTTTCTCCGCGCAATGTGTCCGGGCAGCGGTCGTAGCAATCGGTGACGCCGTCGCCGTCACTGTCGGCATCGCCGCCGCAGACCTGGGCCGGAATCGGCTCGCCGGTCAGGACAGGGGAGCCGGAGGAGGTGGCACAGCCAGTCGCGAGGCCGCAGAGCAGGACCAGTGCGAGGCTGGCTTTGGCGTAACGATCAAATGCGGTCATGAGGGTTCCCCTTGCGAATGGCGTCTAAGTCTAGGTTATCAAAGCGTAAATCAATATTGCGGAGTAGCACGAGAAGGCGGCCGCTGGCAAGCGAAACAACTGAAAAGGCCCGAAAGGAGTCCGATGCAAGTGCTTGTTCCATCTTGGGAAGCGCTCGCTTAGTCTAACCGGATGGACGCCAAAACCCCGTCGGCCGACGCCGAATACGACGATGCTGCGCTGCACCGGCTGGCCGAACAGGTCGGCGACGCCTTGCGGGTGAACCGGCATATGGTGTGCACGGCCGAAAGCTGCACCGGCGGCTGGATTGCCAAGATGATCACCGACATCCCGGGTTGTTCGGACTGGTTCGACTGCGGGCTGGCGGCTTACAGCTACGAAGCGAAGCAGGCCCTGCTGGGCGTGCGTCCGGAAACCCTGACTCAATACGGCGCCGTCAGCCGCGAAACCGTGCTCGAGATGGTGTCCGGCGCGCTGATCACCTCCGGCGCCAGCCTGGCCGTGGCCGTGACCGGTATCGCCGGCCCCACCGGCGGCACGCCCGACAAGCCGGTCGGCTCGGTCTGGGTGGCGTGGAAACGCCGCGGGCGCTACCCGACGGCCGAAGTCTTCCACTTCGACGGCGACCGCGAGGCGATCCGCCGGCAGACAGTAGCCAAGGCGCTGGCGGGACTGCTGAACCTGCTCGACTGAGAATTCTGCACGGGCAGGGGCTTGCATTGGCAATTCGTTAGTAGTATTACTACTAACACCATGCAAACACTCTCCGAAACCCAGCAGACCATCCTCAACCTGATCACCGACCGGGTCGAGTTCGACGGCGTACCCCCTTCGCAGGCGGAAATTGCGAAAGCTTGCGGCTTCAGTGGCGTCAGGGCGGCCCAATACCACCTCGACATCCTGGAACAGGCAGGCTTCATCAAGCGCATCCCGGGCCAGGCCCGGGGCATCCGGCTGTGCCGGGTGGACGAAGATGGCGAAAGCCGCAACAGCAGCCGCGCCGACGCCGCGCATCGCGACGACGAGGTGCTGCGGCTGCCGGTGCTGGGCCGCGTCGCGGCCGGCACGCCGATCGGCGCGGGCATCGCCTCGGAAGAAACAGTGCTGCTCGATCGCAGTTTCTTTTTCCCCGCGCCCGATTACCTGCTGAAGGTAAAGGGCGACTCGATGCGCGACGACGGCATCCTCGACGGCGACCTGATCGGCGTGCATCGCACCAACGTCGCCAGCTCCGGGCAGATTGTCGTAGCGCGCATTGACGACGAGATCACGGTGAAGTTGCTCAAGATAGGCAAGGACTGCATCCGCCTGCTGCCGCGCAACCCCGACTACCAGCCCATCGAAGTCCGGCCCGACCAGGACTTTGCCATCGAAGGCCTGTATTGCGGCCTTGTGAGGCCAAGCCGTTGATCGCCGCCGCGCTGCGCGCCGGGGCGTATTCCTACGCTTCGCCGGGTGATCGGCTGCTACCGGCGTTTTCCACGACGCCGCATATTTCGATTCCGGACAGCAACATCTCAGGCTATGCGACGGCCCTGTCCCAAATTACCTGCAACCAATACTGACCCTAGGGAATAAACCATGGACGAGAACAAGAAGCGCGCCCTCACCGCTGCACTGGCGCAGATCGACAAGCAGTTCGGCAAGGGCACCGTGATGCTGATGGGCGACAAGAATGTCGAAGCCCACGAAGTAATCGGTACCGGCTCGCTGATGCTGGACATGGCGCTGGGTATCGGCGGCCTGCCCAAGGGCCGCGTCGTGGAAATCTATGGTCCGGAATCTTCGGGCAAGACCACGCTTACCCTGCAGGTCATCGCGCAGTGCCAGAAGGCCGGCGGCACCGCGGCCTTTGTCGATGCCGAACACGCGCTCGACCCGAACTACGCGCAGAAGCTTGGCGTCAACCTCGACGACCTGCTGATCTCGCAGCCCGACACCGGCGAGCAGGCGCTTGAAATCGTCGACATGCTGGTGCGCTCCAATGCCGTGGACGTGGTGGTGGTCGACTCGGTCGCCGCCCTCACGCCGCGCGCCGAAATCGAGGGCGAGATGGGCGAGATGCAGGTTGGCCTGCAGGCCCGCCTGATGAGCCAGGCCTTGCGCAAGCTGACCGGCAACATCAAGCGTTCCAACTGCATGGTCATCTTCATCAACCAGTTGCGCATGAAGATCGGCAACATGATGCCGGGCCAGAATCCGGAAACCACCACCGGTGGCAACGCGCTGAAGTTCTACGCCTCGGTGCGCCTGGACATCCGCCGCATCGGATCGGTCAAGAAGGGCGACGAGATCATCGGCAACGAGACCAAGATCAAGGTCGTCAAGAACAAGATGGCGCCGCCCTTCAAGGTGGTCATCACCGAGATCCTCTATGGCGAGGGCATCTCCCGCGAGGGCGAGCTGATCGACATGGGCGTGGACAACAAGCTGGTCGAAAAATCCGGCGCCTGGTACAGCTGCATGGGCGAGCGGATCGGGCAGGGCAAGGAAAACGCCCGCCAGTACCTCAAGGACAACCCGACCATGGCCGTCACGCTCGAAGCCAAGCTGCGCGAGAAGCTGGCGCCCAAGATCGTGGCCAAGGCGCCGCCGGCGCCTGAGGACGTCGAGGCCTGAGTCCATGGCCTGGGGGCGGAAAAAGGCATCGGATGCCGCCGAACCCACCGCCTACCAGCGGGCCCTGGGCCTGCTGGTACGACGGGAACACTCGCGCAAGGAACTTTCCCGCAAGCTCAGTGCCAAGGGCGTCGAGCGCGACGACGCCGATCTTGCCCTGGACAAGTTGAATCGCCAGGACTTCCAGAACGACGCCCGGTTCGCCTGCGCCCTGGCCCGGAGCCGGGCCAGCGCGGGCTACGGCCCCAACCGGATTCGCGCAGAACTGTCCACGCATGGCCTGGGTCGTGACGACGTCGCCGCCGCCCTGGACGCATGCGAGCGCGATTGGGACGCCAGCGCCATGGACATCATCCAGCGCCGATACGGCAACAAGGACCTCGGCGATCCCGTCCAGCGGCGCAAGGCCGTGGATTTCCTGCTGCGCCGGGGCTTCGACCAGAAGTCCGCCTATGCCGCGGCCCGGGCCCGCCCCGGCGAACTGTCGCCCGAAGACTGAAGCGGGACCCCAGCCCGGCCTGATAATCTAGGCGTCCGCGGTTTCGACAGAAAACTTCCCCATGAAAAGCAGCGCCGAAATCCGCAAGGATTTCCTCGATTTCTTTGCCTCCAAAGGCCACACGATCGTTCCTTCCAGCTCCCTCGTGCCGGGCAATGACCCGACGCTGCTGTTCACCAATGCCGGCATGGTGCAGTTCAAGGACGTATTCCTGGGTGCGGAAAAGCGCAGCTACAAGCGCGCGGCCAGTTCGCAGCGCTGCGTACGCGCCGGCGGCAAGCACAACGACCTCGACCAGGTCGGCTACACCGCCCGCCACCACACTTTCTTCGAGATGCTGGGCAACTTCAGCTTCGGCGATTATTTCAAGCGCGACGCCATCCACTACGCATGGGATTTGTTGACCGGCGTGTGGGGCCTGCCGAAGGACAAGCTGCTCGTCACCATCTACCACACCGACGACGAAGCCTTCGATATCTGGCACACGCAGATCGGCCTGCCGGTGGATCGCATCATCCGCATCGGCGACAACAAGGGCGCGCCGTTTGCGTCCGACAATTTCTGGCAGATGGCCGATACCGGTCCCTGCGGACCGTGCACCGAGATCTTCTACGACCACGGCGCGCATATTCCTGGCGGCCCGCCCGGTTCGCCGGACGAAGACGGCGACCGATTCATCGAAATCTGGAACAACGTCTTCATGCAGTTCGACCGCCAGCCGGATGGCACGTTGTTGCCGCTGCCCGCACCCTGCGTGGACACCGGCATGGGCCTGGAGCGCATCGCGGCCGTGCTGCAGCACGTGCACAGCAACTACGAGATCGACCTGTTCCAGCACCTGATCAAGCACGCCGCGCAACTCACCGCCACGGCCGACCTGGACAACAAGGCACTGCGCGTCATCGCCGACCATATCCGCGCCTGTTCGTTCCTGATCATCGATGGCGTGATGCCGTCCAACGAAGGCCGTGGTTACGTGTTGCGCCGGATCATCCGTCGCGCCATCCGCTACTTCTGGAAGCTCGGTCCCCTGCAGGCAGACGGCCAGTTCTGGCGCATGCTCAAGCCGCTTGCCGAAATGATGGGCGACGCCTATCCGGAATTGCGCGGCAAGGCATCGTTGATCGAGCAGGCGCTGCGTGCGGAAGAAGCGGCGTTCGCGCAGACCCTTGATGCCGGCATGACTCGCCTGGAGGGCGTACTCGCGCAGAGCGGCGGCAGCATCGATGGCGAACAGTTGTTCCAGTTCCACGACACCTATGGCTGCCCGCCCGACCTGATCCTGGACATCCTGCGCGAGCGCGGGCTGTCGCCAGCGGCGGGTGCGTTGCAGCAGTACGAAGCCCTGATGGAGCAGCAGCGCGATCGCGCGCGCGGCGCCAGTAAATTTGCCGGCAGCGTGGGCCTGCCGGCGGAACTGGTCGCGTCGCTGCCACACACGGAGTTCCGCGGTTACGACCATCTTTCCCAGGACAATCTGCGGATCGTTGCCCTCGTGCAGGATGGCAAGCCGGTTAGCGCAATCGATGCCGGCCAGGAAGCGATCGTCATCCTTGACGCCACGCCGTTCTATGCAGAATCCGGCGGCCAGGTGGGCGATACCGGCACATTGACGGGGGCCGCTTCCCAGCGTTTCGAGGTTCGCGATACCGCGAAGTTGTCGGGCATCTTCCACGGCCACGTGGGTCGCTTGAGTGCCGGACGACTGGCGGTCGGTGACGTGGTTTCGGCGGCGGTGGACGGCGAACGCCGCCAGGCCATCGTACTCAACCATTCAGCAACGCATCTGTTGCACGCCGCGCTGCGCAAGGTGCTGGGCGAACACGTTACGCAGAAGGGATCGCTGGTGGCGCCCGACCGCCTGCATTTCGATTTCTCGCACTTCCAGCCGATCGGCGCGAAGGACCTCGCCACCATCGAAGCCATGGTGAATGCCGAAATCCGCCGCAACCCGGTTGCCGAAGTCCACAACATGGGCATGGCCGAAGCGATCGAGTTCGGCGCAATGGCGCTGTTCGGCGAAAAATACGGCGAGCGCGTGCGCGTGCTGCGCATGGGCGAGTTCTCGACCGAATTGTGTGGCGGCACGCATGTGCACGGCACGGGCGACATCGGCGTGTTCAAGATCATTTCCGAAGCGGGCGTCGCGGCCGGCGTGCGCCGGATCGAGGCGGTGACGGGCGAGGGCGCGTTGGCCTGGTTCGCCGACCAGCAGCGTCGACTCGACGAAGTGTCCGAACTAGTGGGCGCGCGTGGCGATGACGCCGTCGAAAAACTCCGGCACCTGCTCGAACGGCAGAAGAAGCTCGAGCGCGAGCTGGAATCCTTCAAGGCCAAGGCAACCGCCGGCGCCACCTCGTCACTGGCCGATACCGCTGCCGACATCGGTGGCGTGAAGCTGATCGCGGCCCGCCTGGAAGGCCTTGATGGCAAGGCCCTTCGCGATGCCATGGACATGCTCAAGGAAAGACTTGCCGACGCTGTCATCATCCTGGCCTCTGCCGAAGACGGGAAGGCATCGCTGGTCGCAGGCGTCAAAGGCTCTGCGCTGGGCCGGATCAAGGCGGGTGAACTCCTGTCGCACGTGGCCGGTCAGATTGGTGGCAAGGGCGGTGGTCGCCCTGACATG
>JAPLSI010000077.1 GCA_026398715.1 Gammaproteobacteria bacterium
AGTGGGCGCGCGCGAGCCGCTGGTAGTCGAGCCACTGCAAGGCCAGTGTGCCCGCCGCCAGGAAGACTCCGTAATAGGCTGCCCGTTTCCACATGTGCGCAGGATACACAGCCCCGGGCGGGCGGGTGCTGCGCTGCGTGTGCCTGTCCTGATGCTTTACGGCACCCGCACGGTCACCAGTTGCTCCAGCCCCGGCACCGATTCGGTGGCGTAGCGGCGGCGCACGTCGGTGAGGCAGTTGTCCACGATGGCCTTGGGCTGGTCTTCGTGGCGTTTGAAACGACCAGCGAGAAACTTCCGGCCGCGTTCGGCCCGCGTGTAGAAATCCAGCGGATCGGCGGCGATGATTTCTGCGGAGCGCACATAGTACTGTGCGCGCCGGTCGATGCTCATGGTTGAGTAATTCATGGCTACTTCTCCCTGAGAATGTAGTCCGCTTCGCCCCGGATCACGGTTGCGCCTGCATTGGCGTGATCCGACCTTACTCACCTATCCTTAACGCAGTCCTTAATGGATGGCGGCTGCAGGAAGTCGTTCAGCCGCGTGACAGAAAAAGCGGGCCCGGCACTTGCCGGACCCTGTCATTGCAGCTTTTCCTGTGCAGCTAGTTCGTTCCGGTACGCGGCGGTAGCCAGATCTCCAGCACGCCCCGGCTGCCCTTCACCGTTGGCGGAAGGTTTCGCAGCGTGGTGTCGGGCGACACGATCGATCGCACTGCGTCCACGCAATCGGCCGATGCGCCCGGATGCGCGACCACGGCCGGCGACGACCAGACATAGGGCGGTTGGCGGATGTGCAGGAAGATGCGTGCACCCGAGGCCGCGCATGCCGAACGCGCGCTTGCCGTGGGAATCTGCATGGGCATGGGCACGGGCGCGGCTTCGGCGAGCAGCGGTGCGTCCTGGACCGCTTCGACCTGATGGATCACCTGCGCCTCGGTGTCGGGCGAAGGCGAAGGTGGAGGTGGCGGCGGCGGTGGAATCGCGGCGGGTTCTTCCTCCGCCATCGCGTCTTGCGCAATGGCTACCGACGCCATGTCTGCGGGCGCTTCCGACAGGTCGGCCACGGCATAACGGGGCAGTTTGTCGGCGAACCAATAATCGTAGAAGGGCTTGGGCTCGGAAGTCAGGTCTGTGTACAGGCTTTCGCAGGACTGCTTGTCGTTGCCCTCCGCCAGCGATTCGCAACGCGAGTTCAGCGAACTGCGAAGGTAATCGAAGCGGCCATCGCCACGCCGCTCGGACTGTTCGGCGAAGCCGCTGAACTGCGCCGCGAGCATCGTCGCCAGGCTGCCTTCGCGGATTTCCTTGCTGAGTGCGACGAACAGCGTGTCGTAGTCGCGATTCTCCACGCGCCGCGACTCGCGGTATTGCTCGACGCCCTGCCAGGTCGCCAGCAGCACGCTCAGCGAGATGCCTGCGCCCAGCGTCGCTCGCGCCGTCAGGCCCGCGCGGTCGCGCCGGCCGACCTTGGGGTCCTGCGCGCGGGTCTGTTGTTCCGCCTTCAGCAGGCTGGACGGCGCGTGGGTGATGTCCGTCACCGCGGTTCGCGCCTGTTGGATCAGCGTGTCGGTCAGGCGCTCGCCCAGCAGCAGGCCCAACTGGTGGTAGGCCTCCCACTGCGCCTCGTCGAAGAACTGGTCGCCGGTGGATTGTTGCGGAAAATCGGGATTGCGATCGGCGTAGGCGACGATGTCGAAGGGCATCTTGTCGAGGCGACGCGGCTTGACGATGAGCAGTGCGCCTTCGGTCCCGTCGCGGTACTGGATGCGGCCCAGCACCAGCCAGTTCGATGCAGCTTCCGGACTGATGTTTTCAGGGGTGCCCAGGGCGGCGCCGAGTTCGTCGGGCAGTTTGTCGCCAAGCTTGGCCGGGTCGACGAACTCGATGGTGGCGCCAAAATCGATCTTCGCTTTCCGCACCAGCGATTCGAGGTCCGCGAAGAGATATTTCGGGTCGGCGCCGCAGTCGGCCGCAACGATCACCTTCGGGCGGCGTTTCAACAGCGCATAGATGCCGGTGTTGTCGAAGTGGCCGCCGTCCGACACGTACCAGATGGAACTGAACAACCCGGGAAAACGCGCCATGGATTCGGCGACGATGGCGAGCGGCTTGGGCGCGAAGTCCAGCAGCGCGCTGCGCAAGCGCTTGGGCAGGCGCCCCGGTCGTTGGCTGGTGTCGATCAGGGACTTCGTCCAGAAGCCCAACCGCAGGCCCGACAGGAACAGCAGGCTGGCAAACCCGGGCGACGTGCGCGAACCCATGCCGGTGCTGGCCGCCGCGCCGGAAATTGCAATCCAGCGCGACAGCCTGCCGGGTGGATTCACGAAATCGGACGACGGCGCAAAACCCGTGCCCGGTTCCGCGCCCAACGAACCGACCGTCAGCGACACGCCCTTGCGGTCGGCGTTGTAGTTGCCGGTGCGGTCGTCCACCGATTGGTTGATGCAGCAGTTGATCAGGTGGATCGGGCCGCCGTGCCGGTGCGGGGTGTAGTCGGTCAGATCGACATCGTCGCCTTCGATGGCTTCGGTGAGTGGCGCGACGCGCCAGGTATTTTCCGGCGATACATCACTCAGGGACGAACTGGGAAAGCGCGCATTCGGGCCGTCGCAGTTTCCCGACGACACATAGGCGCGCTCGATCCGCGCGCGATAGAAGTTGTGCAGCGAGGCGAGGTTGAGCAGGTCGAAACTGCGGCGGGTGGCGGCGACGTAGACCAGGCACAGGCCCACCACCACCGCCCAGGTAAACACCTGCGGCGCGTCGAGCCACGAGGCGTCCGCCGGCAACAGACGGGTGCTGTTCCAGATCGGGAACAGCGCGATGCTCAGCAAGGTCGTCCAGAACACCGCGACCAGCAGCGCAAGCACGATGCCCAACAGGTTGAGCGCTTTTTCGATGTTGATGTTGGGCTGTTTCGACGAGGCCAGGCGGCGCTGGATTTCGGGAAGCGCAAGCCGGCCCACGGCCAGGGCGACGGCAACCAGGGCGGTCAGGCGATAGGGCGCGGAGATGTTTTCCGGGTCCCAGAACAGCGCGGTCAATCGCCAGGTAACCAGGTCCAGCACGCCCAACGCGAACATGGCGGCCAAGGCCCACAGGCTGTACGCCAGTCGCTTCGTGCGCTTGAGTCGCAGCCCCACGACGGGCTTCTTTCGAACCAGGTCCACCACGGTCGCCAGCCACGCGGTAACCGGTGCCAGGCTGAGGAAGGACAGCACGTACAGCGCGACGATGGATGCAGCGGGCACGGCCGAGTTACCCAGGTGCAACTGGAAGCGCCGATCGGCGGCGTCGTTCAACGCCATGCCCAGCGCGATGCCGCCCGCAGCGGCTGCCAGGATCAGCAGCCAACTGGTCCAGCTCTGGGAATCGCGCGTGTACCAATACGCGAACAACTGGTGCATCACCGCGAACACCGGCAAGGGCAACAGCCACCACCACACCGAATCCACCAGGCTGACGAAGGGCAGGCTTCTCAGCGAGCCGCCGTCCAGCGGCGGCAGCAGCGACACCAGCATGTGCGGCGCCAGCACCAGCGCAGCCAGCATCAGCACCAGTATTCCAATTTCCAGATGCGTGGACACGATGCCGCGCAGGATGGATGCCGTGGCGAATCCGAGGTCCTTGGCGCCGGCGGGCGTCAGGTAACGGCCGTTGTTGCGCAGCCACCACAGCCACATGGAGTTGTCTTTCGCGATACCCGCTTCCACGTCCTTCGCAGGCACGCCCGCGCGGAACAACCGGCCCACGCTCGCGCCCAGATAGCCGCCGCCGGAGACCGTCGACAGGTAGTCGAACTGTTTCAGCAGGCCATTGCGCGCCAGGCCGCGAACGATGCCCAGGCACAGCGTGGCGCTGCGCACGCCACCGCCCGACAGCGCGATGCCCCAACTGCCCTTCGGATCGCCGGAAATACCGGCAGCCTTGCGCCTTGCCTGCACGTGCTGGTCGAACTCGGACTTGGCCGCCTTCGCGCCGTCGTCGGCTTCGACCTGTGGATCGGTGGTCACGTGTTCCATTGCGTTCGGTTCCCCTGGTGATTGGCGTCAGTCGAGATCGACTTCGAGTGTATCGAGTACATCCTGGATCGGATTGGCGTAGGCGTAGCTGCCGTTGTCGGGGCAGGCGAACAGCAGGCCCACGGCCGCGTTCGACGACTTGCCCGCGCCTAGCGCAGGCGGAACAGGTTCCTGATTTCCTGTGCGAACGGCTCGGACAGCTTCTGGAACATCGCGCCGGTCGGATGCATCTCGTCGAACCAGTCGTCTTCCCTGGGCACGCGATTGCGCAGGTCGAGGAAGCGGAAGTTGTTGCGGAAGCGGGCGTCGGCAGCCAGTGGCTGCAATACGCGTTCGACGAATCCGTCGATCATCAGTTTCGCGAAGCGCCGCTGGTCGTCGATATCGGGCAAGGAGATGCCGACATTGGGCCCGATCCACGGCCCCGCATTCTTCTTCAGCAGTGCGATCAGGCCGATGTTGGCGACGGTGAGGTTGGCGGGCACGCCCAGTTTCAGCGGATAGCTGTAGCTGTGGCCGATGATGGGCGTATCCGGGCGCAACTTGACCATGCTGGACAGTGCGCGCTCGTAGGACTTGTAGATCTCGTCGAAGCGATTCGTCGCAACGACGGTCTGGAATGCCTGCGCGACCGTCATCCTGCCCTTGCCGGCGAAGGCCTTCTTCAGGAACTTGCTGACCAGGTCATTGCCGCCCGCGCTGATCAGCGCGATATCGAAATCCACCGAGCCGTACCAGCCCATGATGTCCTTCAGCCGCTTGGGCGCGAACATGTCGGTCGCCATGTCGCCGCTGTCCTCGGCCCGGAAGAACAGGCCGCCCTGGCCGAAGATGGGTACGCCGCGTGCTTCCTGTTCGGGCGTGGGAAATACCAGCCAGTCCAGGATGTTCATGCTGGCCGGCGTGGAGAACCACGAATCGCCTTCGCAAAAAACGACCGGCGTGCGCGCGCGCAACTCCGGGTGCCGCTTGAGCGTGCGATAGACTTCCCTGAACTCGCCGCGGCGAGTGCTGTAAACCGATTGGCTGCCGGCCATGATGGTTCCCCCTTCATGGACAAATGACGAAGATTGGGCGGGCAAGCGGCCACTCGGCGGGCAAAGAAAAAGGGCCGGATTTCTCCGGCCCTTCCGTTTTTGCAAACCGCCTGGACTTAGTAGAACAGGCTGTACATCACCTGGCGCACGACGCCATTGGTGACCGACACCAGGTAGGCGTCCGAACCGACGCGGTTCCAGCGATAGCCACGCGGCGGTGCCGACAGGCCGTACGGACGGTAGTCAACATAGTAGTTGCTGCCGTAGTAGCCCTGGGGCAGGCGCGAGCCGATGTCGTAACGCGTGTAGCGGTAGCCGCGCGGCGCGTAGTAACGACCGGCCTGGAAACGACGCTGCGCCATGCCACGACGGTTGTCGCGACGGTCGTAGCGGTTGTCGCCACGCTGGTAGCGGTTGTCGTAACGACCATCGCGGCTGTCGAAGCGACCGTCGCGGTCGTAGTTGTCGGCCTGGTAGCGGTCGTTGCGGCCGTCGCGGTTGCGGTCCCAGCTGAGGTTGTTGCGGTTGTCGTACGTGTCGTACTGGTCGGAGACGCCGTCACGATCGAAATCGTCGCGCGAATCGCCGTAACGCGAATCGTCGTAACGCGAGTCGGCGTAACGCGAGTCGGCGTAGCGCGAGTCTGCGTACAGATCATCGTCGCGGTCGTCGTACGCATCGGACGAATAGCGGTCGTCGCGGTCGTAGTAACCGCTCTGGGCCGAAGCCGTGGAGGTCATCGCGCCGGTCAGGATCAGGGCCGATGTGATAGCGAGCAAGGTCTTCTTCATGGAGGTTTCCTGGATGCGGAAGGTTCCGCGACGCCATGATGCCCGGTGCCGATTAATGGAAATTAAGTGGCAGGCGCGAAAACCCACCGCAAGGTGAATGGTGCCAGCGCGACCGCAGCCGCCCGCCGATCGTGAGATCGCCAGTTCGTCTTCCGACATGCGGTTGGATTACAGTAGTTGCCGCCCAGCGTCCCGGCCAGGGACGCACCCAGCGGAGAGTCGCGATGCATCGTTTCCTCGTTCAACTGGCGCTCGCATTCGCCGCCATCCTGCCAGCCACGCTGAGCGCTGCGCCCGCCACCTTGCGCGTGGACATCCAGCACGGCGGCGACATCAAGACCGAGCACTACGCGCTGGAGCGCGTGATGGTGGAAGCCTTGCCCTGGGCCGGCAACCCGGCGCGGCCGCTGGATGACAGCAACCGCGGCGCGAACTTCCTCGAAGTGATCGATGCCGAATCGGGCAAGGTCCTGTACTCGCGCGGCTACAGCACCATCTTTGCCGAATGGCGCACGACCGACGACGCCAAGGATACCCAGCGCAGCTTCCAGGAATCACTGCGTTTCCCGATGCCGGAAAAACCCGTGCAGGTGCGCATCTCCACCCGCGACGCGGACAACAAGTTCTTGCCGGTGTGGTCGGTGCGCGTGGACCCGAAGGCGCTGGACATCGAACGAGTGGCGTGGCCGGCGCCTGCCAAGCCGATCGCCATCCACCACAGCGGCGAACCGGCCGACAAGGTGGACCTGCTGATACTGGGCGACGGTTATGCGGCCGAAGACCTGGCGAAGTTCGAGGCCGATGCGCGCAAGCTGCGCGACCACTTGTTCACGGTGTCGCCGTTCAAGGAGCGCAAGGGCGACTTCAATGTCTGGGCCCTGACCGTGCCCGTGCCGGTGTCGGGCGTCAGCCGTCCGTCCAACGACATCCATCGCGCCAGCGCGACGGGACTTCGCTACGACATCTTCGGCAGCGAGCGCTATGCGCTTACGCTGGACAACCGCGCCTTTCGCGACCTGGCCCAGTACGCGCCCTACGACGTGGTGGAAATCATCTTCAACGGCAAGACCTATGGCGGTGGCGGCATCTTCGGCCAGTTCAGCACGGCGGCTGCCGACAGCGACTGGACCAACTACCTGTTCGTGCACGAATTCGGCCACCACTTCGCCGCGTTGGCCGACGAGTACTACACCTCGCCTTCGGTCTATGGCCCGGCGGCATCGGCCCGCAACGAGCCATGGGAGCCGAACGTGACGGCCTTGCTCGATCCTGCCGCATTGAAATGGAAGCACCTGGTCAGCCCCGCAACGCCGCTGCCGACGCCGTGGCCGAAGGCGGAGTTCGAAAGCTTCCAGCGCGAGAACCAGGCGCGCCGCGTGAAGCTGCGCCAGGACCGTCGTCCGGAATCGGAAATGAATGCTCTGTTCACCGCCGAACAGGCGCATATCGACAGCCTGTTCGCGAAACATCCACAGCAACAAACGATCGGCGCCTTCGAAGGCGCCATGTACGAATCCAAAGGCTACTACCGGCCGCAGATGCAGTGCCTGATGTTCACGCGCAGCGACGAGTTCTGCCGCGTCTGCCATGACGCGATCGAGGACATCATCGACCTGTACAGCAAATCAGGTCGTTGACGCCGACGGCTTCCCGCTACGCGGACGACTGTCGGTCAGCGCGCCTTCCAGGGCTGCAACACCAGCAGCACGCCGCCGACGATCAGCAGCGCGCCCAGGATGCGCAGCATGTCCACCGGCTTGGGCGCCTGCAGCACGCCGAAGTGATCGAGCGCCAGCGATGCGGCCATCTGGCCCAGCACCACCAGGGCCACCAGCGACGAGGCGCCGATGCGCGGAATGGCCAGCGTCGCCACGACCACGAAGGCCGCACCGAACAAGCCACCCAGCCAGACCCACGCCGGCAGGCGCGCCACGGTGTCGAGGCTGGGCAGCGCCTGCCGCGTCACCAGCAACACCATCGCCAAGGCGATCGTGCCGACCAGGAACGAGCAGGCCGAGGCGAACAGGCCGCCGGTCGTGCCATGCGCCAGCCGCGCATTGATCAGCGCCTGCAGCGGCAGCAGGGCGCCCGCCACCAGGGCGAGTGCGGCGTAAATCCAGTTCATTCCGATCCCTTGCATACGCGTAATCCCCAAAGCTTAGGATAAAACGCGGCGGGTGATTGTCGATTCGTGCACTCGCAGTAGACTTCGGTTTCCGAACAGGAGCTCCCATGGCGTCCGACGACATCAATCCGGCCTGGTACCTGCACAGCCAGGGGCGCCGCTTCGGCCCGCTGTCGGAGGACGAGATGCGCGGTTATTTCCGCGCCGGCATGGTGCGCATGGGCGACATGATCACCGTGCCTGGCCAAGCTGTGATGAAACCGGCGGCAGAGGTTGCGCAGCAGTTGGGCGAAGCCCCGCCGAAACCGGCGCCGGCCGGTAGTGCGCCGATGGCGCCGACCATCATCATCACCAGCGGCGCGCCGCCGGAACCCTTGGCTGTCGATCCCGGCGCCGCAACGCCCGGCATGCCGGCATTTCCGATGTTCGATTTCCCCCCGCCTGCGCCAGCGCCGCGCAACAACTGGCTGGTGCCCGTGGTCGGCCTGGTCGTGCTGGTCGCGATGATGTTCTTCGGGCTGATGTACCTGCGGAAATTCCAGGGCGTGCGTCCCGCCTCGTCGCAAGTTGTCGCTGAAGCCACGACCGATCCCGGCGCAACCGTCTTCATTCCCGGCGACTCGCCTGCCGGCGCCGACGAGGGCCTGCCACCGGATGCCTATGCGCCCGCGCAGCCTGCTGGCGACGCCGCCAGCCGCGAATGGTTCGACAAGGCCGACAAGCTCGCGCGCGAATGGGATTGGGCAGGCCTGGCCGATGTTGCCGAGCAGTGGTCGGTAGCGGAGCCGCAACGAAACGAACCCTGGTTGTTCCTGGGCTCGGCCAATGCGCGGCTGGGCAAGAACGCCGAGGCCATAGCAGCGCTGGACCCCGTGCTTAAGCGCGATCCGACCCATGTGGTGGCGCGCACACTGCTTGCCGACATTTATCTGCAGGACGGGCAGAACCAGAGCGCGGTGGTGATTCTTCGCGACCTGCTTCGCGCCGATCCGAACAATTCGACGATGTGGAACAACCTGGGAAACGCACTGATCGCGATGAACCAGTACGACGAGTCGGTGACGGCGCTTGAAACAGCGGTACGCATCGACCCGAAGAACAAGCAGGCCTGGGCGAACCTCGGCACGGTCTACCAGAAGGGCGGCTACCCTGATCGTGCTGCGGCCGCTTTCGCCAATGCCGGTGCCGCGCGCTGAGTCCTTGGCTCAGCCAAGTTCGCGGGTGCAATACGGATCGTCGGAGTAGGGATGCGTCCGGGCCAGGAAGCCGTCCTGCGCTTCCACCCGCGCGATCCACGAGCGAAAGTGGGGAAACGCCTCCAGCGAAAGGCCGGCCTCGTCGGCGCGGCTTCCGTAGGCAAAGACCGACATGTCCGCGATCGTGTATCGGTCGCCGGCGATAAATCGCCTCGATGAAAGTTCGCGCTCCAGGATGGCCAGGCTGCGCAATCCGGCGTCGCGCTTGGCCGCGACCACGGCGGCGTCGCGCCGGCCCAGCTTGCCGGTCAGGGTCCAGTGGCGAAGCGCGCCGATCACCGACTCGATGTTTTCCTGCTCGAAATTGAGCCACTGGTGCACCTTGGCCCGCGCGAACGGGTCCGCGGGCAGGTAGTCGGTACCGTCGGACAGATAGGCCAGGATGGCGTTGGATTCAGCCAGCGTGCGGCCATCGTCGAGTTCGATCGCAGGTACCTTGCCGGTCGGATTGATGCGCCTGAACGCCTCGGACCGACCCTCGCCCTCGAAGATGCTGACCCGCACCGTCCGGTGGGGCAGGCCAAGATGGTTCAGCAAAAGCCGCACTTTCCAGGCGTTTTGCGAGGCAGGGTAGTCGTAAAGGGTCAGCATTGGCGGGTCCGGGGAAGGGCAGGCGCCAGTTTCATGAACCCCGCCCATGCCCGCTATCCGCTTCTTGCGAAATACTTTTTTTCTGTAACGGCGCTGTAACTGACAAGCCCGGGGGCCGGGTCTAAATTGCGTCCATCCCAGCCAAGTTGTCAGGGCGACGCTGGGTTGACATGGTTGCCAGCCTCCGGAATCCGGGGGCTGGCTTTTTTTTGGGCCGATCCCGGGCATCCGGGCAGCCGGCTGGACCATAATCAGGTTTCCGCCAACCACGGGCGGCCGGGCCGACCAGGGTCCATTCCGGGAGATTGCCCCGCGCATGTCCACGCGACTTCGTTTGTCCCAGTTGCTGCTGGCCAGTCACATGGGCCTGGTGCTGCTCTTCGTCATCCTGCTGCTTGCCACGGGTATTGGCACCATCCGCTCCGCCGTGGTGGCGCAGGCGCGCGCGGAATCGGAGCGGGCCGTGTCCGAAGCCCGCCGCCGCCTGCAGGAATGGCATCGCGAACTGATCGTCGGCGCCGACCTGCTCGCCGAACAGCCGACGCTTCGCTTCTACCTGCAGCGTGGCCAGCTGACCAAGGCACGAAAGTTGGTGAAGGACTTCCACGGCACCAGCGACATCGAATACATCCGGGTGCAGGCCGGCGGCCGCACCATTGCCGAATATGGCTCGCCACCGCCGCATTTCGGCGCCGGGCTGAGCTTCGACAACAAGCAGATGGCGTGGCGCGTGGTGCAGCGCGAAATCCGATCCATGCCCGGCTCGTCGGTAGTGGTTGCCGAGCGCCTCGGCAGTCGGCTCGACACCCTGCCTGAAACTGAAACCGACCTGATAGCACTGGATCTGCAGCCGCTGGTGCCTGTGGTCGTCGGTCCGCCCGATCCCTGGAAGAACGCGCTGCGCCAGGTAACGCTGACCGGCGAGCCGGAAACCTTCGAACGCATCGGTGGCAGTGCGGTGACGCGCATCGCCAACATTCGTGGCGAGTTGGGGCGGCCCGGCGCGTTGCTCAGTGCGCGCGTAGCGCCCGAGTGGGTAAGCAAGCGCATCCTGGAATGGTTCGGCTCGTTTGGACTGACCAGCCTGGCCGCCAGCCTGCTGGCGCTGGGCCTGGCCGTGTTGGTCGCCGCCCGTATCGCCAAGCCCTTCGACGCGCTGGCGCGCGATGCCGAGCGACTGGGCCGGGGCGACCTGCAGACACCGGTGCCCGCGCCGGTGACCTTCCTGGCCGAGCCCATCGCCCTGGCTTCGAGCCTGGAACAAATGCGACAACGCGTCGCTACGCTTACCGCCACCGAGCGAACCCAGCGCCAGGAACTCGATGCCGTGCTCGATGGCGTGGACGAGGGCATCGTCGGCGTGGACGCCGGTCACGACATCCACTATGCCAACCGGCAATTCCTGGCCCTGGTCGGGCGCTCGCGCGAAGACGTGATCGGCCAGCGTCCGGAGGATTTGCTGGTCCCGGTCGTGCCCGCGCATGAAGACTCGATTCCGCCAGCCGTCGGCGTGCCGACGCTGGAGCGTTGCGTGGCCGCCGATACCCGACGACCGCTGACAGTGCGCCGGCTTGCTGCCAGCGACGACCGACAGGTGCTGGTGGTGCGCGAGGAGAACGCCATCGAGGCCGCGCGCGCGATGCGCGATCACATCCTTGCCAACCTGTCGCATGAGTTCCAGACGCCGCTGTCGGCGCAGATCGCATCGATCGAACTGTTGCGCGACCACCTGGGCAACAGCGGCGATCCGATTGCCATCGGCCTGGCCGACGCGCAGTACCGTGGGTCCATGCGGCTTTCGCAATTGGTGGACAACCTGCTCGACAGCGTACGCATCGAAAGTGGCGAGATGCGGCTGCGGCGGCAACCGGTGGATCTGGCGGAAGTGGTGGCTGAGGCGATCGAACTGATGAAACCTTTGACCGATCAACGCGAACAGCGCGTTGTCGCCGAGCTGTCCCCGGGTCCGATGTTGGTGGGTGATTCCCCGCGATTAGCCTCGGTGATGGTCAACCTGTTGGCCAACGCCAACAAGTTCGCGCCCGACCAGACCAGCATCTGGGTGCAGATGGAATGGTCGCCCGACACCGTTACCGTGTGGGTGGAGGACGAAGGCCCGGGCCTGTCGTCGCTGGGCGGCACCGACGATTTGTTCGCCCCGTTCCGGCGCTCCCCGCACGAGGAACCCAGCCAGCGTGGCTCGGGCCTTGGCCTTGCGATCGTGCATGCCATCGTGACCGCGCATGGCGGTGAAGTGAGAGTTGCCCGACCGGTGCACCGCGAAGGCGCCCGCATCGGCATCGTGCTGCCGGTGGAGGCAAGCGCATGAGGATCCTGATCGTTGACGACGACGTCGAACTGGTCGGCTTGCTGCGCTTCGCGCTGACCAGCGGCGGCTACGAAGTGGTAACCGCTTTCGATGGCCAGCAGGCGCTGCGCCGATTGAACGAGGACATGCCCGACCTGGTGATACTGGACGTGAACCTGCCGCTGCTCGATGGCTTCCAGGTGCTCGACCAGTTGCGCAAGATCAGCCAGGTGCCGGTGATGATGCTGACCGTGCGCGATGCGGAGGAAGACGAAGTGCGCGGCCTGGACCTGGGCGCCGACGATTACCTGACCAAGCCGTTCAGCCCGCGCGCCTTGCTCGCCCGCGTGCGATCGCTGCTGCGCCGGGGCACGGAAGCCGTGGAAGACCCGGTGCTTGCGTGGGGGCCATTGGCGATCGATGTCGATCGCAGCGAAGCGCAGGTGGCCGGCCACGAACCGTTCCGTCTTTCGTTGCTGGAGTTGCGCCTGCTGCGCCTGCTGCTCAGCCATCGCGGCCGGCCGGTGGATGCCGACGCCTTGATCCAGTTCGTATGGGCCGATCGCGAGGCGGCCGACCGCGAATCGCTCAAGCAGGTGGTGCACCGACTGCGCCGCAAGCTGGCAAGCGCCGGCGGCGCGCCTGGCTGGATCGAATACGTGCCGAACGCAGGTTATGCCTTCGCGGCGCCGCAACCGGGCTGAATCGGCCCCCCGTTTCCGGTCAACGGATCGCACCGCGTGGCGTTAACTACAGCCAAGCCCACCGCTGCAAAGGATTTCCCATGAAGAAGATGATCGCCCTGACCGTCGGCCTGTTGGCCGCATCGATTGCCGTTGCCCAGCAGGCGGCGCCACGCAAGGGCGAGGGACGCGGCCCCGAAGCACGCGCCGAAGCCTTCGCCGCCAGCGATACCAATCGCGACGGCAAGCTGAGCATGGCCGAGTTCCAGGCCGCGCGCACCCGGAAACTGGCCGAGCAGTTCGCGAAGATGGATGCCAACAGGGACGGCGGACTGACCCAGGACGAAATGCGTGAAGCGGTGCGCGAACGCCGGCACATGCGCTCGGCACGCAAGCACCAGGCCATGGCGATGCGCGAGCATGCGCGTGCGCTGGACACGAATGGCGACAAGGCGCTAAGCCGTGCCGAAATCGGCGACAAGATGCCGAAGCTCGCCGAAAATTTCGACGCCATCGACCTCGACAATGACGGCAAGCTGTCGCGCGAGGAAATGCGTGCAGGTCGCGAAGCCCTGAGAAAGTAGGCACACTGGTGGCATGAACCGAAGCCCCTGGGTAGTCGCTCTGGCTGCCGTGCTGTTCGCCTCCCGCGCCTGCGCGGGAGTTCCCGATGCTGCGCAGCTCGATGCCGAAATCGCCCGGGCGATGGCCGCCACGCAGGCAAAAGGCCTGGCCCTTGCGGTCATCGATGATGGCCGCGTCGTCTACGCCCGAAGCGCTGGCGTCCGGAACCAGGCGGGCGACCCGCTGGAGACCGACACCATCATGTACGGCGCGTCGCTGACCAAGGCGACCTTCGCCTGGTTCGTGATGCAATTGGTGGAAGAGGGCAAGCTCGATCTCGACGCGTCAATTGCAAATTACCTCGCAAAGCCATTGCCCGATTATCCCGACCCGAAAGAGGACTACGCCAACTGGCCGGACCTTGCTGGCGATGACCGATGGAAACGGCTCACGCCGCGCATCCTGCTCACGCACAGCTCCGGCTTCTCCAATTTCGGATTCCTGGAGCCGGACGGAAAGCTGAAATTTCACTTCGAACCTGGCTCGCGCTACGCCTATTCAGGCGATGGGATGATCCTGCTGCAATTCGTGATCGAAAAGGGCTTGGGCCTGGATGTTGGCGCAGAAATGCAGCGGCGCATCTTCGATCGATTCGACATGCCGCGCACCAGCATGACCTGGCGTGATGACTTCGCCGGCAACCTGGCCGACGGCTGGCGCATCGATGGAACAGTCGAGCCGCATGACGAGCGAAGCCGTACGCGCGCAGCAGGGTCAATGGACACCACTCTTGCCGACATGTCGAAGTTCGTGGCTGCGTATGTGCGGGGCGATGGCTTGTCGAAGTCCAGCCACGCACAATTGTCTAAGCCTCAATTGAAAATCACCGCGGCCAGCCAGTTTCCGTCGCTGCAGCCAGAACTGCCCATCGACAAGCAAATCGCCGGGCTTGCCGCGGGGTTGGGTGTCATTACCTTCACTGGTCCCCAAGGCCCGGGTTTCCAGAAGGGAGGGCACAACGACAGCACTGGCAATACCTGGGTCTGCGTGCAGCGGCGCAAGCGTTGCGTCCTGATACTTTCCAACGATGTTCGCAGCGAAGCGGCTTTTCCGAGGCTGGTCAAATTTGCCATCGGTGAAACTGGCATGCCCTGGGCATGGGAGTACGGCGACATGACCTTCTGGGAAGCCCGCTAGGCCGACTGTTGCTGGAGGTGGCTGCGCACGGCGATGGCGTCTTCGCCTACCAGGGCCATGGCCTGTTCCAGGCGCGCCCGCGATGCGTCCATCACCACTTCCCAGTATTCGGCTTCCGCAGGGTCGGAAAGATCCACCCGCAGGTAATGCTTCGGCGCCCGCATCTCTATCCCATTGCCCATCGCCCGGTTCCCGAGTCCCAACACCTCACTCCTGCTTTGGATGCAAGCGCGCTGCAAAGGGTTGCACGGCCCCCGGGGGAAATCAGCGGCTGTCGAGGTAGCGCTTCAGGGCGTCTATCTCGGCGTCTGTCAGGATGGCAAACCGGCCGCGCGCCACCTCGCTCATGAAACCCGTCTTCGTTTCCTTGCCATTGGCCGCGATGCCGGTCTTCATCAGCCTCGCGAATTTCTCCGGCGTGTAGGCCTTGGCCACGACCAGCGAAGGCGTCGGGTCGTCGGGTCCCCATCCATTCAGTTCGCGGCCATGGCACTCGGTGCATGAGCTGTAGGCCAGGTGCTTGCCCAGCGCTATCGGGTCGGTGGGCGGCGCGTCCGGCGGGTCCATGCCCGGCGTGGGCTGGTCGTCGTCGTAGGGATAGGTGCCGTCGGCGACCTGTTTCTTGACCTCGTCCGAGAGCCAGGTCTTCTGCAGGCCGGGATTGGATACCGCCGGTATCGAGCGCAGCCAGGCCGTGATGTCGCGAACCTCGCGGTCGCTCAGGTGCTCGAACATGAAGACCGGCATGCCCAAGGGCCGATGACCGTCGCTGGTCCGGCCGTGGCGCAGCAGTGCTTCGATGCCGGCATCGTCGTAGTCGAGCCTTCGCTCGGTGAGATTGGCCGAGAAGAGCTTGAACTTGCCTGGCTCTTCCCAGAGTTCCTTGCCACCACCGTCCTTGCCATGGCAGCCGTTGCAGCCGACGCGCTTCGCCACGCGCATGCCTTCGATCGGGTCGCCCGGAACCACTGCCGGGGCTGACGGGACCGCTGCCGCCGGCGCGGTCGCCAGGGCCGCTTCAGGTGAGGGCGCCGGCGCCTTGCAACCGGCGATCGCGAGACTGGCAACCAACAGCAGCGAGGTGCGCATGGCGACTCCGGCGGGATTTTTCGGATAGTGACCCGAGCCTCCCGCCCTTGCAACCGCAGTGTTACTTGCCCTGGCGCGACCCCGCGGCGGAAGCCTCGAACGCCGTGCGGACCGCCAGGCAACGCTGGTCGCCTTCGTGGCTGGACAACAACTCGCGGCGGGTGCCCGCCGACAGCGTGGTCAGCTCGGCAATCGCCTTCTCCAGCCGCGCCACGCTTTGCGCGGTGCAGCTGGTGGGGATCATGCTGCCCGCGTAGCTGCGCAGGAACACCGGATCGGCCTTCTTGTCGATTTCCGCCAGGGTGTCGAGCCGCTGTTGCGCGCTGACTTCAGCCAGTTCCGCCTGCCCGCGCGGGAAGAGGTTGCGCATCACCACGCGCAGCCGCGAGAACGGCTCGGAGCCGTCCATCGCCTGCACCTTTTCCAACCACTTCGCCTTCATCGCCGCATCCGGGCGAATCGTGGACGCGGATAGTGCCATCAGCTGGCCGGCTTCGGACTTGTCACGTTCCAGTTCCTTGGCGATCAGCGCTTCGCTGCCTGGTGCATCCAGGCGATTGAGCTGGTCGATGATGTCCCAACGGGTTTCCTGGTCTATATCGATACCGCCCGCATCCACGTTGCCCGCAAGCATGCCGCCGAGGTTCCTGACGGCCGCATCCGAGCTCGCGATTTCGATATAGGTGCCCAGCCAGGCCTTGCCGCGGTCGCGATTGCCGCGACTGTCCTGCACGCCTTTCCACAACACCTCTTCCATGCGCGCCGAGGTGCGCTTGCCGTAGTCGCTGCCGTTGGCGAAAACGCGCAGGTAGCCCTTGGCCATCGTGAAGTACATCAGCGACTGGCGCAGCAGCGCGTTGTCGGTTTCCTTCGGTGCATTCACCAGCACGGTCTGGATGAAATCATCCAGGCCCAGGCGTCGATCACCCAGGCCGTCGGACAGGCTCTGCCATATCATCGAGCGCAGCATCGGATCCTCGATGCCCGCCAGGCGGGTGCGTGCGGTGTCGAAGGACGCCGGGTCCAGCACGACCTTCGCGTAGCCCCAGTCCTCGTAGTTCGGATACACCAGGTCCGGGCAGGCCTTGCCGACCATCGTCGGTACGTTGGTGCTGGCGCCCTTGTAGGTAACCGACTGCTTGTCGGACAACACCAGCTTGTCGCCGGACAGGTTGAACAACGCGACCTGCACCAGTTGTTCGCGCAAGGTCGGGAAGGCCGGGATGGCCGCGCCCTGCGCCAGGCTGAAGGAACTGATCTTGCCGCCGCTGCACTTGAATTCGGCGCTGATCGTATTCAGGCCCGGCTCGTACAGCCATTGCTTTGCCCACGGCGTCAGGTTGCGGCCCGAGGACTTGGACAGCTCGCCGATGAAGTCTTCCAGCGTGGCGTTGCGATACGAGAATTCAGTCAGGTAGTTGTGCACGCCGCGACGGAAGGGCTCGTCGCCGATCAGCTTGCGCAGCTGGTGCAGCGTGGCCGCGCCCTTGTTGTAGGTAATGGCGTCGATGTTGTCGAAGGCGTTGGCCGTCGAGGCTACCGGCACTTCGATGGGATGCGTGGTGATGCTGTCGTCGGTGCGGTACGCGCCCTGCTTGCCGCGATAGAACGACAGCCAGGTGTTGTGGAAATCGGGCGAAGTGGTGCTGCCCAGGGTGGCCATGTAGGAAGCAAAACTCTCGTTCAGCCACAGGCCGTTCCACCATTTCATGGTGACCAGGTCGCCGAACCACTGGTGCGCCATTTCGTGCAGGATCACCGAGAACAGGCGCTCCTTCTGGTCGGCGGTCATGCCGCTGGCGGACAGGAAGCGGGTTTCGGTGAAGGTGACGGCGGCGGCGTTTTCCATCGCGCCGTAGATGAATT
>JAPLSI010000181.1 GCA_026398715.1 Gammaproteobacteria bacterium
TGGCAGCACCATCAGCGGCATCGGCCGTGACACCGCCGCCCTGATCTGGTACCGCGCCACGTCCGTGCACATGACCTCCAGCACGAACTATGCCGGTGCGCGCACCGCCACGCTGAATGCGGCTGCCTCGCTCTACGGCAACGGTTCGGCCCAGTACAACGCGGTCGCAGCGGCCTGGTCGGCCGTCAGCGTCAACTGATCCACCGCAAGCGCTGAAAAGAAACGGCCCGCGAAAGCGGGCCGTTTTTCTTTGGCGACGGGCAGGCGCGCCGCCCGCCACGTCGAGCGAAGTTCGATGCCTCAGTGCTGGTGGCCGCCGTCGCCGTGCACGTGCTTGTGGCTGATCTCTTCCGGGCTGGCCTCGCGCACCTCCAATATCTCCACGTCGAAGCTGAGCGTCTTGCCGGCCATCGGATGGTTCAGGTCCACGTCCACCACGCTGATTCCGACCTTTTTCACCGTCATCGCGCGCTGGCCTTGGGCGGTGGGCAATACGACCTGCATGCCCGGCGCCAGCTTGGCGCCCTTGAAGTGCTTGCGCGGGACCCGCTGTTCCATGCCCTCGCGCCGCTCGCCATAGGCTTCGGCCGGGCTGATGGTCACTTCGAAGGTCTCACCGGATCTGGCCCTGGCCGGCCTCGGACACGGTGTAGTGGAAACGGACGACGCTGTTGTCTTCGATCTTCATTTGGTATCCACGATGGGGCAAACTCGCCCGTGATGACAGGCGCGCATTATCCGCAGGCAGGGGGCCGTGCGCCAGTTCGGCGTGTTCCGGGGCGTTGGCTGACCCTGATCCCCTTGCTGGCAGTCCTGGCTGCCTGCTCGTCCTCTCCCGGCCAACCCGGCGATTCCGGTTCGCGATCCGCCCGCAGCTATGGCCAGGCGACCGCGGACAGCCGGCGCGCCAATGAAGTACTGGTTCGCGCGATCAGCCTGGTCGGCACGCCCTATCGCTACGGCGGCAACACGCCCGCGGGCGGATTCGATTGCAGCGGCCTGGTTGGTTACGTATTCCTCGATGCGGCGGGCCTGCGCTTGCCGCGCAGCACCTCGGCATTGATGGACCTGAAATCGAGGCGCGTTTCTCGCGACGACCTGCAACCGGGCGACCTGGTGTTGTTCACGCCAGCCGGTGGCGGGCATGTCGGCATCTATGTCGGCGAAGGCCGCTTCGTGCATGCGCCCAGCAGCGGCGGCACGGTCCGCATGGACAAGCTCGACACCCCCTATTGGGCGCGAGCGTACGCGGGGGCGAAGCGCGTCCTGGACTGAGCGACGCGCTGCCCGCGCTTGGCGACGGGCTTACTTGGCCGAAACCGTGAAGTCGCCGTATTCCTTCAACTGTTCCGTGATCGACGCACTGTCGCCGACGACGATGATGGATTGCGACTCGGGCGAAAAATATTTCTTGCCCATGTCGCGCACCTGTTCGGCACTGACCTTCTGGATCATCGGCACGAACTGGCCGAGGAAATCCGACGGCAGTCCGATCAGCCAGTTGTTGGCGAGCGTGCCCGCGACCGAAGCCTGCAGCTGGTTGCTGATCAGGTAGCCGCCGGCGACGTAGCGCTTGTTCATGCTGATCTCTTCGTCGGGAACCAGGTCCGTGCCGAAGCGGCGATACTCGTCGAAGTATTCCTTCAACGACGCGCCGGTCACCGCATTGCGCACGTCCGCGCCGCCGACGATGGCACCGCCATTGCGATAGTTGCGCGCACCCGCGGACGCACCGTAGGTGTAGCCCTTGTCTTCGCGCAGGTTCTGGTTGATGCGGCTGCTGAAGCCACCGCCCAGGATCGTGCCGGCCAGGCGCAGCGGCACATAGTCGGGCGAGGTGGCGGGAATGCCGGGGCGACCCAGGCGCAGCGTCGACTGCACGCTGCCGGGGCGCTCCAACAGCAAGCGCACCGGCTTGGCCGACGAGGCCGCCGCAGGCGTTTCGGCCAGGGCCGCGCCTTCCGCCTTCCAGGTGCCGAACGCAGCTTCGGCCATCTTCATGGCCTGGGCTTCGTCAATGCGACCGGTGATCACCAGCAATGCGCGATCGGGGCGGAAGCGCTTTGCATGCTCGGCCTTCAATAGCTCTGCCGTGGTCGAGGAGATCGACTCACTGGTCGGCTGCGTGTGGCCGTACGGATGGTCGCCGTAGACCGCTTGGGACATCGCGCGTTCGGCGCGGAACCCCGGCGTGGCTTCGGATGCCTTCAGCGCCTGCAGTGAATTGGCCTTGGCCAACTGCACTTCGTTGGCCGGGAACGAGGGCTGGCGCGCGATCTCGGCGAGCAGTTCCAGCATGGACCCGGCATTGGATGCGAGCGCATTGGCCGACATCGAAATGCCGTCGTAGCCAGCGCCTGCACCGACCGATCCGCCCAGTGACTGCGCGGTTTCGGCGATGGCGCGGGAATCACGCTTTTCGGTGCCTTCGCTCAACAGTCCCGCCAGCAGGCTGGCGAAACCGGGATGCGAAGCGTCGTCGGCAGCAAGGCCGGCACCGCGCATCGCCAGCACGAAGTCGACGCGCGGCAATCCGTTGCGCGGCACGACCCATACTTCCATGCCGTTGGAGAGCTTCTTCTTCGCGATCTGCGGCACCGGGATCGGCTTGTCCTGGCCGTAGGCAGGCAGGTCGGCCGGCAGCTTCGCACTCGCGCCGGCATAGGCAGTGGTGGACGTGGCGAGCGAGATGGCGATGGCCAGCATCAGTTTGTTCATCGATGCGATCCTCATTTCTTGTCTCCTGCGGCCGGGGCGGCAGCCTGTGCGGCAGCGGCCGGCGGGGCCGGCTTGCGGTCGATAACGGTGCGATTGGCCTTGGTCAGGTAAGTGCGGGCGGTGCGCTGCACGTCTTCGGAGGTGACCGCGTCGATCCATCCGGGGATCTGGTTGGCGACCTTCGCGTCGCCCCACAGGGTCTGCAGCTTGGCCAGCGTATCGGCGCGGCCCATGAAGCTTTCCAGGCCGTTGTACCAGTCGGCGAGCATGCGGGTCTTGACGCGCTTCAGCGTCGCATCGTCAACGCCCTTGTCCACGACCTTGGCGATTTCCTCATCCATGGCCGCCAGCAGCGCATCGGCGCTGCCGTTGGGCTTGTACAGCGCGAACACCGTGAACAGGGTCGGGCCGTCGTATTCCCAAGGGCTGGTCAGTCCGTACAGCGAATCGACGTTCAATGCCGTTTCGCGGCCCTTTACCAGGCCCTGGTAGAAGATCGATGCGTCGCCGCCGGCGAGCAATTCACCCAGCACCGCCATCGGCGCCTGGTCCTTGCTGCCACGGTCCGGCATCTTCCAGGCCGCCGCAATGGCCGGCACCTGGGCCAATGCGTCACTTTGCTCGATGCGCTTTTCGGCGGTGTTCAGGCCCTCGGAAAAATCACTTGGTGCAGGCGTCGGGCGCGTGGCGATGCCACCGAAATATTTCTGGGCCAACGCAAATGCCTGGGCAGGCGTGACGTCGCCGGCGATGGACAACACGGCGTTGTTCGGGCCGTAGTAGTCGCGATGGAAATTGCGCACGTCTTCCAGGCTGGCGCCTTCCAGGTCCTTGAAGCTGCCATAGCCGTCGTGGTTGTTTTCCCACTTCTGGAAGGCATGCTGGCCGATGTCGATCCACATGAAGCCGCCGTAGGGCTGGTTCTTCACGTTGACGCGAATTTCTTCCTTCACCACATCCTGCTGGTTCTTCAAGGTCTTTTCATTGAAGTCCAGCGTCTTCATGCGATCGGCTTCCAGCCACAGCATCGATTCCAGCGCCGATACCGGCGCGGTTTCGATGTAGTTGGTGAAGTCGGCGCGGGTCGAGCCGTTGTTGCGGCCGCCGCCACCGGTGATGACCTTGTCGAACACGCCTTCGGGCGCATTGGGCGTGCCTTCGAACATCAGGTGTTCGAACAGGTGCGCGAAGCCGGTGCGGTTGCGCGGCTCCAGCCGCATGCCCACGTGGTAAACCACGCTGACGCCAACGGTCGGCGAGCTATGGTCTTCGGACACGACGACGGTCAGGCCGTTGTCGAGTTGTTTTACTTCGACCGGCAGGTTCCAGCGGTCGCTGTCGGCGGCGAGCGCAGGCAGTGACAGCGTGATTCCCGCCAGAAGCAGGACAAATTTGGGGGCGCGCATGATTGACCTCAGGAGTGCGGATAGCCCACGGAGCGTAACCTGAACCCCCGCTTCACGACCTAGGGCAGAAGTCATGCATCCGGGCCTGGCAGGCCCTCCAACTGGCCGTGGCGCCCGAAATGGGGTATGCTTCGCCGGTTTGCTGCACCGGCTTCGTTTTCCCCCGGTCGCCAAAGCCGATTTTCAAAGCTTCCTCCGGCCCAAGCCCACTCCGCACGTCACGCTGCGCAAACACGCCACTCTGGCGTTAATTTTTAGCATCAACTCGCAGCGCGGTTTCAGGGAACGCCTCGGGTACATCGGAGCATCATCAATGTCTTTTGAATCGCTCGGGCTTGCGCCCGCGCTTCTTCGCGCGCTTGCCGAAATCGGCTACGCGACCCCTACTTCCATCCAGATCGAGGCAATCCCGCTCGCCATGGCTGGCCACGACCTGCTTGGCGGCGCCCAGACCGGCACCGGCAAGACGGCGGCGTTTGCGCTGCCCATGCTGCATCGCCTGTCCACGACCGCCGTCGCCGGCGCGCCGCGCAAGATCCGCTGCCTCATCCTGACCCCCACGCGTGAACTCGCCGTGCAGGTGCATGACTCCATCCGCACCTACGGCAAGCACGCCAAGCTCGCGTCCACCGTCATCTACGGCGGCGCCGGCATGAATCCGCAGCTCGACACCCTGCGCCGCGGCGTCGACATCCTGGTCGCCACCCCGGGCCGCCTGATCGACCACCTCGAGCGCGGCAGCGTGCAGCTGCGCGACGTCGAAATGCTGATCCTGGACGAAGCCGACCGCATGCTGGACATGGGCTTCATGCCCGCCATCAAGCGCATCCTCAACAAGCTGCCGGCCACCCGCCAGACCTTGCTGTTTTCGGCCACCTTCGAAGACGCCATCAAGAAGCTGGCGATGGAATTCATGCGCAACCCGCGTGAAGTCCAGGTTGCCGCGCGCAACACCGTCGCCGAAACCGTCACGCACATCGCCCATCCGGTCGATGGCGCGCGCAAGCGCGACCTGCTGATCGACATCCTCAGCCAGCGTTACCAGGACCAGATCCTGGTGTTCGGCAAGACCAAGCACGGTTGCAACCGCTTGGCCGAGCAGTTGGAAAAGTCCGGCATCAAGGCCGTGGCGATCCATGGCAACAAGAGCCAGTCGCAGCGCCTGAAGGCGCTGGGCGATTTCAAGTCGGGCAAGGCGCGCGTTCTCGTTGCCACCGACGTGGCCGCCCGCGGCCTCGACATTCCGCAGCTGCCGCTGGTCATCAACTTCGACCTGCCGATGGTTGCCGAAGACTATGTGCACCGCATCGGCCGTACCGGCCGCGCCGGCGCATCGGGCGAGGCGATCTCGCTGGTGTCCCCGGATGAAGCCGGCCTGCTGCGTGCGATCCATCGCGTGCTCAAGCAGGACATCGCGATGACGGTGGTCGAGGGCTACGCGCCCAGCCGCCAGATCCGCATGGGCAACGACAGCGCCAGCAACGGCCGCCCGAGCGGCCAGCGCACGCCGAGCCGTCGCACCCCGCACACCGCCGCCGCACCGCGCCACGCAACGGCCCACGCCGGTGTGAAGACGCATCCGGCAGCGGACCGTCGCGAACGCCGTGCAGTGAACGCCCCGCGCCCCGTGCGCTGATCCATCCCGGGTGATACGAAACAAGGGCCGCAAATGCGGCCCTTGTTTTTTGGCGCGTCCAGAACGATGCTCGCGGAAATCCGGGAAAGGGGACGACCATGTTTCGAAGCTTTTTCGCCGTCATCTCAGGCTTGTTCGCGATGATGATCGTGATCACCTTCACCCAGATCGCCAACGTGAAGCTGTTCTATCCGCCGCCGGCCGGGCTGGACTTCAACGACAAGGTCGCCGTTGCGACCTACGTGCAGACAATGCCCTGGCAGGCCGTGGCGGTGGTCGTGCTCAGTTGGCTGCTGGGTACCTACATCGGCGCGACCGTCGCCGCACGTATCTCGAAGGACCACGCGATGGTCTGCGCGATGACCATCGGCATCGTGGACGTGGTCCTGACCGCGATCAACGCGCTATCCATTCCGCACCCGACCTGGGCACTGGCAATGGGATTGCTGCTGCCGATACCGCTGGCCTGGCTGGCCGGCAGGCAGGCGGCTCAGAAAGGCTTGGCCAGCACCAGGTAGATGATCGCCAGCAGGGCGAACACCGGCAGTTCGTTGAACCAGCGAAGCTTGCCCGAACTCGGCAGCGCGCCGCCGGCCATCGACCGCTTCAGCATCCGGCCGCAGACGATGAAGTAGGCCAGCAGCAGCGCGACCAGGCCCAATTTGGCATGCATCCACGGGCGACCGCCCACCATATCCGGAAAGGTCGATGGCCAGCCCTTGGGGCCCAGCCACAGCAACAAGCCCAGCACGAAGGCGATGGCGAACATGAGGTGGCCGAAGCCATACAGCCGCTTGCCCATCAGTTGCAGCCGTTCGCGCACGGGCGCCACGTCCCCGGCTTCAGCCAGGTTGACGAGAATCCGGGGCAGGTAAAAGACGGCCGCCATCCAGGCGATGACAAACAGCAAGTGCAGGCTCTTCGTCCACAGGTAAACCATGTGTTTGCTCCAATCGGATCGGCGATGATGCCGGGACCGCCCGGACAGGGCGTCGTGTCGGCGTAAGCGGTAGAATACGCCTCCTTCCTGCCGCCCCAGCCATCCTGGCCCCGGCGCTTCGAGAAAATCCCGATGAATTCCGATAATGGCGCCAGCGCGCCGACCACCAGTTTCCGTGAGCTCGTGCTGATCGCGCCGCTTTTGCGCAAGCTCGACGAGCTCGGCTACGAACTGCCCACCCCCATCCAGGCCGCCACCATCCCGCTGCTGCTCGCCGGCAAGGACGTGATCGGACAGGCCCAGACCGGCACCGGCAAGACCGCCGCCTTCGCCCTGCCCCTGCTCAACAAGCTCGACCTGTCAAAGACCAAGCCGCAGGTACTGGTGCTGGCGCCGACCCGCGAACTCGCCATCCAGGTCGCCGAGGCGTTCCAGAGCTATGCCCAACACATTCCGGGCTTCCAAGTGCTGCCGATCTACGGCGGCCAGAGTTACGGCCCGCAGCTAAGCGCCCTGCGTCGCGGCGTGCACGTCGTCGTCGGCACCCCCGGCCGCGTCATCGACCATCTGGAAAAGAACACCCTCGACCTGTCGCAGCTGTCCACGCTGGTACTGGACGAAGCCGATGAAATGCTGCGCATGGGCTTCATCGACGATGTCGAGCAGATCCTGAAGAAGACCCCGCCGACCCGCCAGGTCGCGTTGTTCTCGGCCACCATGCCGGCCCCGATCCGTCGCATCGCGCAGACCTACCTGCGCAACCCGGAAGAAGTCTCGATCGAGGCCAAGACGCGCACCGCCGACAATATCCGCCAGCGCTTCTGGCAGGTCAGCGGCCTGCACAAGCTCGATGCGCTGACCCGCATCCTGGAAGCCGAACCCTTCGACGCGATGATCGTGTTCGCGCGGACCAAGCTTGCCACCGACGAACTCGCGCA
>JAPLSI010000025.1 GCA_026398715.1 Gammaproteobacteria bacterium
CATGCCGTCAATCACGACTCGCGAGCCGTCGCTGCGGTCCCAATTGCCCTGGATGTCGCGCGCGCTGCACGACCCCTGCCCGGACTTTGCCGCAGGCTTGGACGCAGTATCCGAGTCCGTCTCCTTGGCCTTGGTTGCTTCCCGGCCGACAAAACTGAAATGGAGGCAGCATTCGCCCGGTACGCCTAGCCTCGGCTTGAGGTCAGGTCGATTCCTGGTGGATTCCAGAATGATCTTGCACGGCTTCGGGGGGCTGTCCTTCGTCCAGCGGTTGCCCCGGCACTTGGCCTCGAACACCACCCACTGGTCTGCTCCGGTGGACTCATCGCGGACGAAATGAATGTCTTCGAATACTGCATCGCCGACGTTCAAGAAAATGGTGAACCCGCTCTTTCCCTGGGATGCCACCGTGCCGGTCTTGCCAGAGATGACCAGGTCTGCGCCGAAGCCTGTCGTCCATCGTCCCTGGATGGCGTCCATTGGATCACCGGCCAAAACGGCACCGGACCAAAGCCATGCCATCGTTGCCACCGCGTATGCCAACCTCATTGCGTAAACCCCTCTCGCTGTTCTCTTGAATGCAATCAGTTCACTACTTCACAGTCATGTCCATCCGGGCACAGTGTCGAAGTCTCCGCGGCAGCGCCCGCAGTGTCGAGGTCGCCACTGAGTCGAAACACGAACGGCAGGTTCTGCCAGGCACCGTCCTTGCCGAGAGTACGGCGGAATTTCGGTACCAGTGCCAGCGACGCGTCTGCAAATCCGAATCCAACCGGCACTTCTTCCAGCACGATGCAGTTGGAAAGCGTGCCGTCGGCGGCGGATTGGCAGCGCAACAGCACCCGACCATCCAATTCCGCGCGTCGAGCCCGGGCGGGATAGGCCGCGTCAATCTCGCTCGCTGTAGGCTGGGCCAGCCATCCGCTGGTCGCGTCGCTGGCGCTCGCCCATGTCACCAGGCATAGCCAGGCAAGTCCCCAGCAAAACAGGTTTGCGATGCGCACCAACATGGCTCCGATCTCCAAGCAAAGCCCAGGCCGACGATCCGGCGAACGGATTTCGATGGAAATTTGCCAGAACTTGGCGCAGGTGACCAGTCTATGCTCGGTTTCGGTCTATCCCTGGCAGCCATGCACAAGTTGTGGAAAGCCAGGATGGCGCCATCTAGAAGAGACAATCCATGCACTCGGGGTGCCTGTGGTGGCATCCTAGGCAGCCATGGCCCGCATCCCCGACGCTTTCATCGACGACCTGCTTGCGCGCTCGGACCTGGTCGAGATCATCGGCTCGCGGGTACCGCTGAAGCGGCAGGGCCGCGAGTATTCGGCGCGCTGCCCGTTCCACGACGAACGATCGCCAAGCTTCACCGTCAGCCCGACCAAGCAGTTCTACCACTGCTTCGGTTGCGGCGCGCACGGCACCGCCATCTCCTTCCTGATGAATTACGACCGCCTCGAGTTCATCGATGCGGTGGAAGAACTGGCCAAGCGCGTGGGCATGGAAGTGCCCAAGGACACCCAGGTCCGCAACGAAAATCCGGACGGCAAGGACCAGTACGCGGCGCTGGATGCGGCAGCGCGCTTTTTCCAGAAACAACTGGAAGGCAGTGACAAGGCGCGGTCCTATTTCGATCGTCGAGGCGTGGATGCGGAAAATCGCGCCCGCTTCATGCTCGGCTATGCGCCCGATTCGTTCGACGGATTGAAGAACGCGCTGGGCACCGACGAGCGCCGGCTGGCGTTGCTGGAAAAAACCGGCATGTTCTCGCGCAGCGATTCCGGGCGCGTCTACGACAAGTTCCGCGACCGCGTGATGTTTCCCATCCACGACCGCCGCGGCCGCGTGAT
>JAPLSI010000048.1 GCA_026398715.1 Gammaproteobacteria bacterium
TTGTCGCCGCCGAGAAGAACGATGCGTTGCCGAGTAGGTCGCTGACATTGACAAGGACGCGGATGAACTGACCTGCGAGGGCTCCGGCTGCTACGCCCGGAGCATCCGGCACCACGAACGAGGCGGTAGTAGCGCCGGCCACATTCGTCCAGATCGTGCCATTGGTTGAGCTCTGCCACTGGAAGCTGAACGGTCCTAGCCCGTCAGAGTCCGTGACACTCGATGTGTTGACGGTAAGGGTCTGGCCTTCGGTAGGCGAGGTGTCGCTGAGAAGGATGTTGCCGGTCGTCGGGTTGGTGATGAAGCCTGCGTCGGTGTTCACTGTCTCTTTGAAGCCTTGCGCATCCGTGTAGACGGCGCGCACCGCAATATCGTGCCCCGTATCAATCGCGGTCGTCGTGTAGCTGGCGAAAGTCGCGCCAGAGATGACATTGCCATCGCGCAGCCACTGGAAGGCGTAGTTGGTGCCCGCCTTGAGCCCGCCATCCGGATCAGGCGTCGCCTGGGAAACGGTGAGCGTGCTGCCGGGCGTCCGTGTTCCTGCGATGTTGAACGTCGCCTTGCCATCGTTTTGCGGCAGGACATTCACGGCAAACGTGTCGGTGACCGAAAGGCCCGCGGCGTCTGTGACCGTCATGCGGATGTTCACGGTGCCAGCGAAGTTTGCGCCCCCGACCCCGCCATTCAGCGAGTAGAGGTGACCGACCTGGTTGCCGGCCGCGTTCGTGGTCAGCGTGTCGAAGAAGAGGCCCGCGGGGTTTGCAGCGCCGCCCGGCGCGTTGATGGCGATGCCATCGACGTTGACGCCATTCAGCGTGCCCGCCAGCGTCGCCGTGAAGACGAGACCGCCCGGGGTAAGCGGGGTGTTGTCGTCCGAGAACACCTGGTCGAGCGCCAGGAAGATACCTGCGCTCAGCCCGGCCGGTCCACCAACGACATGTGGGCCACCGAGCCCGCGATCCTCGAGAACGGTCGTATCAGGCAAGCCAACGGGGTTGGTCTGCTGGTTGATGATCGGCGCGTGGTTGACGGCCGGCGTGGCCGCAACCGCAACCGTGGAATTCGAGATGATTTGCTCCCGAATGCCTTTGCCGTCCGTATAGCTGGCGACAAGGCGAATGCTCTCGCCAAGCATCTGGTCAGTGAGCACGAGCGTCGCAGCGTTGGCGCCCGAGATGTTGATATAGCCGGGGTGGGCAACGTCCTGCATCTGCCATTGCAGCGACACGCCGCCGACAATGCCGTTCGCGTCCGAGATGCCGAAGCTGGCCAGCGCCGCGTCGTTGAACGACAGAGTGTCGCCAATGACCGGAGCCGCGATTGCGCCAACCGGGCCCGAATCCGTCAGGACCAGCGCGCCACCGACGACAGTCGGCAGGCGGTTGGAACCAAGGCCGCCGGGGATGCCGACCACTGCCGTTGTCAGGGCGACGTTACCCCGGACGTTGAGTTCAACTGACTGGTCGAAGAACTCGAGCCGCTCGATGTTGCGGACCATGTCCGTGCCGTCGTTTGCAAGCGGAACACCGGGGACGTTGCCGCCGCCACCGCCGAGGATCGGCGAATGGATGATCTGCACAAAGCCTTGTGCATCGCCCTGCAGGCGCGCCTGGCTGGCATTGCTGGCGCTGATCACGTTGTCGATAATGGTCAGAACGCCGTCGCCATCCGAGTCATAGCGGATCACATAGTTGGCGATCACGTCGTTGTAGACGGCCGTGTCGACATCCGTTGCGCGGTGATTGGCCGAGCCATCAAGATTGCCGAACACGATCTCGCGCAGAATGTTCGAACCCGCCTGATAGCCCTGCATCAGCTCAACGTGCAGCCACGCGTCGCCATCGATGATGTCGTTACCACCGTTCAGCAGAGCTGCTGGCGTAACCTGGCCGAGAGCGGCCGCCGTTTTGAAGCTGTCGCCCGTGATCCGGTCGCTGCCTTCGCCACCGAGCATGCTGTTGCCAGCGGAGTAGTGCACGTCCGTTCCCGGGGCAAAGAAGTTGTTCGCCGCGCCGTTCCAGCTGTCCTGCAGGCCGAAGATCAGGCCGGTGTTGGCCAGTTCGTTGAGCGGGTCGCCCGCGACAAGCCTGCCGGCTTCGCCCTTCAGGTCGTCGTTG
>JAPLSI010000061.1 GCA_026398715.1 Gammaproteobacteria bacterium
ATCGCGGCCGCGCGGATTGTTGATGACCACCACCGTCGCAAACTTCGGACGGTCCAGCGGCACCACGCCGGCGAACACCGACACGTAGCGCTTGGTGTAACCGCCGCCGCTGGCGGTGCGCGCCGTGCCGGTCTTGCCGGCGACGTGGTATCCGGTGATCGCCGCTTTCTGCGCGGTGCCGCCCGGTTCGGTGACGCTTTCGAGCATGTTCAGGATGTTGTGCGAGATCTGCGGGTCCATCGCCTGCCGACCTTCGCCCTGCCCGCCCTTGATGAAGGTGGGCGGCATCAGCTTGCCGCGATTGGCCAGTGCCGCGTAGGCCTGCGCCAATTGCATCGGCGTGACAGAAATGCCCATGCCGTAGGAAATGCTGCCGCGACGGACCTGGCCCCAGGTGGCAGGCGGCGCCATCACGCCCGACGACTCGCCAGGGAAGCCGGACTGCGAACTTTCGCCATAGCCGAAACGATTAAGCACGTCGTACAACTGCTCGCTGGTCATGCCCAGGCCGAGCTTGGCCGCGCCGATGTTGGACGAGGTGCTGAGCAGGTGCTCGAGGTCCACCGCGCCGTGGTCGTGCACGTCGCTGATGCGGTACTTGCCCAGCATCATCCAGCCCGGGCTGGTCTGCACGATGGTGTTCGGATCCAGGCCTGCTTCCAGCGCGGCGGCGACGGTGAAGGGCTTCATCACCGAACCGGGCTCGACCACGTCGGTGACAGCACGATTGCGATGCGCGCCGGGGGATGATGCCTCGCGCGAATTGGGGTTGTAGGCGGGCTGGTTGACCATCGCCAGGATTTCGCCGGTCGGCACGTCGATGACCACGACCGATCCGCTGGCCGCGCCGCTCTCGATCAGCGCGGCCTTCAATTCACGATAAGCCAGGTACTGGATGCGGCGGTCGATGGACAGCGTGATGTCCTTGCCCGGCTCGGCAGCGCGGATCAAGTCGACGTTTTCAACGATGTGCCCGCGGCGATCGCGGATGACACGCTGCGCGCCGGGCTTGCCGGTAAGCCAGCTGTCGAACGCGAGTTCAAGGCCTTCCTGGCCGTGGTCGTCGATATTGGTGAAACCCAGCACGTGCGCCATCACTTCGCCGTGCGGATAGAAGCGGCGGAATTCGCGCTGCTTGTACACGCCGGGAATGCCGCGCTTCACCACCGCCGCAGCGTCATCGGGATTGATGCGACGACGAAGGAATACGAATTCCTTGTCGGAACGCTGTGCAATCGATTCGGCCAGCACGTCCTGCGGAATGCCCAAGGCCTGCGCCAGTTCCGGAATGCGGTCGGCGTGCTTGAGCAGTTCCTTCGGATTGGCCCAGACCGATTCCACCGGCGTGGACACGGCCAGCGGCTCGCCGTTGCGGTCCATGATCATGCCGCGCGAGGTCGGGATCGGTACTTCACGCAGGAAGCGCTGGTCGCCCTGGTGCTGGTAGAAATCCTTGTTAAGCAACTGCATCTGCGCGGCGCGGCCCACCAGCACGACGCCGCAGGCGCCGAGCACGCTGGCCAGTACCATCAGTCGCAGCTTCAGGTTGTAGGGGCGGGCGCGGACTTTCATGGCTTGGCCACCACGAGTTCGGCCGATGCCGGGAAGATCATCCCGATCCGCTCCGTCGCTACTTGTTCGATGCGATTGGTTTCGGCCCAGGTGGCTTGTTCAAGCTGCAAGCGGCTGAATTCGATGTTGATCTCGTCGCGCTCGCGCACCAGGCGCGTCAGCTGCACGTAGGCCTGGCGATGCTCCTGGCGCGCGTACACGACCGCGATGCCGCTGCCGAGCACGGAGATGACCAGCAGCGCGAGAATGAAGTAGCGCAGGCTCATCCGTGGGCCTCCAGCTTCTCGGCCACGCGCAACACCGCGCTGCGCGAGCGCGGGTTGATGGCGATTTCCGATTCGTCGGCATGCTGTGCGCCGCCGATGTCGCGCAGGGTCGGCGTGAACGCGTCCGGTGCCGGCATGCGGCGGTTGCCGGCCGGCGCCTTGGCGTGGCTGGCGATGAAGCGCTTCACGATGCGGTCTTCCAGCGAATGGAAGCTGATGACGGCCAGGCGGCCGCCCGGCTTCAGCCGCGACCAGGCGGCGTCGAGACCGCGCTCGAGGTCGTCGAGTTCGCGGTTGATGAAGATTCGGATGGCCTGGAAGCTGCGCGTGGCCGGATGGATCTTGCTGTCACCACGGCCGACCACGCGGGCGATCATCTCGGCCAGCTGCGCGGTGCGGGTGAATGGCGCGGTCTCGCGATCCATGACGATGGCCGCGGCGATCTTGCGGGAAAGTTTTTCCTCGCCGTAGGTCCACAGCACGTCGGCGATTTCGTGCGCGTTGGCGCGGGCCAGCCACTGCGCGGCACTCTCGCCGCTGGTCGGGTCCATGCGCATGTCCAGCGGGCCGTCGTTGCGGAAACTGAAGCCGCGTTCCGCGACATCGAGCTGTGGTGAGGACACGCCGAGGTCGAACAACACGCCGTCGAGGCCCGTTGCAGTTTCATCCCAGTCGGCGAGCGTGGCGAAGGATGCCTGCCGAACGGCGACGCGGGAGTCGCCGCCGAACAACTCGGCTGCGCTCGCGATCGCCTCGGGATCCTTGTCCATCAGCAACAACCTTCCTGCCGGACCCAACTGGTCGAGCACGCCGCGTGCATGTCCACCACGACCGAACGTGCCATCCAAATACTTGCCATCCTTGAGCACCCGCAAGCCATCCATTACCTGCGTCAACATCACCGGAAGATGGCTGGGGTTCTGCGCTTGCGCAGTCGACCCGGCCATCACCGTTACAGCCTCAGGTCGAGCATGTCGTCGCTGACCTCGTCTTCGCCGATCGTCGATTGGATCTGCGTGAGGTGCGCCTGCTCGCTCCACAATTCGAATTTGTTGCCCATGCCCAGCAGCACGGCCTTGCGGCCGATGCCGGCGGTATTGCGATGGCTCTGCGGCAACAGCACGCGGCCGCTGCCGTCGGGCTCGACCACGGTGGCGGCGCCGACCAGCTTCAGCTGCAGGTTGCGATGCACGCGCTTGGCGTTGGGCAGGGCGTTGACCTGGTCGCGGACCTTTTCCCAGGCCGACTCCGGGTACAGCCACAGGCAGCCCGACTCGTAGGGGTTGTAGGTGACGACCAGCCGGTTACCGCCGCGCGCGACTTGCTCGCGGGCAGCCGTCGGAATCGCCAGCCGGCCCTTGTCGTCCACGGTGATCGCGGTTTCGCCCTGAAACATCCCCACCATTCCCCACAAAAAACCAGAAATTCCCTCGGAAGCCCACGTTAGTCCCACGTATGGGGGCTGTCAAGGAGATTTCACATGCATTTTCGTTAAGGGAATCAACAGTTTGCGCCACACTTCATAGAATGGTTTAAGAACCATTTGGGAAGTGTTGTTTCGACTCAGGATTGCGATTTCAGCGTGAGCCCGATCACGCTTGCCTGAATGAATCCGGCCGGCGCGGCCAGGAGCTGGAGCAGACGGCCCGGCCTGGACTTGCGCAAGGATGCCGCCGCCTCGGCGGAGCCTTGGAATGGGCCCGATCAGCGGATCAGGGCGTGGAGAAGGACCGCCGGGAACCAGGTGAACAGGCCTGAGAGCGCCAAAGAGACATACAGCAGGCCAAACACCACCGCCCCGATCAGGACCGCGACCAGCAAAATCACCGGCACCAAGGCACACCAGGCCAGGGGCGACAGGGTCCGTCCGGCTCTGGGCGAAACCGTGGCACCCATCAGGCCGAGCGCTTTGAGGCGGCGATCCAGCGACGGTGACATCGGCACGCTGGACCCGCCCAAGATGCCGCGCGCACCGATCAGTCCACTCGGCACCACGCACAGGTGCGCAATCCAGGCGCCGAAACCGCCTTCGACGGGAGCGCCTCGCATTTTCTCCAGTGCGCTGCCGAGCGTGTCGGGATCGCGCGTGAGGCGCACGGCCGTCGCGTCGGCCAGATACTTGCGACGACGCCAACTCAGCGCGAGCAAGGGACCGAGCAGGATTGCGCACAGCAGGCCACCGAAAAAACCGGAGATCACCAGCGGCCCGACCAGCGGCATCCACGCCAGGGTGCGCCATGGCACCTTGTTTGAATTGTCGATGTCACGCTCGGGCGCGTGCTTTTCTTCTTCGTGGAAGGGATTGGTCAGTGCCATCGCCAACTGACCGTCAGCAGCGCTGCTGCCCGGCCGCAGCGATCGCAGCAGCAGCCGACCGAATCGTCGTGCGGCACCACGGTCGCCGAACGACTCGCTGAGTTTAGCGACCAAGCCAAACATGCCGAGGATCGTCGCCACTCGCGTGCCGATCGCCATGTCGCCATTGGCGATGGCGCCAACCAGATTCGCGGCCACGCCCTGCAACTCGGCGCGATTGGCCTCGGCCAACAGGCCGGTGGTGATCACCACGCTGGCATGCGCGGCATCCGGGCCGAAGGCGGCGGCGTTCACCGATTCGCTCTGCGCCCCAGCGTGCGCCACGCCAGGGCCATCAAGGCCAGGCCAGGCAGGGACGCGATGACCGATACATACAACCACCGCCAGACCGGCACGGTCTCCATGTTGTCGGTCAAATCGGCAAGCGCGTCGGTGACCCTGCCAATGATGTCGGGCACCGGCACAAGATGGTTCACGAGATCGGCAAGCAGACCGATCAGCGCGTACAGCAGCGGCGCCATAAGAACCGCCACTACAAAGGCCAGCAGAAAGGCGCAGGCATCGGCAACCAGGGCGACCCGCAGCGCAGCGCGCTGGTGCCGGGCGATGCTGTCAAAAAAGCTTTCCCGCTCCGCCGGGCTGAAGACCACCAGAGGCGACGCCTGCTCGGGCTGGGCGGTCGCCTCCTCGTGCATGGCCATCCGACTCAGGGGCCGTAGCTGCGGCTGAAGTGGTAGTTCTTAGAGTCGTCGAAACCAGCCTGCCCCACGGCATCCAGACTCGCGCGAATGCCGAGCTCACCAGACCCGAGAGCAGCGATTCCCTGCGCCCCCATCGCCGGATCACCGAACAGCGCCGTCGCGACATCAAATCCGTAACGATAGGCGGGATCGCTATTGCTTCGGCGCATCGAGCCCAGGGCTAAGTCCTGGCTGGCGATGGTGTGGCCGAGTGCTGCGAGTCGATCGAGTTCGGCGCGATCGACCAAGGGTCCGGGTGCCGGAGTGGGTGTCGGCGCGGCGTTGGCCGCTGCCTGTATCTGCCGGCAGCGCCTCTCGAGATTGGGAGCCGCCGGCGAGTTCCTGGCCCGGGCCGAAACCGAAGCCTCGCAGATCGAGGGCATCGGTCGGTTCGGGTCTCTGGGTGCAGCGCGCCCCAAGGTCATCGCATGCGGCGCTGGCATTGGCGCTGGCGCTGGCTGGACTCTCGCCAGGCACACAGCCTTGCCATCGCTATTCCACTCCGTGCGCTCGCCAGGATTGTCCTGCGGGTAGGTACTGCCTTGCAGCCTGCCAAGGGGGCTGATAGATCCGGAGTAAACGCCAACCCTTCCGTCCGGCCATCGCAATGTAAATTCGATCGTGTCGCCCGCTATCCTTCCGTTCAGCACGCCCCTTGCTATCCCGAAATGTTTGTCCTCTCCGAGCACGTACCAGCCGGTTCCGCCGAGCGTCAGTCCCTGCTGCTGGAATTCGAAGGCGCCGGCCGCGCCATTGAGCTGGTTGAACGCAAAGGCACCACCCTGCAAGCCCCATTGCGCACAGGCGGGTTCAGTTGTCGGCTGCACGCGGCCAAGCGCAATGACCGGCTTGCCATTGGACACTTCCGCGGGATCAAAGGTGCAAGTGGCATTGCGGTCGCCGGTCCAGGTGGCCCTGGCCCCTGGATCGGTCTTGTCAAAGGTCGTGCCCTCGATCAATCCCGACATGGAGATGCGACCCGAGTACACGCCTACCTGACCACTGTCCCAGTACACGGTCAACTCGACGCGGTCGCCATCGAGAATTCCGTCGATGCTGCCTTGGACCGAGAAGGGTGGATTCTGCGGGTCTGGGAACCTGGCGTTGCCGGTCAGCGTGTTTCTGCTTCGCTGCAGAAAGATTTCGGGACTCATGCCATTGCTCTGGACGAAGTGCCAGCGACCGCTGACGTCCCACTGCCGGCACTCGGCCCAAGCGCTTGTTGATCCGGCCATCGCCAGGAACAGGCAAAGCAGGAGTCGGGCAAAGGCGCTACTCCAGCCTGGACTGGGCTGCCTCGAAGCTGGACCGGGAAGCGAGATCGTCTTGAAGTTCACGATGAAACTCCTCGGTGAAAGCGGATGCGCGCTGGGGCGATTGGGGCGGATGCTCAGGGCGTGCCGCCCTGCGCGCGGCACTGCTGTTCCAGTGCAGCTGCAGTCGGCGCGCCTTGTTCGATGGCGCTGCGCGCGTAAATGCAAACACGCGGCTCCGGTTTCGCCGCAGCCGCAGGAAAGGCGTCGAGGATTCCGGAATGCCGCGACTTGCTGACCGTTTCCGTTGCGGACTGTTGCGCATCCCAGCGTCCGGCATAGCGCATCGTGTAGATCAGTCGTGCCGACGGCTCCTGCGCAGTAAGCATCACAGTTCGTACCGGGTCGACGATGGTGCGGGTCTCACCGGCCGGCGGTTGCGCATTGTCGCCGCCAATCCAGGCTTCGCTGGAAGGTTCGCGTGCGGTTCCTGCCCGTACCTGCACGGTAATCGCCTGGTTTTCCGGCAAGTCGGAGATCAAATAGTCGCAAATGTATTCGCCGTTGACGCTGCGCATGCGTGGCTGCGTCGTCACCTTGGTGGGTGTCGGCTGCAAGCGGTCCCGGTCCGGGTTGCCTATGGCCGGCGATACCTGAAAGGCACCGCAGGAATTGGGGCCGGCATCGAAAAGGCCCTGCGCATCCTTGTAGCCGTACGACACCGGGTAATGAACCTCGACGCGGATCGTGTCGGCATCGCGCAGGCGGCGCTTGGCGACGCCATCGTTCGCCGATTTTTCGGTCATGCGGGTTTCGTTGTAGTCGCGCCCGGGAACTTCGAGGCGAGTGGAATCGGATCTCTCGCGCCAGCTTGAATCCTCGACGCCGAACGCGGAGTTGGACTCGGCCTTCAGGCGGTAGCGCTCGGCGGCACTGATGGCACCTTGGGTGATCGGGAAACGCTTGGTCGGAAGTTGCCCCCAGGTGTCGTGCAGGTAGTCGGGTATGTCATCGCCGATACGCCTGCAGTTGGCCACGTTCAACCACGGATCGCGATCGCAGTGGGCGCTGAAGATGACGGTCTCACGGTAGCCGGCACCCCCGCCCTGCGACCGCGTATCGGGCGAGAGGTTGTCGTTGCTGGTGATGATGACGATCTCGGACGTGTTGGGAGCGTCCGGGTTTGTTTCTGCCGGGCTGAAGACTCCATCTACTTCGAAGGTGACCGATTGGCTGTGGTCCGCGTTCGAGCAGGCGCCGCGCAGGCGGTAACTGGCGGTGGGCCATCCGGCCGCCTTGAAGACGGGATCCTCGGTCAGGCCCAGGGTGCGGCAGTTCAAGTCGAAGCGCGGCGAAGGACCCTCGGCGCAGCCAAACAGCGGACAGGCGAGGTCCTCAAGGAATCCCGCCTGCGCGGTACTGCAGGCCAGACCGGCGAGGCAGAAAAGGGCGAGTCGATTCAATCGCACTGATGGCTTCATCGTGGCGCCTCCGGAGTTGCAACAGGTAACAGGGCAAAAACCGTCGTGAAGCCTTGCCAGCCGGTGCCAATTTCGAACGGCCCCTGCCATTCGCTGCCGACCCGACCCAGCGCGCGGGCGCCTGGTTCAGGCGCTCGCCGGGCGCGGTAACGGTAAAGCAGCATACGCCCGTCTTCAGTGATCACCAGCAGGGCGCCGCCACCGACCGGAATGACCTGGCGAAATTGCTGCCAGCCACTCAGGGCGATGGTTTGCGGCCCCCGCCACTGGAAGTCGCCGTTGGCGAAACCATCGTGGTGATACAGCACCAGGCTACCGTCGGGCTTGACGGCATAGATGACGCCATTGCCTTCGGAAAACACCTGCTTGAAATCATTCCAGCCCGAACCCACCACCCTCGCCGGACTCCAGGTGGCTGAGCCATTGGCGTAGCCGGCATTTCGATTCCAGACCAGCGTACCGTCGTCGCGGATCGCGTAGACGATGCCGTCACCGCCGGAAAATATGTGGCTATAGATCCAGCCGTTGCCGACATCGGCCGGGCCTGTCCAGGCGTAGGCACCATCATTGAATCCGTCGTGGCGGTACCAATACAGATGGCCGTCATCCGCCAGCCCGTAGACGCTGTTGCCTCCTGCGGGAATGACGGCGCGGAATCCGCCCCAGCCGCCACCAACCTTTTTCGGTCCTTGCCAATCGGCAGCACCGCTGTCCTTTCGATACCAGTAAAGGTCGCCACTTTTGTCTATCGCGTAGACCCACATCGGCTGGTAGTTGGGCGGCGTGGTGCCGAACTTGCCGATGAACTGTGGTTCCGGTTCGGGCGTGAACGCACCGAGGTAGCGATTGATCTCGTCCCAGACCGGCGCGATCTGCGCGTCGTAGCAGCGCGGCGTGTCGGACACCCAATTCCAGGCTTCGTAGTCGCCTGGCTTGGGGCCCGGCCCGGCCCACGTGCCACAGGCGTGGCCGTCCAGGCAGTTGAAGTCGCAGGCCGAATGCACACCGACGATTTCGCCACCGGCCTTGTGCAGATTAGCGAAGGACGGACCGCCGCTGTCGCCGCCGGCGATCATCAGCTTGTCATTGCGGTCGTAGCCGTAGATGCCCTCGCTGGCACCGTTCACATTGAATCGGCCGGAGCGGTACATCGGATCGCCCGACGATGGCTGCGCGTCATCGCCGGCTCCGGAAGCGAGCATGCTGATGCCCTGCCCGTACGCGGTGATGGCCAGCGGATCCACTTGGTCGAGGTAGGCGTTTCGATTGTATTTACGCGTCGAGCCATTGACCTCGAAGGGTGCATCCAGGCGAATGATCGCGATATCGGCGGGCCGGAAACTGATGATGCGGATGGAACGCCGGCTTTGCCCGCCACCCCAGGCGGCGGCGACCGTCGCGCTGTCCTGCGCATCGACGCGGAATCCATCGGGCGCGTTCATGTCTGCGGTATCCACGCAGTGCGCGGCGGTAATCACCCACTCGTTTCGCAGCAGCGAGGCGCTGCAACTGCCGCCGTTTAGCGTCACCAGTCCGTAGGCTTCCTGGGTCTTCACATCAACCGGCGGCCCCCCAACCAAGGGTTGCGAGATCGTTCCCAGCCTGCCGTCGCGGTCGGCTTGCCGTGCAAGCGCCGACGCCGAAAAACCTGTGAGTGTCATTGCCGCAAGTGCGAATGCGATTGCCGGCGCGCGCGTCATCTTCCTTCTCCGCAGAGGGTGGCTTGGTGATGGCGCGCCCGAGGCTTGTCCCCGGCGGCGCGACAGTGTTTTTCCAGGCGTGGACTGACTTTTTCTGGTGTATCCCACATGAGACGCCGCGCACGTTTAAAAGCGGACAGAGTTGGCCGGGCGGCCTCAGGGGCCATAGTTGCGGGTGAAGTGGAAGTTCGCCGATTCGTCAAATCCTGGCTGCGAAGCGGGGTCGAGGCTGGCGCGGATGTTCTGTGACTCCGTAGTCACTGCCGCAACGCCCTGCCCGCCCAACGCCGGATCGCCAAACAGGGCAGTGCCAACATCAAAACCGAATCGCCACGCCGGATCGCTACTGGACCTGCGCATATTGCCGACCGAATAGTCGGTTCGCGCGACGGCGGAGCCGACGGCGGCGAGGCGATCCAGTTCGGCCTGGTCGACCAGGTTCGACACCGGCATGTTGGTGGTCTCGCCCAACTTCAGGCAGCGCGCTTCAAGCCCTGGCGCAGCGGGCGAATTGCGGGCGCGTGCGGATCGGGCGGCGTCGCAAATGGGTGGCGCCGGACCGGTGGTCCTGACCCGGCCCAGGAACAAGCCGGATTTTTCGCTGGCATTGGCTTCATCAAGGGATGTCGCATCGCACGTTGCCAGGTCCAACGCACTCCAATCCGCGCGCTCGCTCGGGTTTCCCTGCTGGTAGCTCGTACCCTCGGCGCGTCCCGCCGAATTGATCGAACCGGTGTAGATGCCCGTTGTAGAGTTGTTCCAATTGGCCGTGAAGTTGATCGCGTTGCCCGACACGCCGCCCTGGATGGAACCGTCGATGCGCGACGATGAATTCCCTGTGCCTTCTTCGTGAAGGTACATGGCATCGCCGCGGAAGTTGGTTCCTTCCTGCTTCAATTTGGTCCACATGGTCATGTGGGTGTTGGTCTGCGATATGCCCGTCCAGGCTGAAACATTCCATCGCTGGCACGCGTTGACTGGCGCCACGGGCTTCACGCGCCCCAGTGCCACGGCCGGCTTGCCGTCGGCGCCCCGGGGCGTACCTGCCGTCGGCGCGGACGACAATCCGCCAGCAGAAAGCCGGTCGAACCCCAACCTGCAGCTGGCACTGCGCTCGCTGGACCATGTGGCGTAGGTATCGGGATGATTCCGGTCACGCGTGCCGCCTGCCATCGCGCCATCGGGCTTGATCACGCCGTTGTAGATGCCCACGGAATTGCCGATGTCCCAATACACGGTGAACTGAAACCGGTCGCCATCGATACTGCCGTCGAGCGTGCCGATCCAGGCGATATCCTGGCCGCCTTCAGGGCCTACCTCGACGTAGCGCGCCGTCCCCCGGATCTCGCGCCCCGATTGCTGTAGTTCGAATTGCGCAGGCGTGCCATTGCTCTGGTTGAATTTCCAGGCTCCATTCAAGTCCCATTCGAGACAGTTGGCTTGCGCTGCGTCGGGGACCAAACCAAGGGCGCCAATCATCGTCCCAAGCCAAACCAACACGCCGCTTCGTTCGAATCGCTTCATTGTCATGGCCCTACTTTCTCGTTGCGAACTTCCGGGTCAGGGCGTGCCGCCCTGCTCGCGACACTGGCGCTCGAGCCCGGGGGCCGCGGGCGAATTGCGCGCACGGGCGGAGCGTGCGGAAACACAGATGGGTGGGTCGGGCGGGGCGTTGACCGCGTCCCGAACGGCATCGTTGCGCGCCGTGGTTTCGGTAGCGTTGCCGCGCGCGGCGTCGATGATTCGCGTCGGCCCACGCGGCGTTTTCGTCGCCGTCGGCGATGTCGGCGGCGGCCCCTGATACATCGCCGGCGTCCAATATCTCGAATAGCCCGATTGCAGGTACCCTTCCCCGTGATCGGCCGTGCCGAAACGCCAATAGTGACTCGGGTCCGCCAGATACGGCGGCACGTTTATGGCGTCCGGGTATTTTTCGGCGACGTTGGGCGATTCGTCTTCGGGCAATCCTTTCATGGCCCGCTCCCACTGACCACTTACGACCATCACTTGCTGTATCCGGGTAAGGTCGGATGGGCGGAACCGGAAGTCTTCCGGGCTGCATTCACCTGGCTGCAGGTTTCGTCCTGAACGGTCGGGCGGAAGCGCGCTGTGCCTGAAATCAATGACTATGGTCGCAACCCTGACCCACGGCGGCAGGTTCATCCACGCTGGTGCCTGGTCGCTGCCGCCGCTGCTTATCCGCAGCCCGGGGCCACCGCGACAAATCATCCAGAAGCCCACGCCGCGGTTGACGCGGTTGACCGCAAACGTCGTCTCGATACCGGCGGTGACGCCGTCGGTGGGCGCGGATGCGCGGTCCACCGCCATGCCGAGCGAACCTGGATCGGGATTTGGCAGGGCCAATGGGTCCTGGGCCTGTACGGCGGCAACTGACATCCAGGCGGCCGCCAATAACAGCGCGCACAGCGCCTTGGGAGATTCCCGATCCATGCGCTGCCGGCCTCCTGTTGGCGCACGACGCGTGCACACGGCTGAGTGGTTCATGGCGTCTTCGGAACGACCTGCGCCGGCACCGGCGTGGCTGCCGGTTGCGGCACGGGCTTCCACTTGCGCGCCTTCTTGACGGCAACCGCTGCAGGCGCGGGCTTGCCGCTGACGATGATGATGGCAGCGTTGTCCTGCTTGGTTTCGCTGACCTCGCCCGTCGTAATGCGCGGCGGAAGCGGCTGCGGATTCAAGCTGGCCGTGGCTGCGTACGACGAACCCGCCTGGCAGCCGGCCGCGACGACAAGCGAAACCAGGATATTGCGCATCGGCTTGCGATGGCGCGATGGATAGTTGCCCATGGACTTGTCTCCTCGTGCCTGTTTCACATTCTTGCCTTGGCGGTATCGAAAATCTTCTTCGCAGCCGCGGGCGCATTGTCCACACCGGAAAAGGTAATGGTCATCAGGTCTGGCCCGGTCCGGATCATCAGGCTGGTGCCTACCGAAATGGCCTGGTCGCCGATGCCGTCGTAAGGACTGGTGATGCCGGGCTCGACTTGCGACATCGCGCCTGCCGACTTCATGGCAAGCTCGCCCTCGCCCCACTCCACCGACAGTTCGACATACGGGCTGATGCCTTTCACTGCGGTGTAGATGCACTCGGTCTTTCCCGAAGATCCTTCGTTGGGCTGCGCGGCAACTTCGCCGCCCACGATCGCCGACATTTCGCTGGCGGTGACCATGTCGCAGGCCAGCGGCTTGGGCGCTTCCGCAACGAGGGCATCGGCGGCGGCCGTTGGCAGCGTGGCCGCCGCCCCAGAGTCATCCGAAGGCGCTGCCGTCGGCTTCGAGCAACCTGCCAAGGCCAACGACAAGACGACGGAAGTAACGAGGGCTGCAAATTCGATGTTGCGTTTCATGCGTCCGATCCTTTTGGAGAATTTCACTGGTTGTCGATGGCATTGCGTCGGGATGCGTTCGTTCACAGGCTTCCTCCGGCTTGCACGCACTGGCGGGCCAGACCGGGCGCGGCCGGAGAATTGCGCGCGCGTGCACTGCGTGCGGAGGCGCAGATGGGGGGATCGGGCTTCGCTGCTTCACGCATTGCCTCGATGGCCGCGGAGTGCCGCGAGTCACTGGCAACCTCGGTGGCGCTGTCGTCTATGTACGGGTCAGCCGGCAGTGAGGGACGCGCCGGTTTCGATTCCTGGCGGTAGTCTGAATTGCCCGTTCCGAAGCCGGCATCGGACGCTGCCTTGAAACGAAACCGGTCCACCGGAGCGATGACGCCGCGAGAAATCGGGAATCGCCTGGTCGGCAATTGGCCCCAGGTCTGGTGCAGTTCGACGGGTGCGTCGTCGCCCATCCGCGTGCAACTGGCTTCGGCCAGCCATGGATCGCGCTCGCAGCGCGCCTGGAAGGTGACGCGCTCCAGATACTCCGCCCCGCCCTCCTGCGCGCGCGTGTCGGGCGACAGTCGGTCGTTGCTGGTGATGCTGATGACTTCGGACGCATTGTGCTCGCCTGGATCCGTCGCGCCCGGGGCCCAGATTCCCAACACGCTGAAGGAAACCGACTTGCTGTGGTCTGCGTTGGAGCACACGCCGCGGAAGTTGTAGGCGGCGACTGGCCAGGCTGGAGACTTGTTGTAGCTGGGGTCCTGGGTCAGGCCCAGCACCCTGCAATCCAGCGCCAGCCGGGCCTCCGGCCCGTCGGCGCAGCCCAACAGTGGACAGGCCAGGTCTTCGAGAAAGCCCGCCTTTGCGTCTCCACTGCCGAAAGGTGCCAGCGCCATGGCAACCAGCAGCCAGGCAATGCGTGTGTCACGAACCATGGTTCTACCCCGCGCGATGCGTTTTGCCGACTATCCGGCGCGCGCACGCCATCGTCCTTAAGGCAATCTAAGGTGCGCCTTAATTTTTCGTGCCGCCGGGGCTACCATGGCGTCGTGCCCCACTCACGCCCTCCGCCGCGATCCCCGTTGTGAACGACTTTCGGCCTGCGGATGGCTTTCGCTTCGGTCGCTTCCTGCTGTTGCCCGCGGAACGCCAACTGATGGCCGACGGCCGTGCCTTGCGCATGGAAGCGCGAGCCTATGACCTGCTGGTGACGCTGGTCGAACGCGCCGGTCAACTGGTAACCAAGGACGAACTGCTGGCGCGGATCTGGCCCGGGCGCGTGGTGGAAGAAAGCAACCTGCACGTGCATGTGTCCGCCCTGCGAAAGATCGTGGGCAAGGCCGCCATCGAAACGATTGCCGGACACGGCTATCGTTTCGCCATGCCCGTGCATGGCGCGGCTGCGCGAAGCACGCAGCCGTCCGATTCCGGGCAGCTTCCCCGACAGCTGGCAAGTTTCGTCGGCCGCAGCGACGACCTGCAGATGCTGGGCCAACTTTGCCAACGATCGCGACTGGTAACGCTGTCGGGCATGGGCGGCGCGGGCAAGACGCGCCTTGCCATCAAACTCGCTGAACGCGTCGGACCGCTGTTTGCCCAGGGCGTACGCTTCGTCGACCTGACGTCGGTGGCGGACCCCGACCGCGTCGCATCGGCCCTGGCCACCGCGCTGGGTGTTCGCGAGGAAGGTGACAGGCCGATCGAGGAAACCCTGGTTCGGCGGCTCGCGGACCAGCGAATGCTGCTGGTGCTGGACAATTGCGAACACCTGCTGGATGCAAGCGCCAAGCTTGCGGCCCGCTTGCTGGAATCGACATCGTCACTATGCCTGCTGGTTACCAGCCGCGAGCGGCTTGGGATCGCCGGCGAGCACGTCGTGCCGGTCCGGCCGCTCAGCCTGCCACCTGCCGAAATGGCGCCGGACCCGGATCTGCTGTCGCGCTTCGAAGCAACCCAGCTGTTCGTGGAAAGGGCCCGGCAGATCGCGCCCCAGTTCAGCATCACTGCCGACAATGCGTCGGCAGTGGTCGAGATTTGCCGGCGCCTGGACGGCATTCCGCTGGCGCTCGAATTGGCGGCTGCGCGGGTAAACCTGTTGTCGGTCGAACAGATCCGCGCCAACCTGGACGATCGGTTCCGATTGCTGGTGGGAACCGAACGCGCGATCGACCGCCACCAGAGCCTGATCGCTTCTTTGCAGTCGAGCTACGAACTCCTCAACCCGGAAGAACAAGCCACGCTTCGAAAGTTGTCCGTGTTCGAGGGCGGCTGGACCCTGGAGGCTGCCGCGGCCATCGCCGTGCAGGCAGACACGATCGAAACGATGACACGCATGGGTCGATTGGTGGACAAGTCGCTGGTGCAGGTAACCGGCGCCGATGGCGACGGGCCGCGCTTCAGCATGCTGGAGACGGTTCGCGACTACGCGCGCGACCTGTTTGATCCGGCAGCGGCCGATGCCGGCGTCGATGCCAGGCACACCGCCTTTTTCCTGGATCTGGCCAAATCCGCGCAGGCTAGCTTGTCCGGCGATTCAATGCGCCGATGGTGGCAGCGGCTGGATGCGGAACTGCCGAACCTGCTGGCCGCGCAGTCGCGCTGCGACCGGTTGCCGGACGGCGAGAACATCGGCCTGGAGCTCGCCATCAACCTGCGCGGCTACTGGCTTGCGCGCGGATTGTTTGCACTGGGACAGCGCGTGTTCGAGGAGGCGTTGCAACGCGCGGGCGGCGATCCGCGATCGGTGCTTCGCGGCAAGGCGCTGTACGCATTGGGCCAACACTTTTACGTCAGCGGCCAGATGGGCAAGGTCATCGAGCCGCTGGACGAAGCGTATTCCATCGCCCGCGAACACGGCGACAACGAAACGGCCGTGTACTGCCTGGACAAGCTGACCCTGACCCATGCCTGGTTGGGCGACACCGTGCGCGCGCAGGAAGCGAGTGCAGAACAGTTGGTCATAGCCAACCTGACCGGTAATCCGCGCCTGATCGGATTTGCGCTGACGGCCCTGGGTCACGCCTGCCGCGCACGCGATGATTTCGACGCTGCAGTCGATGCCTTCGAAAAGGCGCTGACCCTGTTCGAATCGGGCGAGGATTTCAACAATATCCACAATGCATTGCTGCATGTCGCCCGCGCCAGTATCGCTAGCGGAAAGTTTGACCGGGCACGGGAAACCCTGGCGCGGGCCATCCGGCTGATCGGCGAGATGGGCACGTCCTACCGTGGCCACTTTGCACTGGACGCCTGCGCCCGCCTGGCCGCGGCCCAAGGTGATTTCCTGCGCGCGGCGCGACTGCAGGGTGCGTCCGATGCCGCCATGGAAAAAGTGGGCGGCAAGCGGTCGTGGTTCGATGACACCGCGCTTGCCGCGCTTCGCGAAGCGGCCGCCCTTGCGCTGGGCGCCGATGCTTATGCGTCCCTCCATGCCGGTGGCGGCGAGCTTGAAGTCGAACAGGCCCTGCGTGAGGCCATGGCATTCCTTCGGGTCGCTGACGTAGCGCCGGTAAGCGTCTAAGTCATTACTTGCCATTGCCATTCGGCGCGGACTGGCCGCGTGTGTAGGCGACGGCGGCATCAAACCCAACTCGTTCCGCGGCCGAAAGCGAGTCCAGCAAGGACCGGCGCCCCGGACGCGACGGCCGATCGCGTGCCGCCCAGCCCATTCCGATGTCAAAGCCAACCCGGGCTGCTTCGTCGGGTTGTTGCTTGCGCAGCGCCTTTGCCTGCGGATCGGCGGCGACCAGGGCCGCGCCTTCTGCAGCAAGGCCGACGAAGGTCTGGTCGGGCGATTTTTCCTGGGCGAATGTCGAGGCGGAAAATACCAGCAGCATCAGCTGCAGGCAGGCCGCGAGTATCCATGTGGTGCGAGCTGGCTTCATGTCCGTTCCTTCGAATGACGACGTCAGGCCACCGTATTCGGCTGGCCCGCGTCGCGTCCTTAGGACGGCCTAAAGCTTGTCTGAATTCATTGACAGAAGTGGCGGAGCCGGCCGGTAAGCCGGGTTCTGTCGTGGACAACCATTCCTCTAGGCCCAGCGTCACCGCTGGGCTCAAGCAGCACACCCGGGTGCGGGTCGAGCCAACCCATAGCACCCCTATTTGGCCTTGCTCCGAGTGGGGTTTACCGTGCCCTGCGACGTTGTCCCCGCAGGCGGTGGGCTCTTACCCCACCGTTTCACCCTTACCACGCACCCTTGCGGGCCGTTCGGCGGTCTATTCTCTGTTGCACTGGCCGTCGGCTTACGCCGCCCAGGCGTTACCTGGCACTCTGCTCTGTGGAGCCCGGACTTTCCTCGGCGCGGTTACCCGCGACGCGGTTGTCTTGGCCGACTCCGCCGCCGCTATTGTCTCACAGACACCCCACTACACCCTGACTCGCCTGCCCAAGCGCTGCGGGCCGGGGCCGCGCTGGCCCAGGCTGTCTTGCGGGTTGTAGAGACGGCAGGCGCGCAGCGACAGGCAGCCGCAGCCGATGCAGCCCTGCAGGTCGTCGCGAAGCGCCTGCAGGTCGGCAATGCGCCGGTCCAGCGACTGCCGCCAGTGCGAAGACAGGCGCGTCCAGTCGGCCTTGGTCGGCGTGCGCTGGTCGGGAAGCTGCCGCAATGAATCCGCGATCTCGGTAAGACTGATGCCGACCGCCTGCGCGGCGCGAATGAAGGCGATGCGCCGCAGTGCTTCCCGACGATAGCGCCGGTGGTTGCCGGCACTGCGCTCGGAAGCCACCAGGCCCTGGGACTCGTAGAAGTGCAAGGTGGATACGGCAATTCCACTACGGCGTGCCACCTCGCCCACGCCCAACCAGCCATCGTTCGACATCGCTTGACCTCAAGTCAACTTGAGGTTGCATGCTAGCGCACCCCTAGCGATGAGGTAAGTCGTGCACGCCGTTATCCACCCGCAATCGAACCCGTCCCTATTTTCGCCCGCGTGGCGAAACCTCAGCATCGGCGCGACAGGCCTGTGCTCGATGATGGCGTTCGAGGCCATCGGCGTCGCCGCGGGCATGCCCGCGGTTGCGACGGCCCTGGATGGAATGGGGCTTTATGCGCTGGCCTTCGCAAGCACATTGGCAGGATCGGTCGTGGCGATGGTCTGGTCGGGAAACGACTGCGATCGCAATGGGCCCTTCCGTTCAATGGCTGGCGGCATGCTGTTGTTCGGAATTGGCCTGCTGCTTTCGGGGCTGGCTGGATCGATGGCCATGCTGGTCGTGGGTCGCATCATCCAGGGGTTTGGCATCGGCGCGCTTGGCGTGGCGCTGTACGTGGCCACGGCGCGCGCCATTCCACCTGCGCTGCTGCCGAAGTTGTTCGCCTTGTTTTCGTCGGCATGGGTGGTGCCGGCGGTAGTGGGTCCGGCCATCTCCGGCTACATCGTCGAAGGGCTCGGCTGGCGATGGCTGTTCCTGGGCATATTCCTGTTACTGCTGCCCACCGCGGCACTGGTGCTGCCGCCCTTGCACCGCAACGGCGAGTCCGCCGCCAGGGCCACCGAGCGACCGCGCGCGCTGACGTGGGCGCTGCTCGCCGCGACGGGCAGTGTTGGACTTTCGCTGAGCGGAAACGCCGGGCGCTGGGCGCCGTTGCTCGTCGTGGCTGCGCTAGGGGCGCTGGTGCCTGCAGCCAGGCGCCTGCTGCCGGAGGGCAGCCTGCGACTGGCGCGCGGACTGCCCACCGTCATCGCGCTACGCGGCATCAATTCGTCAGCGTTTTTTCTATGCGAAGCGTTCATCCCGCTCTGGCTGCACGTCGAGCGCGGCTGGTCCATCACCGCTGCGGGCCTGGCCCTGACCTGCGGTGCGCTGAGTTGGAGCGCAGGCAGCCACCTTCAGTCGCGCATCACGGATGCAGGCCACCGTCAGGCGTGGCTCGAGCGCGGTTGCCTGGTGCTTTGGACAGGCGTGGTTACGTCCGGCCTGACCGTGTTGAATATCTGGCCGGACTGGATGCTGTTGGTCGGTTGGTCGATCTCGGGGCTGGGCGTCGGCTTGTCGCTACCCATGCTCGGCGTGCTGACCCTGGAACTCGCACCGCATGATCAGCAGGGGACGTATTCATCGGCCCTGCAATTGTGCGCGGCGCTAGGCACCAGCGCCGCGCTGGCAGCCGGAGGGGTGGTCTTTGCCTTGCTGTATGGGAAGTCGCCGCTGCTGGCCTACGCGAGCGTGTTCATCCTTGCGACCGGTTTGGCGACACTGTCCGTGATCAGCGCGCCCCGGGTGTGGATCAGGGCCGCGACGGCGTCCCAGTAGCAGCCCGACCTTTCACATCGGCGCAGTCGTCGCGCACTTCGGTAGCGGGCGTGAACCAGTAGAAGTCGGCGGGGCCACTGGCATCCAACGCGGCGCGGGCACCGGTCTCGCCGTCCGTCACCTCTACCAGCTGGATGACGACGCGGCTTGCCTGCGCGTCGCGCACTCTTACGTGGCTCGGCACGCCGGTGTCGGCGCGAACATGCTCGGCGCCGGCGACCAGCAGCGCGGGTGCATTGTCGGCCATGGCGCTGGCCATGCTGGCGTCTTTCGCCAACTGGATCGCGACCATCGGCCCGAGTGTGTCGCGCGCCGCCTTGCCGCAATGCGCCTCGTAGATTCGCTCCAGGAAGTGCGAACGGGTCTGCTCGGTTGCCGAGGGTACGGTGCTGAAGCGTGGTTCGGCCGCCAGCGCCGGCTCGCCTTTCGCATAGACCTCGCCGATGAATTTCTTTCCGACATTGCCGGCCACCAGTTTGCCCTCCTTCGCGCTGGCCTGGAACAGCGGACCGTACACGGCGAAGTCCCAACCCTTGGCGGGCAAGGCAAGTTTCTCGCGGATCTGCTCAAGACTGTCGTCCGCCGCAATGCTTGCGAGCACAGGTCGCTGCGCATCGTCGAGCATCTCGAAAACCACCGCGCTGCCGGGCTGCCCCGCAAGGCGGTGCCTGATGAGCCGAAGCTCGATCTGGTGGTGGTCGGGGTTGTCGTGCTTCTCGCCGATGAAGGCGAAGCGCGCGGATGCGAGGGTCGACAGCAGTTCGGACTCGGGCACCTTTTCGCCCTGCGCGTTGACGATGACGCCGGCGAGGGGATGTTCGCGCAGCCGGGGCGAGAGCCATGCAGGAACAGTCGCCATCGCCAGCATCGGCGCCAGCAACCCCAGCCCGATCAAACATCGCATCACTTCCCGTTTCATTGCCCTTCCCTCGCGATGGCGCGCAACCCCACCATGATAGGTTCGCTGACGAAGCTCATGGCAGCGGCGCCATCTTGAGCTTGGTGCGCTCGATATTGATCAACTGCTTCATGCGAGCGAGTTGGGCCTTGAAATCCGGATCGTCACGCAGTTCGGCAAAGGCGGGGTCGCGGACGAGCAGTGGGTCGCGATCACCGGTGTCAATGGCCCTGGTCAACGCCTTCAAAGCGGCGGTGCGCTCGCCGGCCAGCGCCCGATAGCGGGCTTCGGTCATCAGGGAATTGTCAGCGGAATAGCCCTGACCGCGCAGGAAATCGATGCGCTTGCGCCAGTGCGCCAAGGTGGCCGCGAGGGCTTGTTGCTGGTCCTTTGCACGCTGCGCGGTGGCGATCGACGACAGTGGCCCCATTTCGACGGCACCAAAGTATGCGTCCAGCCGCTTGAGGTCACCCCAGCGCTCCCGGTACAGCGCCAGCACCTCGTCAAAGCGGCCGGCCCATGACAGCGAGCGGAGCAAGTCGGTGGCAGCGCCGCGATCCTCCGGCGCCGCTGCGAAGCGCTGGCGGGCGACAGCCAGGGCCTCCTCATTCCGACCCAGCGCGATCAAAGCACGTGACCTTGTAGATCCCTGCAGCGACAGCACCTTCTCGAAATCGCCAAGGGCGTAGTAGATCCCGGCATTCATCCCCGGCGCCCAGTTCGACTGGAGCGCCAGCACTCGCGCCGCCGGAATTTGCGCCTCGGCCAAATGGCCTGCGTCCCTCAGGTCAGCTGCCTGTGCCCCGAAACTCTGCGGATTGTCTGGAAATGCGCTCAGCATGCGCGCCGTCACGGCCCGTGCTTCGGTCACCTTGCCACTATTCCGGAGAGTGGCGTTCAGGGTCAACAGATTGGCCACGTTGAGCGGGTCGATCGCGTCCAGCCGCTGCCGAACCGCCAACTCTTCGCGCAGGCGTCCGCTACCGCCGAGCATGCCGGCCCGCCAGTGCAGTGCATCCGCCAGATTGGGGTTCAGCGCCAGCGCCCGGGACAGTGCGGCCTCGGCACGAGGGATGTCCCGTTGACTGCTGAAGAGCAAACCCTGCAACGCATGCGCCTCGGCCAGCTTGGGATCCAGCGCCAGCGCGCGTTCCAGCAAGGGTTGCGCCATCGCGATTGCTTGTTCGAGCGGTATGTCGCCATAGCCGCCCCCCTCGTTGTTCAGCATATAAAAAGTCTGCGCCTGCGCCGCCAGCGCCGCGGCGTAGTTGGGGTCCAGCTTGAGCGCCTCATCGAGCAGCCCGCGCGCGGCTTCGAGCCCGCTTCGCGTGCGGCCCTGGATCAGTCGGCGGGCCTGCAGGAACAGATCGTAGGCCGGCAGCGAGGCGGCCGCCTGGGCCACCGGCGCGGCCTGGCCCGCACCGATCAGGTTGATTTTCAGGGCCTCGGCAATGGCAGCGGCGATCTCGCTCTGAATCGCAAACACGTTCTCCAGCTTGCGGTCGTAGGTTTGCGACCACAGGTGCGATCCGCCTTCCACCTCGATCAGCTGCGCGGTGATGCGCAAGTCGTCGCCGGACTTGCGTACGCTGCCTTCCAGCAGATACGCCACGCCCAGGGTGTTGCCGATTGTGCGCAGGTCTTCGTTGCGGCCCTTGAAGGCGAACGAGGACGTGCGGCCGATCACTTTCAGGTCGCGGATCTGCGCCAGCAGGTTGAGGATCTCTTCCGACAGGCCGTCGGAGAAGTATTCCTGGTCCTTGGCCTGGCTCATGTCCACGAAGGGCAGCACCGCGATGGAGTTGTCGCTGACTGTGGCTTCTGCGCTGGCTAGTGTTTCCGCCTTCACCACCTGCGATGTTGCTGCCACCAGGGCGGCTTCTCGCTTCGGCGCCAGCACGAATTTGTCGAATACGAA
>JAPLSI010000094.1 GCA_026398715.1 Gammaproteobacteria bacterium
AGCGTGCACGCCAACGTGCGGCGCGTGCCGGCGGTTGAAGTATTGCTGTCCTCGCCGTATGTGTCCGACCTGATCATCAAGGGCGAGATCGGCGCCATCAAGGAAGCGATGAAGCACAGCACCGAGATCGGCATGCAGACCTTCGACGAGTCGCTATTCCGCCTGTTCGCCGCGGGGCAGATTTCCTACGAGGACGCGATCGAGGTGGCCGACTCGCGCACCGACCTGGCGTTGCGCATTCGCCTGCAGGGCCTGGCGCCCGAGGGCGTGGTGGACAACGAGATGGCCATGGAGGAAATGCCGCCGTCCAAGTCCGAAGCACGCGGCGGCCGCATCGGGGGCTGATGCGATCCTCGCGCGCGGCGCATTTTCGGCTATCTTTCGCCCATGCATGCACAGCCCAGCCCGGGCCTCCACGAACACGATGAAGACCAGCAGGCCCAGCTGCAGGCCGTGCTGTCGCGCATCGCCGACCACGACGAGCAGGCGCTGGGCTGCTTCTACGACCTGACCTTGTCCAGCATCTACGGCCTGATCCTGCGCGTGGTTCGCAATCCGGCCGACGCCGAAGAGGTGGTAGGGGACGTCTACCTGCAGGTGTGGGAAAAGGCCCGGGACTTCCGGTCCGAGCGGGGCTGCGTGCTGGCCTGGCTGAAGACCCTGGCCTGGAGCCGCGCCGTGGACCGGCAACGCCGGGGCCGGAAGTACGCCATGGAAGTGGAGTTGCATCCAGAGGGCACGGAACCGGCGTACATGGAATGTGAAGGCCGGAATGCCGAAGCCGCATTGATGGCCTGGTCATCGGCCGACGCCGTCGCCAGGGCCTTCCAGGTCCTGTCCGACATTCAAAAACAAATCCTTACCCTGGCCTTCCATCAAGACATGAGCCACCAAGACATCGCCCAACAGACCGGCCTGCCCCTGGGCACGGTGAAGTCGCATGCGCGGCGCGGCCTGGCCGCGTTGCGCACGGCGCTGGGCGGCGGGAGCAGCGACGATGTCTGAGCACGACGACGACCTGTTGTTTGCCGCGCTGGCGGGCCTGGTGCCGGACGCCGAACCGGGCGCCGAGGCGCGCGGCCGCATGCGCGCCGCGCTGATGGCGAAAGTGTCGAAGCCCGAGCCGACCACGCATGTGCTGCGCGCCGACGAGGGCGAGTGGAAGCCCTTGCTGCCGGGCATCCACATCAGGACCCTGCGCATCGACCGCGACAAGGGCACGCAGACCACCCTGTGGCGCCTCGATCCGGGCGCCCGCGTTCCGGCGCATCCGCATTCGCACGAAGAAGAATGCCTGGTGATCGAAGGTTCGATCGTGCAGGACGGCATCGAATATTTCCCCGGCGACTACCTGTTGGCCGAGTCGGGAGGAAGACACTCACCCTTCGATTCGCCGCGCGGCGCGCTGTTCCTGATTCGCGGCGAACTCGTGCCCGACGTATCGGTGCTAAAGCAACTGGGTTAGACCGCTTGACGCTTTCTGGCGGCAACTCGTGCCGAGCGCGGCCAGGTCGCCCATCTCCGGCGGATCCAGGCCGCTGTCCATCGCCGATTGGCGGGCCGTGCAAGCCTCGGCGTGCGATCCGGCAGCGTCAGCCGCCAGCGCCAGCAGGATGTAGCTGCCCACGTCCTGGCGAAGGATGATGTTCTGCCGTGCCAGTTCCAGTGCCCGTGCCGAATCGCCGCGGTCCAGGTAGAAGCCGATGGCGTGTTGTGCGAATGCGGCGGGATATTTCGCGACCAGTCGCGACCAGCCCGCTTGGGCGCGCTGGTAAAGCTCTGCAGACAGCGCCGCGTTGCCTGCATCGCGTTCCACCCGGGCCAGCGCAGCGATGAATTCCGGGCTGCCGGTGTCGGCGATTACCTTTTCGTAAAGCTCGCGCGCAAGCGCGTGATTGCCCAGCCGCGCCTGGGTTTCGGCCAGGTGTTCGGTGGCCAGGGTGAAGCCCGGCAGCCGGTCGTGCGCGGCCTTGAAGAAAACCGCCGCCTCGGCATGCCGGCCGTGGCGGAGCAGGGCGATGCCCTGTTGCACGTGCAGCCAGGCCAGCGGCATCGGGCTGGAGTCGGTGAACAACGCCTGTGCGCGCCTGAACTGGGCGCTTGCGCCGGCAAGGTCCCCGCGTTGCAGCAATAGATTGCCGCGGAAGGCGAGTTCGTAGAAGGGGCCATCGGGATTCGCGCTGTTCGAAAATTCCTCGCGCAGTTGGTCATAGCGCCCGGTAGCCAACGAGATTTCGCGACGCGCGTCCGCCAGCGCATTCGCCTTGGCGGGCTGTAGCGCGGCCACGGCATCGAGGTCCGCAGACGCCGCCGTGAAGCGATGGAAGCCGGCCAGCACCGTTGCGCGCAGGGCACGCGCTTCCGCATTGCCTGGCGCTTGCGTCAGCGCTGCGTCCAGCAGGGCCAGCGCCGCTTCGGCATCGGCAAGCGTTCCGCGAATCCGATAGCGGTGGTACAGCGCACCGGCCTGGGAAGCCTGCAGGTCAACGCGTGGCGTCCGACCATTGGCAATGGCTAGCGCATCGATGCGCGCGTCCAGGTTGCCCAGGTAGATGTCGCCCGAAGTGGTCCGGATCTCTTCCGGGGTCGCGGGCCAACCCGGCGCTTTGGCCGGGGCAGTCGCCGCCCCGGCCTTCGTGGTGGCAGGCGAAGTTGCGCCCGCTTCGCTCGCGATACCGAAGCCCGTTATCGCCAGAAGGGAGATCAGCAAAAAAATGCGAACGAAGCGGCGCATGGTCAGTCCTTAGTTCGGGGTGCCGAGGAAGGGGAAGTCCGACAGGAAGACACTGTCGTTGGCGACGAAGTCGCTGACGCCGGGGCCGACCACCGCACCCAGGGTGTCGTCGATGATGTCGCGCGACAAAGTGCGACCGCCGCACTGGCCCGCCACGCCGAGTTCAACAGCCAGGTAGGCATCGCAATCCGCCACGCGCGTGTCGATCTGCAGGCGATCGTCCACCAGTATCGACGCCAACGCGTTGGCAGGCGCAAGCGCATTGCCGGTCACGCCGTCCAGCGTGTCCAGCGCGGCGAGGTTGCCCGCCATCTCGGCCTGGAACTGTCCCGCCCAATTCGCCGGCGTTGCCGATGCGTTGTACGCGTTCTTCTTGCCGGTGCTGGCCAGCAGGTCGATCAAGGCCGTGTTGATGGCCGGGCGGCCCATGCGGTCGATCTGCGTGCTGGTGCCCAACAGCTCGTCGTCTACGCGGGCGGTGGATGCGTACACCTTCAGCACCGGCGCCGCGCCCTTGGCGGTCACTCGCTCGCTGCGGATGCCCAGCACGATGGCCATGCCGTTCAGGCCGCTGAAGAAATTGATACCGGGGTTGGTGAAGGACGGCGTAAGCGTGTCACGCGTCGTGTTGAACGCGGCAAGGTCGAAGAAGAACGGGTCGTCGCGCAGGCCGGCGAACACGCGCAGGTGCTGGCCGTTGACGATGGTGCCTTGCGCGCCCTTCGCGGCGAGTCCGTTGTTGCCGACGCACTGCACTTCGCCCACTTTCTTGAAGCGACAGGTGATCAGCGTTTCATCGCCGGCGATGCCGTTGTCGATATGGAACCGGTAGGCCACCGAGTTCGAGAACCGGGTCGCGCTGGTGGCCAGCGGAATAAGCGTGGCGGCGACGATCAGCTCGCGCGCATCGTTGGGGTTGGTGAAGGTATAGACGTCGTTGATGTCGGCCGCGGGATCGGTCTTGACGGTGGGCGAGTCGAGGTGGTCGGCGGCGCGCGCGTTTGGCGCCAGTGATGCGAGCGCTGCGACCATCGCCAGGGCGAGGCTTGTGGAAATGAGTTTTGACATGGGTCTTCTCCGTTGGGGGCAGTCGTGGTTACGACTGTCAGCTCGAATACGCGGGCCCATGGAAACTGGATGCAGTTCACTAAAACACCTTCACAAACACATCACGCGGCCCTGCATCCAGAAGGGCGGGAGGCCTCGTATAGGCAGTGACGCGGCGATCGCCGCGGCCACTACCAGGGGAGCGACATGATCAAATCCATTTTGTTGGCCGGTGCATTGTTGTGCGTGGCCACCGCGTCGGCGGCGCAGGACGCCGCCGCCAAAGCGCCATCCGGCGACCCGCCCATCCGCAAGCTCGACGGCATCCTGGTCGATACCAAGGGGCGCGGGCTTTACACCTACGTCAACGACAAGACGCTGGGCAAGAGCGACTGCAACAACCAGTGTCGCCTCCTTTGGCCGCCGTTGAAGGCCGAACCCGGCGCCGTGCCGAAGGGCCCCTTCACGCTGGCGGTGCGCGACGACGGCAGCAAGCAGTGGGCCTTGCGCGGCAAGCCGCTGTATCGCTGGGCATCCGACAAGAACTACGGCGACGCCGGTGGCGACGGCGTCAGCGAAGCGTGGCGCCTCGTGCGCGTTGCGCCGCCAAAACCCGCCGCAAGTGCACCGGCACCGGCCACCGCCGCAGCCACGCCTGTCAAGCCCGCCTCCAACTAAGCCAGGGACACGAACATGATTGTTTCTGAAGATATTGTCGGGCTGCATGGCACGGGTTCGGGTCGCAGGGGTTCGCGTCGCGCTGGCCTGCATCGCGCCGCCTTGTTCCTGGCCATCGCAGTGGCCGCGCCAGCCGCCTTCGCGCAGGACAGCGACGACGACAGCGATTTCGATACCGGCGGCAAACTCCTGCTGACCGGCGGCGTTACCCAGCTGGAAGGCGCTGCCGGCGGCGGCCTGACGCCCTGGGCCGTGATTGGCGGCTACGGATCGCGTGACCAGATCGGCGCGACCGCCTTCTACACCCGCGTGAACGTCGGCGACTACCACCTGGACGACGCTGGCGTGCTGGTCGGCTTCCATGACCGCGTCGAGCTGAGCTTTGCGCAACAGCGCTTCGACACCGAACAAGTGGGCGCCGCGCTGGGCCTGGGCGAGGGCTTCACCTTCAAGCAGGACATCATCGGCCTGAAGGT
>JAPLSI010000277.1 GCA_026398715.1 Gammaproteobacteria bacterium
CACTAGGTTGGGCCTTGCCACCGGGTGTTTCAAGCGCCGCGAGCTTCGACCATCGCAAGCGCCGCATCGATTCGCGCCAGCGCCTGGTCGCGGCCGGCCAGGAACACCGTGTGTTCGATGGACGGCGACACCTGCGTGCCGGTGATGGCCACGCGCAGCGGCTGCGCAATCTTGCCCAGTCCGACGCCCAGCGCCTCGCCGGTCGCCGCCAGCACGTCGTGCACACCGCTGGCGCTCCAGTCCGCCAGCGCAGCCAGCCGCTCGCGAACTTCGCCCAGGGGCGCGGCTGCAGCCGGCACGAGGTGCTTGGCAACCGCAGCATCGTCATACGCGGTCAATGGCAGGTACCAGACCGCCGCGCGCGCCGCCATGTCCTTCAGCGTCTGCACGCGGTCACGCAAGGCCAGCACCACGTCTGCGGGCGCCGGGCCTTTTTCCAGGTCATAGCCGGCGGCCTGCAGGTGCCAGAGCAGGTGCGTGGCCACTGCCGCGGGTTCATCGGTCTTGAGGTAATGCTGGTTGAGCCAGGAAAGTTTTTCGATGTCGAACCGCGACGCGGACTGGTTGACGTCCTCGATGCGGAACAGCTTGGTCATTTCCTCGCGGCTGAAGATTTCCTGGTCGCCATGCGACCAGCCCAGCCGAACCAGGTAGTTGAGCAACGCGTGCGGCAGGAAGCCGTCGTCGCGGTACTGCATGACGCTGACCGCGCCATGGCGCTTCGACAATTTCGCGCCGTCGGGGCCGAGGATCATCGGCATGTGCGCGAAGTAGGGAACCTTGGCGCCCAGCGCACTGTAGATGTTGACCTGGCGCGGCGTGTTGTTGACATGGTCGTCGCCGCGGATCACGTCGGTGATGCCCATGTCTATGTCGTCGATCACCACCGCGAAGTTGTAGGTCGGGAAGCCATCGGAACGGAAGATGACCAGGTCGTCGAGCTCGGTGTTGCTCCACTCGATGCGGCCCTTGATCTTGTCCTCGAACACGACCGTGCCGGTCGGCGGATTCTTGAACCGGATGACGCGATTGGGGTCTTCGCGGAAGGGCGCGCCCAGGTCGCGGTAATGGCCGTTGTAGCGCGGCTTTTCCTTGGCGGCCAGCGCGGCGTCGCGCATGGCCTCGAGTTCTTCGCGGGTCTCGTAGGCGTAGTAGGCCAGGCCGTCGGCGATCATCTTCTCCGCCACTTCGCGGTAGCGATCCAGGCGGTCGGTCTGGTAGATCGGACCCTCGTCGTATTCCAGGCCGAGCCAGTCCATGGCATCCAGGATGGCCTGGACGTTTTCCTGCGTGGACCGCTCGCGATCGGTGTCTTCGACCCGAAGGATGAACTTGCCGCCGCGCTGGCGCGCTTCGAGGTAGCAGTACAGCGCGGTGCGAGCGCCGCCGATGTGCAGGAAGCCGGTGGGACTGGGGGCGAATCGGGTGCGGCAGGTCATCGGGAAATGCTCGGGAATGCTTGACCGGTCATTTTACCGGAGCCCTCGCCGCCCTGCCCGGCTACTTGACGGTGATGGTGATGCGCGCCGACAGCACCGGCGGCTGGTGCGGGATGTGGTTGGCGTCGCCCAGCACCAGTTGCAGGGTGTGCTTGCCGGGCGCCAGCACGACCGTGGCCTCGGTCTGGCCCTTGCCGAAGTGCAGGTGCTTGTCGTCCTTGGGCAGGGGCATGTCCAGGGCCGGCTGCGGCGAATCGATGATCAGGTGGTGGTGTCCCGTGCCCTCGGCGACGACGCCGGCAGGCGCGACACCCATTTCCTGCAGGCCGAAGCGAACCGTCACCGGCCCCTTGACGACCTGGCCGTCGGCAGGACTGATGAAATAGAGCCGGGCCTTGGCCGGTGAAGACGTCCTGGGCAATTCGACTGCCGAGGCCTGGGACGAGGCGACCTGGGGCAGCGCGGCCAGCGCCAGGGCGAACAGGACTGCGGCATGCCGGACCATCGGACTCTCCTCGCTTAGGGAACGCCACCTTACTACTGCGCGCGATTCCTGGCACGTCGCCCCATCGTCACGCACTCTGGCTGGTAAAATGGCCGTATGAAGACCCTTACGTTCGCCTCCGCCTTCCTGTTGATGGCTGCCTTGATGGGTTCGCCTGCTCTCGCGCAGACCCAAAGCAGCGCCGTTGCGCTTCCCGACCAGGTCCCGGGCCAGCCCGCAGCGGTGGCGGGTCCGCGCGTGTTGCTGGAGACGAGCATGGGCCGCATCGTGGTCGAGCTCTATCCTGAAAAATCCCCGCGCACGGTCGCCAATTTCCTTTCCTACGTGCGCGACGGGCATTACAACGGCACCGTATTCCATCGTGTCATCGCCGACCTGCTGGTGCAGGGCGGCGGCTATACGCCGGACCTGGAAATCAAGCCCGAGCGCGCCGGCATTCCCAACGAAGCCAACAACGGCCTGTCCAAC
>JAPLSI010000041.1 GCA_026398715.1 Gammaproteobacteria bacterium
GCGCGCGAAGATTTCAAGACAGCAATGGAAGCCTTGCAGGCGGCCAGCGTCGAGTGGCGCGGCCGCGGCCTGCCCTTGTGGAGCTTCATCGTGATGGACGAGGGCGAGTTCGACGCGCTTTAAGTCGAGCCGGGCGTGCCGAACCGGCGCGCTCGATTCAAGTCGCGCCCAGCCGCTCCGCCAGGCCACTCCAGCGTTGCGCCCGACGGGCGATGCCTTCGCGTAACACCGATTCGGTCGCCCACAACGTGACGGCGCGGCGGCAGCGAGTCAGCCCGGTATAGACCAGTTCGCGCGATATCACCCGCGCGCCGCGTTCTGGCAATACGAAGGCGACCTCGCCGAACTCGGAACCCTGGGCCTTGTGCACGGTCATCGCGAAGGCCGACTCGTGCGCGGGAATCGCCGCCGGCAACCACGCCCGGGGGCCGTCGTCGGTATCGAACCACGCGCGCATCTGGCCTTGTTCGTCCGGCCAGGCGATGCCGATGTCGCCGTTGAACAACTGTTGCCGGTAGCTGTTCTCGGTTACCAGCAGCAGGCGTCCGCGAAACCAGCCCTGTCCGCCGCGCAACGGATCAAGCGCGCGACTGACCAGGGCGTTGATGGTCGCGCTACCCGAAAGCCCCTCGCGCACGGCGCACAGCACGCGAAATTCGCGGGCGCGCTGCAGGGCGCTTGCGACATCGGGCGCATCGAGCAACGACCGGTAGGCAGGCAGGGCTTGCGCCAGCAAGCCGTCATGCAGGCCGTGGTCGCCTTCGCTGCGCCAGGACACGCCGCGGAATCCGTTATTGGCCAGGCCCGCGATCGCGCCGTCGGCATCGCCGTCGCGCACCAGTCGCGCCAGCTGCGGCACGTCCACGTCTTCGCCCTGGCGATGGCTGTGGGTGAGATGGGTGCGGCTGCCAGACAGCGGTGATCCGGCGGCTTCGCTGGCCTCGCACAGTGCGGCCAGCACGTCGCCCGTTTCCACCGACGGCAACTGGTCACGATCGCCGACCAGCACCAGCAGGGCCTGGGGCGCAACCGCCTCGACCAGCCTGCACATCATCGGCAGGTCCACCATCGACGCTTCGTCCACTATCACCAGGTCGGCGGGCAGGGGATGGTCGTGGTCGTGGCGGAACCCGCCGCCGCGTTGCCAGCCCAGCATGCGGTGCAAGGTGCTGGCCTGGGTCGGCAGCCGCCCCGCCAGCGCGGCGTCAAGATCACCGGCGTCCACTTGCCGGGCCAACGATTCACGCACGGATTCCGAAAGCCGCGATGCCGCCTTGCCCGTGGGTGCGGCAAGCAGGATTCGGGGCGGCGTCGGCGAAGTTGGCAATGCCGATTGGCTGAATTGCACCATCAGCCGCGCCACTTGCGTGGTCTTGCCGGTACCCGGTCCGCCGGTCAGCAATTGCAGGCGCGATCCGGCCTTCGCGCGCTCGAGTAAGGCGCTCGCGAGCCGGCATTCGTAATCGTGGTAGCGGCGCAGGGCGATTGCATCGCCTTCCAGTACCAGCACGACGCCAGCGGGGTCGTGGCTGGTTTCGTCGTGCCGATCTGCATCCAACACCCAGGGCGATACCGCCAGCATCGCCAACCAGTCCTCGATCGGTGGCAGCGCGGGCGCATCGCGGGTGGCGTCGATCTCGGCAAACAGCTCGTCGGAGCGCGCCAGCGGCAGGCGGCTGTGGCCGTTGCCCAGCGCGCGACTGGCCAACGCGGCGGCTACCAGCACCCACTCGCTGGTTTCCTCGCGCGCGTGGCGAAGGCTCAACGCCAGCGCGTGGTCCACGTTGCGCAGCCAGCCTTCCCGCCACAATGAGGCAAGCAGGCTCATGTCGGCGTCGCTCCGTGCTGCATCAGCGCATCGATCGCCAGTATCGCGTGGCTGGGCAATCGCAATGCGTGCACGCCCGGGTGCGCGGGGTCATCGCGATCCAGGCCGCGGCAAAACACATAGCGCACGCCACCCAGGTGCTGGTCGATGTCGTAGTCCGCGCCCAGCCGGAAGCGCAGCCAGCGATGCAGGGCGAGGGTGTACAGCAGGTACTGCAGGTCGTATTCGCCTTCGCGGATCGCCAGCGCCACGTCGTCGCGCCCGTAGTCGGGCAGCTGGTTTGATTTGTAGTCGAGTACGTAGTAACGGCCATCGGCCTGGTAAACCAGGTCGATCCGCCCGGTCAGCAAACCCTCCAGTCGTTGCCGCAGGCCGAAGCCGGCGCGGTCGGGTAACAGGCCGTGCGCATGCAGCAGCGACAGCCAGGCATCGACGGCGAAGGGCGCCAGTGCGAGGTGGAATTCCATTTCGATGCAGCGGTCCGCGTGCGGCAGCGCTGCCAGGCGCGTGCCCTCAGGCATCGGCGCGTTCAGCGTTTCGCTGACCAGCGCCGTCAGCAGCGGCAATCCTTCCTCCTGGTCCAGGTCGCTCGCGTAGCCCCAGTTACGCAAGGCGCTGGCTACCGCCTCGAGTTGCCCGGTCGGCGGCAAGGCATCGCGCCAGTCGAGCCAGGCGGCGAAATCGACGCGTTCCAGCGCCTCATGCAGGGCGTTGCCGAAACGGCTGCCGGAAAAACGCGAACGCACCAGCGGCAGGGCCTCGATTTCGTCACCGGCGCCGCGCGTATCCGAGCCACTGTCTTCACGCGAGAGTTGCGAAAAGCTGTAGACCCACCAGTCGCGATCGATCACGCGTCGCGCGACCCTCGCCGGCGACGCGCCATCGGACTCGGTGAAATCCAGTCGCTGAAGCGTGGCAAGTTGCGAGGTGTCCGCCGGATCCCGGATGGCGATTGCGCCGGGTGCGCGGGCCTGCAATTGCTGCAATCGCGCATGCGCCGCCTCGTCGTCGAAGCGTGCCACGTCGTCCGCGCCCGGACTGCGATGCAACAACCAGCCCAGCGCGGTCTTGTTTGCATCCTTGGTCGCGCCCCAGCCTACCCAGGTCGCCAGGCGCGCGCGGGTCAGGCCGACGTAAAGCAGGCGGATGTGCTCTGCCCGATCTTCGCGCGCGTCTTGCTTGCGCGCCAAGTCGTCCTTCGGCGGAAACAGATGACCGACCCGCGACAGGCCGTCGTGGAAGCGCGCCATCGGCGGCACGCTGGTGCGCGCGCTGCTGCTGGTGGTGGCGGCGTACGGCAGGAATACGAGGTCGAGCGTCAATCCCTTGCTGACATGCAGGGTCATGATGCGGACGCGGCGGGCGTCGGACTCCAGTCGCAGCAGCTCGGCATCGTTGCGCGGGTCGGCATCCTCGATCCGTCGCTCGAGTCCCGACAGCAGGCCGCCAAGGCCCAGCGCGAGGTCGTCCGTGGCCTGCAATTCCTCGGCCAGTTGCAGGTAGTTGCTAAGCCGTCGCTCGCCGTCGGGCCAGCCGAGCAAGCGCGGCGCCTGCTCGGCGAACAGTTCGCCGAGCAAGGCCATCGGCCCGTGCCGGCGCGCGCGCGCCTGCCACGCCTGGAAGCGATCCTGCCAGGCACGGTGGGCCGGCAGGTCGACATCCAGCGCGGCAATCTGCGCGGCATCCAGCCCGAACAACGGCGAGGCCAGTACGGTGCGCAGGCGGCCGTCGTCGCCCGGCGCGAGCAAGGCATGCAGCAGCCAGCAAAGGTGCAGGGCTTCGTCGGTGTGGTACAGGCTGTTGCGGCCAGCGGCGACGCTGGGAATGCCGATGTCGGACAGCGCGCGCTGGATGCGCGCGGCATCGTCGTTGCGCGGCACCAGCACGCTGATGTCCCGCGGCGCGACCGGGCGGGACTTGCCCTCGCGATCGGTCATCACCGCTCGGCCGGCCTGGCCTTGGGCAAGCAGCTCGTGGATGGCCAGCACGCAGGCTGCCGTTGCCTGCTCGCGCACGCTGTCGATGCCCTCGCCCGATGGATCGGGCTGCAACCACTGGAAGACCAGGCCGGGTGCGGCCTGGCCGTCTATGCACAGGGCGTCGTCGCCGCAGGCGCCACCGGCAACGACCTTCTCGAATTCAATGCCGCGCTGGTCGAACGCGCCCTCGCCATTGATCTCGAACAAGGCTTGCACGGCCTGAAGCGCGATCGGGCGCGAGCGGAAATTGGTCGGCAGCGGATGCCGCTGGTCTGCTTCTTCCTGCGCGGCCAGGTAGGTGGCGACATCGCCACCGCGAAAGCGGTAGATCGCCTGCTTCGGATCGCCGATCAGGAACAGGGCGCGCGGCGTACCGTCGTCGTGCGCGCCGGCTTCGGCGAACAGGCGGCGGAAGATCGCCCACTGGCGTGGATCGGTGTCCTGGAATTCGTCCACCAGTGCGATCGCGTACTGGTTCTGCAGCGCCGCAGCGAAGCGACCGCCGTCGTCGGCGTCCAGTGCATGGGCGACGCCGCGGATCATGTCGTCGAAGCCGAGCATGCCGCGCTGGTGCTTGAGCGCGTCGATGCGCGCCATCGCGAAATCGCGCGCCGCATGCACGATGGCGATCTTGCGGCCATCCAGCGCCGCCACGCTTGCCTGCGTCGCGCATGCCCAGGCTTCGATGGCGTCGAACAGCGGCGAAACAGGCGTGGGCTTGCGCGCGTTGGTCTTGGACAGCAGCGAACTGGCGCTGTAGTTGGCGAGCTTGTCGGTATCGGGATCGGAAGCTGCCGGATCGGCCTGCCATTCGCGAAGCGCATTCCAGACCGGATCCACGGCCTCGTCCTTGCTGTAGCGCGCGTTCACTTCCTTGGCGGCGAAGGCCTTGCGCAGCAGCTCGCGCGCCTGGTCGCCGTGGGCGTTGAAGGCGATGGCGAGCGTTTCGCGGGCGGCAAGCAGGCCCGACTGTGCGTGCGCACTCGTGTCCGCCGGCGGCATCGGCGTGATGGCATCCAACGCGAGCAGGTCGCGCAGGCTGTCGGCCAATTTCTTGGGGGAGTCCCAGACCGCCAGAAGGGCCTGCGCATCGTTGGCGTCGAGCGAATGGCGGCGCCAGAATTCGAGCGCCACTTCCTCGCGCAGCAAGGCCTCGTTGGCGAGCAGTTCGCGCGGCGCCAGCGGTTGGCCGGCCTCTAGCGCGTGTTCGTTCAGCGCCCGCTGGCAGAAGGCGTGGATGGTGTGGATGGGCGCGATGTCCATCTGTTCGACGGCCCGGCGCAGGCGCAAAAGCAGAGGCTGCGCGCCCTCGCGCTGTACCCCGTCACGCAGGAGTTGCTTGCCAAGCGCTGTCTCGGCGGAGTCGCCGTCGGCCGGCGCCAGGGACGATTCCAGGGCGGGTTGTTCGAGCAGCTGCCGCGCCTGCAGCAGGCGCTTGCGCAGTTGTTCGCGAAGCTCCTTCGTGGCCGCCTCGGTGAAGGTGACGGCCAGCAGGCGCGGCACGGGAATGGCGAATTCGATCACCAGTCGCGAATACAAGGTCGCGACAGTGAAGGTCTTGCCGGTGCCCGCGCTGGCTTCGATCAGCTGCACGCCGCGCACCGGTAAAGCCAGGCCCAGGTCGAGCGCCCTATCCATCGGATGGCTGCCCTTGGTGATCATCGAGCGCCGCGCCGCCGGAAGACATGCCCGGCAGCCCGCCGAAGACCTGATGGGAGAGGTTTGCGAACGCCTGGGTGATGGCGGGGTCGGAGGCAAAGGGCATGCCGCCGCGCAGGGCCAGTTGCACCCAGGCATCGGCGCCCTCGCCATGCTTGTCCGACCATGCCTTCGCCGCAGCGCGCAGGCCTTGGTCCAGGTCGTCGGCGGCAACCATGGCCAGCCCGGCGCGCGGCATGAAAACAAGCGCACTCGCCTGCGCCTGTTGCGCCAGCGCGAGCAACGCCGACAACTTGTCTCGCGCCTGGGCGACGGGAATCGGTTCGATGCGTTGCAGCGCGGCGCCGCTGACGATGCGCTCGATGGGCGCGGTTTCACCGCAGGCAAACCATGCCAGCGCATCCACGCCGAGCGCGAGCACGGTCTTGCCGTGGCCCTTGCTGTCGCTGAACTGGCGCATCCCGTCCGCGTGCACGCGCGACAGCACGCCGTCCAGGCGCAGTCCGTCCAGGTCGAGGCTGTAGGCCAGTTTTCGCGGCGGTCCGCCACGGCCGCGCCAGGCGCCAAGCGCAGGGCCGAGACGTTTCAGGGATTCCGCGACCGCCACGCGGCCGGCCGCGCCCGGCGCGATCCGTGCTTCCGCCAGTAGCTGCATGGCCAGCGCGTCGAGCGACAAGGTCGGGTCGTCCAGGCAGGCATCCAGCACCCGCGCGTCGAGCTGGAAACGCTCCAGCCCTTGGTTGCTGTCGAACGGTTCTTCGTCGGGCAGCCGGTCCTGTGCATCGGGCAGGCGCAGGCCGAGTCGCTGGGTGAGGTAGGCGCGGGCCGGGTGGCTGAGCACGCGCACCAGTTGGTCGCGCGTCCAGTCGCTGGATGTCGCGACGGCCTGCTCGGCCAGCGGCGCGGCGAAGGCGGGCGGCGCCGCGCGTTGCGAGCGCGTAAGCGCCGCCGCATTGGCCCAACCGGCCTGGTAGGTGAAACGTCGCGCGTCGCTGCCCTCGCCCACGTCGCCGCCGACGGCGGCGACCGAGAAGGGCTGCAGCGGGTGCGCGACGGTCAGTTCCTTGCGGGCGCGATCGGGCGATGCGAAATATTGCGCAGCGACATCGAGCAGTTCCGAAACCACCACCGACGGTGGCAGCGATTCACCGCTGCGCGGGTCGCGTCCGAGATAACTCACGTAGAAAGCCTGGGTGGCCGCGGCGAACAACTGCAGGAACAAGCCGCGGTCGTCGTCGCGCACCGAGCGGTCGCCCACTTGCCGATGGGGCCCCGACAGCTGGGCCGCCAGTCGATTCAGGCTGCCCGGCGGATCGCGGCGCGGAAACTCGCCGTCATTCATTCCCAACAGGCAGATGACCTTGAACGGCACCAGGCGCATCGGAACCATTCGCCCGAAGGTGACGCCGCCGGTGAGGAACGGCTGGCGACCGTCGCCTTCGGCCAGGGCCGCCTTGAACCAGGCCCGCACGACGGGCGCGGGAACGTCGGCAGACACGCGCGCCTGCGCTGCCTGTCGGGCGAACGTCGCCACGTGCGCCCGCAGGCCGTCGATGGCGTCGCGGTCGGCGTTGTCGCGCGCGCGTTCGGGAAAGAAATCGGTGAGCAATGCGCCCAGAGCCGCCGACCAGTCGGCTGGCACGCGTGCCACGGCCAGCGCACGCTGCCAATGGGCGAGCCGGCGCAGTCCGTGCAAAAGCCGGTCAAGCACCAGCAGGTCGCCACCCTCCAGCGTGGGCAACGGCGCGACGCCGGCGATCATCGCCGGATTGCCCGTGGCGTGGCCTAGTAGCAGGCGATCCAGGGCCCAGGCCCAGCTGAAGGCCGCTTCGGGCGGCGCGTCGAGCTCGGCGCGGTGTTCGGCATTCAGGCCCCAGCGCGCGCCCGCAGCGCCCAGCCATTGCCGCAGTGAATCGAAGTCGGCGGTCTCGAGTTCAAAGCGCTCGGCAATCGCCGACACCGACAGCAGGTCGAGCACATCGTTGATGGCGAATCGCGAGTCGGGCAGGTCGAGCAATCGCGTGAACGCCTCGGCGACCGCGTTGTTGGCGATGCTGCTGCCGTCGCTCAGCGCGTAGGGAATGACCGGGTTCGAACCGGCCTCGCCGGCAAAGACCGCCTGCACGAACGGCGCATAGGCATCGATGTCCGGCGTGAGCACGGCAATCTCGCGAGGCTGCAGGCGTGGATCGCGCTCGAGCAGCTCGCGCAGCTGGTCGTGCAACACCTGCACCTCGCGCAGGCGGGTGTGGCAGGCGTGCACCTGCAGGCTGCCATCGGCCAGGGCGGCGGCATCGAAGGCCGGCTGCGATGCGGCATCGGCCGGCGGGGCGCGACGCGCCAGCAGGTCGCGCTGCAGGCGATGCAGCAAGCCGGTGCGGATTTTCGGGTCGGGCGGGACGTAAAGCGGGAAGTCCTTGTCGGGATGCACCACTTCGTAGGAAAAAAGCGTGCGGACGAAATCCCGCCCCGCGGCGCCATTGGCGCGCAGCAGCGGATTTTCCAGGTCGCCGAAGACGGCGTCGGCATTGGCGTGCAGGCGTTCACGCGCGCTTACCAGGTCGCCCCACCAGCCGGCCACCGGCGACAGGAAGAAGAAATGCAGCGTGCCTGCACGCGCGCTGGAGGCGATGACACGCAGGACGTCCGGCGAAACGTTCTGGCAGGCGAAGGCGAACACGCGCGGCGGAAGCCCGGCGGGCATCTGGCCTGCGTTGCCGTCGAAGCGCGACAGGTAGCTGTCCAGCCGACGGCCGCGATGGACCAGGCCGCGCGTCGCGCGCCGCCACAACTGCGCCTGCCAGTCTTCGCTGTCGGCGCCCCTGTCCCACCGGCGCAGCCAGTCGCGTCGCCAGGCCTGGTATTTTTCGAAGGCCGATGCCAGCTCGCCAGCCAGCGTCCACGGCGCCAGCGCATCGCCGGGTCGCCGGAACAACGGCGCCAACGGCGCGAACACCGGTTCGGCCATGGCCTGCGGATCGGCAAGCACGCGCCACAGTCGCCAGCGCAGCACCTCGGCATCGCCTACGGCTTCGTCACTGGCGCCGGGCACGTTGGCGTCGAGCGCCTCGCGCACGAATTCGCCTGGCGCAAGAAAGCGCAGGTTGGCGGCGATGCCGTGGGTTTCCGCCAGTGTCTTCTGCAACCAGCGGCGCATCGCCGGCTGCGGAATGAGGATGGTGTCGGGCGCCAGCAGCTCGCGGCCCGGCACCGGTCGCGCCAATTCCGCGGCGAGTATGCCGGCGAGCATCTCCAGGTCGTTGCCGTGGTAGAGGAGGAATTGGTTCGCCGGCGTGCCCATGTCGCCATGATGCCGGAAAGCCTGTCGCAGCCGGCGAGACCCGCCACGAAACTGGCGTGCAGTCAGAACAGGCTTTCGCCGCCTTCTTCGAACTGGATGTGGTGGCGCACCCCGGGTGACTGCAACTCGACCCAGTAACTGCCCTGCTGGGCCAGCACGCGGTCGGTGATGGCCGCCAGTGGATTGGGCTCGATCGGGAAATCCAGGAACGGCGTCGCCTCGATGTCTATCTGTATCTGCACCTGCAGTCGATTGTCGGTTCCCGGCAGGACGTCCACGCGCAGCCGCAGGCGACGAACCGATTGACTCCGGCTCGCGTCGCGCACGGCGGCCTGGCAGATGCGGTACACGGTGGTCTGGGTATCGTCGTTCAACGCTTCAACACGGCCACCGAACGCGGTTTCGTAGTGGATGCCCGCATCCTCGGCCATGTCGCGCAGCGGTCCGAAAGCCATAGCCTCGCGCAGGCCGTGCGTGTCCAGCGCTTGTGGCCGCAACTGCCGCAGCACGCGGCGCAGGCTCTCCTGCATCTCGCGCACCTGTTCGCGCATCGACTCGAGCAGTCGCAACATGTTTTCGTCGCGTACGTCGCGGAAGGCCAGGCTGATTCGCGTGCTCAGCGCATGGATTGATCGGCCGATTTCGTAGTCGAGTTCGCCGGCCAGTTCGCGCTGGCCCTGTTCTTCCAGCCGGACCAGTCGCTGGCTGACGCTGCGCAACTCGTGGGCGGCATCACTGAGGGTCCGGTTCATCGCGCCCAGTTCGCGATGTCGCTGCGCAAGCCGCTCGTGGCTGCGTCGCAATTCGCTGCTGGCCGCGCCCAGCACCAACCCGCCGCCGCCGACCACCGCCAGCGCCAGCTGCAGCACGCGCATGTCCACCGGCACCATGCCCATTTCGGTCAGGCCCTGGATCAGCATGCCGACCAGCGCCACCGATATCGCGGCGCCTTCCCAGCCTTGCCGGAAGGCGACGAAGAAGATCGGCGCGAACGCAAGCAACAGCACGTACGGCGCCAGGTCGTCGCGGGCGCGCACCAGCCAGAACACGGACAGCGACACCAGCAACTGCAACGCCACGTCCATCCACAGCGAGGCTCGCAGCCGCTGGCGGGAAACCTCGTGGGCGACAAGCACCAGCAACGGCGCCAGCACCAGCTGCCCGATGAAGTCCCCGTAGAGGAAGGCGAACAGGCCGGCCATGCCGTCCAGCCGGCCGGAGTCGTCGACAATGAAATGTTGCAGCACCGGCGACACCAGCGCCGCGCTGATCAGGCCGGTGCCCAGCAGGGTGAGCATGCTGCGCGGGTCGTCGATCTGCACCGGGGTCTCCCGGCCGCGCACCGCGCGCACCACCAGGGCGTAGATCAGCCACGGGCAGACGCTCATCGCCAGGAAGCGCGTATCCAGCAAGGCCCAGTCGCCGAGGCTGGCCGTGAAGGCCTGGGCCGACCATTCGCCCAGCGCCAGCCAGTGCCAGCGACGCGACGGGATCAGCCACAGCGAGCCCAGGCGCAGGCCCGCAGGCAGGAACCAGAGCACGTGCGAAACCGACGTCAGCCCCAGCCACAGCAGGGCGTAGGCCAGCGCGAGCAGCAGTCCGCTCTTGCGCAGGACGGTCCAGTCCTGGCGGCGGACGGCCGTCACGCGCGGCGGGTCGATCACACGATCCGGAGGCGAAGGGGCGGACATGGCCGGATTACCACGCAAGTACTGCCTGCGGTCAAGCGCCCGGCGGCTGGCGCTTCCGCTGGGCGGGGCCAGACCGATATAATCGCCGCCTTGACTTCATTCGGGCTGCGGCCCGCACCGGACCCACGTGCGCAACCACGACCTCGTATTCCTCAAGCACTTCTCCCAGGTCATCGGCATCCTGGTGGGCATCACCATCGCGCTGATCCTTCTGGGCGCCTACATCAACGGCATCAAGCCGCCCGAACCCAATCCCGCCGCGGAAGCCGCGACGCTGGCCCGCATCCAGCCCGTGGGCGCGGTCTTTGCCGGCGCCACGGGCGCCGCCGCGCAAGCAGCCGCTGCGCAGGCGGCCGCCGACGCCGCCAAGGGCGAGGTTGCCTATGGCGGCTCGCTGGATGGCGCGACCATCTACGGCGCGCTGTGCACCGGCTGCCATACCGGCGGCGTTGCCGGCGCACCGAAGCTCGAAAAGGCGGCTTGGGGCGCGCGCATCGCCCAGGGCGTCGACACCCTGCACTTGCATGCAATCAACGGCTACACCGGCGCGGCCGGCATGATGCCGGCGCGTGGCGGCAACCCGGCGCTGACTGACGAACAGGTCAAGGCGACCGTCGACTGGATGCTGACCCAACTCAAGTAAGATCCTCGGTTCTTACCTGCCAGCGCCGCCTTCGGGCGGCGTTGTCGTCTCTGGAGGTCGTGCAATGGTTTCGAAATCGCCGTTGGTCCTGCTCGCCCTGGTCGCCGCCTGCTCCTTGTCGGCCTGCCAGGCCGCGACCGATCCGGTGGGCGCAGACAGCGCCGACGGCGCCGCCGGTCGCGACGTCCCCGTGCCAGGCCAGGTGACGATTGCCGAAGTGCAGGGTCGGGGCGCGACCAGCCCCTTGCTCGATCGGCAAGTCAGCGTGAAGGGCGTCGTCGTCGGTAATTTCGCGAAGGGCCTGCAAGGTGTGTTCGTGCAGTCCGAGCGCGACGATGGCGACCCGCTGACCGCCGAAGGCCTGTTCATCCAGCACGAGGGCAATGCCGAACCCATGCTGCATAGCGGTGATCGCGTGCGCGTGTCCGGTCGCGTCGTCGAACTTGGCGACAAGGGCGCGACGCTGACCGCCCTGGGCGAGACGGTGGTCGAAGTCATCGGTCGCGGCCAGGTCGAACCGGTCGTGATTACGGAAGCGCCCGGCCACGCCGATGACTGGGAGCGCTACGAAGGCATGCAATTGCGCATCGCCGCACCGCTCACAGTCACCGGCAACGGTGGCGTGGCCAGCTATGGCGAAATCGCCGCAAGCTTCGGCGGCCGCTTGTTCCAGCCCACTGAAATCGCCTTGCCGGGCGCGCCGGCGCTGGCCGTGCGGCAAGACAACGCGCGCCGCCTGCTGTTGCTCGACGACAACCGCACCAGCAAGGACCCGCGCAACCTGTGGTTCCTGCCGCAGCCGCTCGACGACGCACATCCGCTGCGCGTGGGCAGCGTGTTGCGCGGTGTCGCCGGCGTGCTCGACCAGCGCCGCGGCCAGTACCGGCTGCAACTGTCCGACAAGCTCGACGTCGCCCAGGCGCCGCGACCCGATGCGCCCAGCGTGCCCGGCGACGTGCGCATCGCCAGCCTGAACCTGCTCAACCTGTTCAACGGCGATGGTCGCGGCGGCGGATTCCCGACCGAGCGTGGCGCCGAGACCGCAGCGCAATACGCCGAACAGCAGCGCAAGCTGGTGGCGGTAGTGCAAGCGCTGCGTCCCGATATCGCCGCGCTGATGGAAGTCGAGAACGACGGCGTCGGCAAGGACTCGTCGCTCGCGCAATTCGTGGCGGCCCTGAATGCGGCCGGTCCGATTCGTGATTACCGCATCGTCGATGCGGGCGCCCGACCGGGTGATGACGGCATTCGCGTGGCGATGGTCTATCGCAGCAGCAAGGTGAAGCCGCAGGGCCGCGCCGCCCTGTTGCGCGGTGGTCCGTTCGCAGGGCTCTCGCGCGTGCCGATGGCGCAGGCCTTCCGTGCCGGTCGTGGCCCGGTGTTCGTGGTCGCCGCCAACCATTTCAAATCCAAGGGCTGTGGCCGAGACGACAAGCGGGCGACCGGCAAACAAGCCGACCAGGGCGATGGCCAGGGCTGCTGGAATCCGGCCCGCGTTGAATCGGCGCGTTTGCTCGACGCCTGGCTGGCCAGCGACCCGACCCGCAGCGGCAGCAAGCTCGCGCTGCTGGTGGGCGATTTGAATTCGCATGCCATGGAAGATCCCCTGCAGCTGCTGCGCACGGCCGGATGGCGCGATGCCTTCGCCGATGCGCGCGGCGAATTGCCGTACTCCTTCAACTTCGACAACCAGGCCGGGCGGCTCGACCACGCCCTGCTGACGCCGGCGCTGGCGCCGCATTTGCGCGGCGCCGCCGAATGGCACGTCAACGCCGATGAAGCGCCGGTGTTTGGTTATGAAAGCGACCCTGACGGCGATCCCTATCGCGCCTCCGACCACGACCCGATGTTGCTCGGCTTCGACCTCGCCCGGCCCGGGCTATGATCGCGCCATGAGTCCGGTCGCCCCGCCACCGCCCGCGTTTCCCGATGCGACCGGCAGCCTGATGCTGCCGGGCCCGGCGGGCTTGCTGGAAGTGGCGGTGGAATTGCCAGTACGGTCCGAGGCGCGCCGCGTGATCGCGGTGGTCTGCCATCCCAATCCGCCCGATGGCGGCACCATGCACAACAAGGTCGTCACGATGACCTCGCGCGCGTTGGCCGAGCTGGGCCTGACTTGCGTGCGTTTCAATTTTCGCGGCACCGGCAATTCCGAGGGCAGTTTCGACGACGGCCGCGGCGAAGTGCTCGACCTGCTGGCCGTGGCGCGCTGGGCGATCGCTGCGCACCCCAGGCACGCACTGTGGCTGGGCGGATTTTCGTTTGGCTCATGGGTGGCGCTGCAGGCGGCCCGCCAGTTGCCGGTGCAGCAGATGATCACCATCGCGCCGCCGGTTGGCCGTCGTGATTTTACCGGCGTGTTGCCGCCGCCCTGCCCGTGGCTGGTGATCCAGGGCGAGCAGGACGAGGTCGTGGACGCCGCCGGCGTATTCGCGTGGGTGGCGAAACAGAATCCTGCGCCGACGCTGGTGCGCATGCCCGACACCGGGCATTTCTTCCATCGTCGGCTGCTGGACCTGCGTGGGGCGATCAAGAACGGCGTGCGCAAGAACCTGCCGCCGCTCGAGGGCTGACCGCCCGTGGCAGACGACGAGGGCCTCGCCATCAACGGCATCCTGCCGTCCCGGGCTTACGCGCTAGGCGTGGCGCGCGGCGAGTGGCAGCACGACGACGCGCAAGCGGCGGCATTGCTCGAACTCGATCGAATCCACGCGGCGCTGCGGTCGGCGCAGGACGCCTCCCTGCTCGAGAAGCTGGCCTCGCGCTTTCGCGATCCGGTCGCCGTGCCGGGGCTGTACCTGTGGGGTCGGGTCGGTCGCGGCAAGACCTTCCTGGTGGACCTGCTGGTGGAAACCCTGGGCGACGTGCCGCGGCAACGCTGGCATTTCCATCGCTTCATGGGCCAGGTGCATGCACGGCTGCGCGCGCTGCCCGATACCGCCGACACACTGAGCATCGTCGCGCGTGACCTCGCAAAGGACATGCGCGTGCTGGTGCTGGATGAATTCTTCGTCGGCGACATCGGCGACGCGATGATCCTCGGCCGGCTGCTGGACCAATTGATTGCCCGCGGCGTCACCCTGGTCACCACGTCCAATATCCCGCCGTCGGAGTTGTATCGCGACGGCTTGCAGCGCGCCAGCTTCCTGCCCTGCATCGCGCTGATAGAAAGCCATTGCACGGTATGGCAGCTACAGAGCGCGCAGGACTATCGCCTGCGCGAACTCAAGCGCGCCGCCACATACCTGTGTCCGCTGGGCGAGCCGTCCGAAGCCGCGCTGCGCGATCACTTCGAACGGCTCGCCGCGCATTCCCCGCGCTTGCGCGGGCCACTGCAAATCAATGATCGGGAAATCGCCGTGCGCGCGCAGGCCGACGGCATCGCCTGGTTCGATTTCGCCGAGTTGTGCGATGGCCCGCGCTCGGCGGCCGACTACATCGAGATCGCGCGCGGTTTCCATACCGTGCTGGTCTCGGGCGTGCCGCGCCTGGGTCCCGACCGCGAAGACGTCGCGCGCCGCTTCGTGCACCTGGTGGACGAGTTCTACGACAGGCACGTCAACCTGTTGTTGTCGGCCGCCGCCGATCCGCTGTCGCTATACCAGGGCGTGCGCCTCGAGCGCGAATTCGAGCGCACCAGCTCGCGCCTGATCGAGATGCAGAGCAATGACTACCTGGCCAGCGAACATCGCCCCTGAGGCCGCGTGCTAGGCTTTTGCGGCCATCATTGTTTTCCCGGTTCCCTGGAGTTTCCATGCGCCTGATCCCGCCCGCCCTTGTACTGGCCCTGTGCCTGCCGGCCAGCGTGCAAGCGCAAGTTCCTGATGCGCAGGCGCTCAGCGAGAAGGTCAACGCCCACGTCATCGCCTGGCGGCGGCAGATCCACGCCAATCCGGAACTGAGCAACCGCGAATTCAAGACCTCGAAGCTGGTGGCCGACCACCTGCGCTCGCTCGGCCTCGAAGTGCGTACCGGCATCGCCCACACCGGTGTCGTTGCGATCATCAAGGGCGGCAAGCCTGGTCCGCGCATTGCCTTGCGTGCCGACATGGATGCCTTGCCCGTCACCGAACGATCCAGCCTGCCCTTCGCATCGAAAGCGACCGCCATCTACAACGGCGAGACCGTCGGCGTGATGCACGCCTGCGGCCACGACGCGCATACCAGCATCCTGATGGGCGTGGCCGAGGCGCTGGTATCGGTGCGCAAGGACCTGCCTGGCGAGGTGATGCTGATCTTCCAGCCCGCCGAAGAAGGCGCGCCCGAAGGCGAAACCGGTGGCGCGAAACAGATGCTGGCCGAAGGCCTGTTCGCCGATTTCAAACCCGAGGCCGTGTTCGGCCTGCACGTGCACAGCACGGTGCCGGTGGGGCAGGTGGGTTATCGAAGCGGGCCGTTCATGGCGGCTGCCGACAGCTTCCGCATCGTGGTGAAGGGAAGGCAGACCCATGGCGCGCGGCCGTGGCTGGGCGTCGATCCGATCGTCGCGGCCAGCGACCTGGTAGGCACGGCACAGACCATCGTGAGCCGCCGCATGAACCTGGCCTCGCAGCCGGTCGTGCTCAGCTTCGGCATGATCAAGGGCGGGCTTCGCTCCAACATCATTCCCGACCAGGTCGAGCTGATCGGCACCATCCGCACCTTCGACCCGGCGATGCGCGAGCAGGCCTTCGCCGAATTGCGCCGGGTGGCGGAAAACACCGCGGCCGCGCATGGCGCGACGGTGGAGCTGAAGATTCCCGATGCCGACGGTTATCCCTCCGTGTACAACCATCCCGAATTGCTGGCGCGCATCCTGCCCAGCGTGAAAAAAGCCGTGGGCGCCGAAAACGTGCGCGAAATTCCCCTGTCCACGGGTGGCGAGGATTTCTCGATGTACGGCCAGTTGGTGCCGGCGGTGTTCCTGTATGTCGGCGTCACGGCCAAAGGCGTCGACCCGGCCACGGCCGCGCCCAACCATTCACCCCTGTTCACCGTGGACGAAGGCGGCCTGGCCGTGGGCACGCGCACCCTGCTGCAAATCAGCCTGGATTACTTGAACGCCAGCACGCCCCGCTGATCGGGACGCGTGCCAGACTAGACCCATGGACCCGATCAACGAATCCAGCCTGGGCAAGCCGGTCGTGTATTCCGGCAGTTACGACCCGGGCCTGTTGTTTCCGATTTCGCGTGCACTGCAGCGCGAAGCACTCGGCATCGGTGACCCGCTGCCCTTCATCGGCGTGGACATCTGGAATGCCTTCGAACTGAGCTGGCTCGATGCGCGTGGCAAGCCGCGCGTGGCGCTGGCCGAGTTCCGCGTGCCGGCGACATCCCCCAACATCATCGAGTCCAAGAGCTTCAAGCTCTACCTCAACAGCTACATGCAGACTCGCATCGCCGACACCGACACCTTGCGCCAGCAGCTGGTGGGCGACTTGTCGGCGGCGGCGCGCGCGCCGGTGTCCGTGGTGCTGGGTACGCCCACCTCGAAGCAGTCGGCGCTGATAGAAAACCTGGAAGGCGAGGTGATCGACGACCTGCCGATAGAGATCAGCCACTACGGGCCACCGCAGCCCGACTTCCTGCACGCCAATCCCGATGCGGTGGTGGAAGAGAGCCTGGTCTCGCACCTGTTCAAGTCCAATTGCCCGGTGACCGGCCAGCCGGACTGGGCCAGCGTGCAACTGCACTACCAGGGCCCACGCCTGGGCCGCGACGGCCTGCTGCGCTATCTGGTCTCCTATCGCGAGCATGATGATTTCCACGAACACTGCGTCGAGCGGATATTTGTTGAT
>JAPLSI010000276.1 GCA_026398715.1 Gammaproteobacteria bacterium
CGCCAGCGCCAACATGTCGGCGCCCGGCATCTACATGGTGCCCGGACTGACGGGCGAGCAAATGAAGGACGAAGCCGCAGTCAAGGCGTATTCGGACAAGGCCAAGGCAAATCCCTACGCGTTCGTCGTCTATCAGCCGCAGGGCAAGGACGGCATGGACATGACGGGCAACCTCGTGACCCAGTTCGTCTCCGACACGCTTTCAGCGATGGTGGTCGCCTTCGTGCTCGGACTGGGCGCGTTCGGGTTTTCCAAGCGGGTATTCATCGCCACGGCGCTGGGCCTGTTTTCCTGGCTGACCATCAACGTCCCGTACTGGAACTGGTACCGGTTTCCGACCGATTTTACGATTGGCGCCATGCTCGAGCAGGTACTCGGCTGGTTGCTGGCAGGCGTGGCCATGGCCTGGTTCCTGGGGCGGCGCGGCCGCTGACTGCAGGCATTCGTTGCGGGAATGGGCGGGACGCGGCGATAATTCCGCGTCCCGTTTCATTTCTGGAATGCCCCGATGCTCGATCCTTCGCTCCTGCGCGGCCAACTGGCCGAAACTGCCGCACGCTTGCTGGCCACCCGTGGCTTCCAGCTTGATGTGGGCGCCTTCGAGGCGCTGGAGGGCGAGCGCAAGCAACTGCAGTCGCGAACCCAGGAATTGCAGAACCAGCGCAACACGCGGTCCAAGGCGATCGGCCAGGCGAAGTCGAAGGGCGAGGACACCTCGGCGCTGATGGCTGAAGTGGCTGGCCTCGGCGACGAGCTGAAGCAATCCGAAGCGCGGCTCGAGCAGTTGCAGGCAACGATGGAAGCCATCGCACTGGGCGTACCGAACCTGCCCGACGCCTCGGTGCCGCCCGGCAAGGACGAAACGCAAAACGTCGAGTTGAAACGCGTCGGCAAGCCTCGCGAATTCGACTTCAAGGTGCTCGACCACATCGCATTGGGCGAGCGCAATGGCTGGCTCGACGCGGAGGCGGGCGCGAAACTTTCAGGCTCGCGGTTCACGGTTTTGCGCGGACAACTGGCGCGCCTGCACCGCGCGCTGGCGCAGTTCATGCTTGACCTGCACACCAACGAACACGGCTATGCCGAGTGCAACGTGCCGCTGCTGGTGAATCCGGAAAGCATGCGCGGCACCGGCCAGTTGCCGAAGTTCGAGGAAGATCTTTTCAGCACGACGGTGGGCGAGACGCGTCGCTACCTGATTCCCACGGCGGAAGTGTCGCTGACCAACCTGGTGCGCGACGACATCCTGGAAGACGCGCAGCTGCCGATGTTGATGACTGCGCATACGCCATGCTTCCGCGCCGAAGCGGGCAGCTACGGCAAGGACGTGCGCGGCATGATCCGCCAGCACCAGTTCGAGAAGGTGGAGCTTGTCGCGATTGCCCGCCCGGCGGAGAGCTACGCATTGCACGAACAGATGACGCTTCACGCCGAAGCGGTGCTGGAAAAACTCGGCCTTCCGTATCGCCGCTTGCTGTTGTGCGCAGGCGACATGGGCTTTGGCGCCAGCAAGACCCATGACCTGGAAGTGTGGTTGCCCGGGCAGGACAGCTATCGCGAGATCAGCTCGATTTCCAATTGCGAAGCCTTCCAGGCGCGTCGCATGCAGGCGCGTTGGCGCAATCCCGCCACCGGCAAGCCGGAGCCGGTGCACACGCTCAACGGGTCGGGCGTGGCCGTGGGTCGTGCGCTGGTCGCCGTGATGGAGAATTACCAGCAGGCCGATGGCTCGATCGAAGTGCCCATGGTCTTGCGTCCGTACATGGGTGGCGCGACGCGCATCGCATGAGCACGCCTGACCTCAATGACCTGCAGTTTTTTGCAATTGTCGTCGAGCATGGTGGGTATGCCGCAGCCGAGCGCGCGCTGGGCATTCCGAAGTCGCGCTTGAGCAGGCGCGTATCGCAGCTCGAGGCGGACCTGGGTGTTCGCCTCTTGCAGCGTTCCACGCGCAAGTTCGCGGTTACTGATGTCGGGCAAAGCGTCTATCGGCACGCGCAGAGCATGTTGGCCGAAGCACAGGCGGCGCGCGAGGCGGTGGACCGCGTCAGCGCGGAACCGCGCGGCCTGATCAAGGTCAGTTCCCCGGTGACGTTGGCCGAGGAAATTCTCGGCAAGCTGATTCCTGAATTCATGCTCGCCTTTCCACTGGTGCGCGTGCAGCTGCATGCCAGCAACCGACGCGTGGATATCATTCCGGAAGGCTTCGATGTCGCCTTGCGGGTTCGCAACAAGCTCGACGACGATGGCGAACTGGTGCTGCGTCGCTTCGGCCAGATCAATGAGTTGCTCGTCGCCAGCCCAGGCTATCTGAAGAACCATGGCCGGCCCCAGTCCCCGGCGGAACTGGTTTCGCATTCGACCCTGAGCATGAGCGAGGAAGAAGCGAAGCAGCGCTGGACGCTTTACGGCCCAGGCAACGCGGTCGAGCGCGTCGAACTCCAGCCGATCCTGATGACACACGATTTCCCCGTGCTGATGGCGGCGGCGAAAGCAGGACTGGGCATCGCGCTATTGCCGGAGTCCGTGTGTGCCGATGCGGTGCGCAGCGGCGACCTCGAAGTCGTGGTGCCCGACTGGCAACTGCCACAGGGAATCTGCCACGCGGTATTCCCGTCACGGCGCGGACTGCTGCCGGCCGTGCGGGTTTTCATCGATTTCCTGGCCGAACGCGTTCCGCCGATGATCGAAGCCAACCGGCTGAAGTGCTCCGAGATCCGGCGCGCCTAGCTAGAGCGACGCAACCGGTTCGACGAATCCAATCCGGGTCAAGTTGGCATTGTTGGCGCGCGCCAGCACCTGCGCCAGCAACTGGTATTCCGAACCGCGATCGGCATCGATCTTCAGCAGCGGCTGGTGATTGGGGTCAATGACGCCATTCGAAGTCAGCCCGCGTGCGGCTTCAACCCTGAAGCGTGCCTCGAGTTCCTCGATCGTGACCGGCGCGCCGTTCCAGCTGAGTGCGCCGGAGGCGTCGATGTGCAAGCGAATGGGTTCGAGGGCGATCGCTTTGCTGTCGCCATCCCGCGGCAAATCGAGCGGGATCGGATGGGAGATTGCAGGCACGGTGACCATGAAGATCACCAGGAGCACCAGCATCACGTCCACCAGGGGAGTGATATTCATGTCGCGCATCGAGCTGCCGGAACTGGACAGGAAAGCCATGTCGTTCTCCTTTGCTGGCGTGGACGGACGGGCTGGGGGCCCGAGGTCAGACTAGCATTGGGAGCAGGGCGGGGTGCAAGCAGTGGCGGAGAGAGTGGGATTCGAACCCACGGTAGGCTCACACCTACGGCAGTTTTCAAGACTGCTGCCTTAAACCACTCGGCCATCTCTCCAAGGCGGGGATTTTAGCCTGCGGCCGCCCGGGGTAGGGAATTTCGTACAACTCAATGGGGAAACACCCGCTGGCGGCTATCGTCCGGCGGGCCGTAGCTTGGGATCAGGTTGAACCAGGGGTAGGCAAATGATTCGCGTATTTTTGCTCGACGACCACGGACTGATGCGCACGGGGTACCGGATGATCCTGGCCGGCCAGGAGGACATGGAGGTTGTGGGCGAGGCCGGTTGTGGCGAAGACGCCATGCCGATGATCAGGCGCCTCAAGCCCGACGTGGTGGTGTGCGACCTGCACCTGCCCGGGGTCAGCGGACTGGACGTCACCGAGCGCCTGGTAAAAGGGCAGGTGGGCCCGAGGGTGGTGATCGTCTCTGTGCAGGTTGACGGCCCGATGCCCCGCCGGTTGCTCGATGCCGGCGCCCATGCCTATCTGGGCAAGGCTTGCGATTCGGCCGAGCTCGTCCGCGCTATACGGGACGCCGCCAGGGGCCGTCGCTACCTCGGCATCGAGATCGCGCAACAGATTGCCCTGGGCGGCAACCAGCAGTCGCCGTTCGACTTGTTGTCTCGCCGCGAAATGGAGATATCGCTGATGTTTTGCCAGGGCCTTCGCGCGGAGGAGATCGCCCGCCGGCTCAGCCTCAGTGGCAAGACTGTCGCCACGCACAAATATCGGTTGTTCGACAAGCTCGGGATCAAGGACATCATCGCGCTGGCGCGAATGGCGGCCCAGCATGGATTGACCCAGCCGACGGCCATGGCCTGAGCAAAGAAAAAGGCACCCGAGGGTGCCTTTTTCATTTCAACCAAAGGCAATCGCCTAGACTGCGGGCGTGCTGCGGATACTGGTATCCGCATCGGCCACCGACTCGTCGTGCTTCAGTTCTGCTTCCACGATCTCGCCCGGTTCGGCAATCTGCGCCACCGGCTCGAGTTCCGGCAGCCATGCCACGCTCGACTCGGGTTCGACGGCCATCAGCGGCACTTCTTCGCGAACCACCGCCGTGCTGGCAGCCGGCAAGGGCTCGATCGTCATCGAAACCAGGGGTTGCACGGGAGCGGGCTCGACGGGCAGGGCATAGACCTCGCTAACCGACGGCGTGCTCAGGGGAGTTGCGCTTGCGATCACGGGCGCGACCACGGGCTCGGGTGCCTGCGGGGCAACAGTGGGCTGCGCCGGAGCCACGAAGGCCGGAACCGGTGCGGAGGCGACTTCTTCGGTCATCGGCAGGTCGTCGAAATCGGACTCAGCGGACGTGACGGTGAACGTTGATGCCAGCACCGGCGCATTCGAGGCAACGGGAGCACTGCTCGTCGTCTCGAAAGTCTCCTGGCCCTCGCCTTCTTCCTCGTCCTCGAAATCAATTTCGGACTGCGAGCTGCTACCGTCTTCAGCGCCAGCGGCTTCACCGGCGACGGTTCCATCCTGGCGACGACGGCGACGGCCGCCGCGACGGCCGCGACGACGACGTCCACCTTCTCCAGCGGCGGCTTCAGTGCCCGCAGCAGCGGTCGGATTGCCGTCCGCAGACGCCACGCCTTCAGCCGAAGCCAATTCGGCATTGGCCTCGCTCGTCGCACCAGACACTTCGCCGCCGGTCTCTGCAGCCTGCGCGGCCAGACGGGCCTCGCGGGCGGCGCGGCGTTCCGTCTCGCGCTTGATGTTTTCCTGACGCTGCAATTCGCGGCGCTCGGTTTCCTTCTTCTGCTGCTCGAGGCGACGTTGCTCGTCGAGCAACTTCTGTTCTTCGCTTCGTTCCGGACGCGGTTCGCCACGGGGCTCACCACGCGGTTCGCCGCGCGGCTGGCCCTTGGCTGCCTGGGCCTCTGCGGGCTTGGCTGGTGCCTGCTGCGGCTTGCCCGGCGCCTGTTGGCGATTGCCACCGCCGGCGGAACGCGAACCTTGCGGCTGTCCACCACGGCCACCACGACGGGCATCGTTGCCACGCGAGCCACCGCGGTCGCCACGCTCGCCGCGATCACGATCGCCGCGATCATTGCGGTCCGGACGATCACTGCGCGCACGGTCTGCCGGCGCGGGTGCCGCGCTGGCGGAGGAGGAGAACATCGACTTGAGCCAGGCGAAGAAACCGCCGGAAGCAGGCGCAGCCGCTGCGCGGGCAGGCGCAGCGACGACGGCGACCACTTCTTCGCGGATTTCGCGCGTTGGCGCCGGCTGGGCCGGGGCGACGTGCGTAACGGCCGGGAGGTCGGGCACGTTCATGTGTGCCTTGGTCAGCGCATGCACTTCGAGCTTGCGCGGCGAGGTGCGGTGATAGCTAGGCTTGGCGACTTCTTCGCCGGTCTCGCCATCACGCAGGCGGCTGACGTTGAAATGCGGCGTTTCCAGTTGGTCGTCGGCCACGACGATGATCGGTGCGTCGTGGCGGGTTTCGATCTCCACCAATGCGCGACGCTTTTCATTCAACAGGTAGTTGGCGATTTCCGGCGGTGCCTGTATCAGCACCTGCGCGGTGTTGTCCTTCATCGCATGTTCTTCCGCCAGGCGGATGATGGACAGCGACAGGGACTCGACGCTGCGCATGCGGCCGTGGCCGTCGCAACGCGGGCAGACGATCTGGCTGGACTCGCCCAGGCTCGGACGCAGGCGCTGTCGCGACAATTCAAGCAGGCCGAAGCGCGAGATCTTGCCGATCTGCACGCGGGCGCGATCCTGCTTCAGCGCATGCTGCAAACGGTCTTCGACCGCGCGCTGGTGCTTGCCCGAACCCATGTCGATGAAGTCGATCACCACCAGGCCGCCCAGGTCGCGCAGGCGCATCTGGCGGGCCACTTCGTCAGCGGCTTCCAGGTTGGTGTTGTAGGCGGTTTCCTCGATGTCGCTGCCCTTGGTGGCGCGCGAGGAGTTGACGTCAATGGCGGTCAGCGCTTCGGTCTGGTCGACCACGATCGAGCCGCCGGAGGGCAGGCGGATCTGGCGTTCATACGCGTTCTCGATCTGCGACTCGATCTGGAAGCGGTTGAACAGCGGGATGTCATCCTGGTACATCTTTAGCTTGCGCAGGTTCTGCGGCATCACCGACTGGATGAAGTCGCGCGCCTGCTGGTACATCAGGTCGGTATCGACCAGGATTTCGCCGACATCGGCCCGCAGGTAGTCGCGCAGGGCGCGAATGATCAGGCTCGATTCCTGGTAGATCAGGAAGCTGGCCGGCTTCGACAGCGCGGCATCGGTGATCGACCGCCACACGTGCAGCAGGTAGTCGAGGTCCCACTGGAGTTCTTCGGCATCGCGGCCGACGCCGGCGGTGCGAATGATCACGCCCATGTCCTCGGGGATGGTCAGCGCGTCCAGGGCTTCCTTCAGGGCGGCGCGATCGTCGCCTTCGATGCGGCGCGAGACGCCGCCCGCGGTCGGGCTGTTGGGCATCAGCACCATGTAGCGGCCGGCCAGGGAGATGAACGTGGTCAGGGCGGCGCCCTTGTTGCCGCGCTCTTCCTTGTCGACCTGGATGACCACTTCCTGGCCTTCGCGCAGGATTTCCTTCATGCCGGCCTTGTTGGGGTCGACGCCGGGAACGAAGTAGTCGCGGGAGATTTCCTTCAGCGGCAGGAAGCCGTGGCGTTCAGCGCCGTAATCGACGAATGCGGCTTCGAGGGAAGGTTCGAGCCGGACGATCCGGCCTTTGTAGATGTTGCCTTTCTTCTGCTCTTTCGAGGGTTGTTCGATATCGATGTCGTAAAGGGTCTGGCCATCGACAATGGCCACGCGCAGTTCTTCTGCCTGCGTGGCGTTGATCAACATACGCTTCATGGTGGATTCCTCACGCGCTCAACCGCGAGGAACGCCGGTGGTCCACGGCCATGTAAACAACCTGAAGCGCACGCGCATTCAGGCTTGCCAGGAACTTCCAGCGCTACAAAAACCGGGGTCACCGACCCACGGGAGCGCTTGATTGTTTGTTTCATTAAAGGGCCCGAAGGACGCCGAGCGTCTTTCGGTATGGCACGTGTTGTAAGCACGAGGCGATATCCGTCTGCCTTCGAGACCGGCTAACATGGTCACCCCCGTGGGGTGTGGTAGCGGCCTGTCGGGATTCTCCATTCGCAGGTTTTCGGCCGACGAACGAGGGAAATCAGGACGTTATCTCGCAAATCGAGTGTATCAGTGGAGCGCCCATGGCGGCAATCGAAGTCTCAGGGGGCGTGAAACAGGTGCTCGTGCCCGAGGATCGGGACGGTCAACGCCTCGATAATTTCCTGTTGGGGCAACTTAAAGGCGCCCCGCGCAGCCTCATTTACAAGCTGGTTCGCAGCGGCCAGGTCCGGATCAACGGCAAGCGAGCCAAGCCGGATTCGCGCGTCTCCGGCGGTGATGAGATCAGGATACCGCCGGTTCGACTCGAGGACTCGGGCGAACCGCGTACGCCACCCAAGTCCATGCTCGAGCGGTTGGCCGCCAGCATTATTTTCGAGGACAAGGCGCTGCTGGCGCTAAGCAAGCCCAGCGGCATCGCCGCGCATGGCGGCAGCGGCGTCAGCTTCGGTGTGATCGAAGGGTTGCGCGCCTTGCGCCCTGGCGAACCGCTGGAACTGGTGCATCGGCTCGATCGCGACACTTCCGGCGTATTGGTGATCGCCAAGAAGCGCTCGGCTCTGCTCGAGCTGCAAGCCCTGATGCGCGAAGGCGACGACGAAGAGGCGCCCAACAAGCGTTACCTCACCTTGTTGGTCGGCCGCATGCCGCAAGGCACGATGACCGTTGAAGCACCCCTGCTGCGATCGGTGATGCAGGGCGGTGAACGCATGGTGCGCGTCGATCCCTCGGGCAAGGCGTCCACCAGCCACTTCAAACTGATCGAGCGTCGCGGCGGCCACAGCTTCTGCGAAGTACACATCGAAACCGGCCGCACCCACCAGATCCGCGTGCACGCAGCGCACATCGGCCATCCGGTTGCCGGCGACGAAAAATACGGCGACCGCGAAGCCAACAAACGCCTGTCGGAACAAGCAGGCCTGAAGCGTCTGTTCCTGCACGCCTCGTCCATGGCCTTCGAACTGGGGCAGGGACGCGACAAGCACCCGTACCTGATCAGCGCACCGCTCGCGGAGGATCTGCGCAACGTGCTCGATCGGCTCGCGTAGCCGATTTTGGCCTGCGGCATTACCGCGTTGCGCTGCTGAACGTCGCCGAGGGTGGGGTCCGCCCTGGTCGCCCCGGCGTAGCCGCTCCATGCGGACTCAGGGTCGACCGGCGGGCCATCCGTGGCCCGCCTCCTGTGCGAACCCCACCCTCGTCGCCGTCCAGCAGCGCGCCGAAGTCACTCACTATCAACTTGGTTGAAAAGCGGCCAAGCATCTACGTGGGCTGAATGGTCGCGAAAGTGTCGCTCGTGAGGAAATGTCTCTTCCCAATTCACGAAATGCGCGCTGCCCCCGAATTTCGCCTGAAGACTAGCCCCGTCTTTCCATGCCGAATTCGCGAGCGATGCTGAAGGGCGACGGGGAGGGGAGTCGCACAGGAGGTTGGCCATGGATGGCCAACCGGTCGACACTGAGTCCGCAGGAGCGGCTACGCCGTGTCGACCAGGGCGGCTCCCCTTCCCGGCGACATTCAGCATCGAAACACGGCCATTCTGGACCTGGAAAAAACGCCTAGAGTTGCAGCAGCTCGGCCTTCGCAGCGCAGATGAAGTCGTTGGTGCTGAGCCCGCCAACGTCGTGCGTCGAGTAGCGGACTTCGACCCGGTTGTAGTGCACGCCCAGGTCGGGATGGTGGTCCTCGCGATGGGCGACGAAGGCCAGGGCGTTCACGAAGGCCATCGTCCGGTAATAGTCGTCGAACTTGAACGCCTTGCGGATGGCCTGGCCGTTTTCGACCAATACCCAGCCGGGCAGGACATTCAGGAAGCCCTGCACTTCCTCGTAGGGCAGGCGGTGGCCCGGGCCGCGCAGGGGGACGCAGTGGCGCGAAGCGAGTTCAGTGAGCTGGGGCATGGCGATCCTTGCTATTTGGCGCAGGTCTGACGCGAGTAGAATACTCCCATGATCGATATCTCCGAATCCGCACAAACCTACTTTCGCCATCTCCTGCAGTCGCAAGGCGGCGACGCCGTCGGCATCCGCGTGAGCGCGGTGCATCCGGGAACGCCCAAGGCCGACGCGCGCCTGGAATTCTGTGAAAGCGGCGATCTCCTTGGCGACGAGTGGTCGCTTGAATGCGATGGCTTCACCCTGTTCGTCGATGCACCCAGCGTTCGCTACCTGGACGGGGCGCAAATGGATTACGTGACCCAGGCGACCGGGGGGCAGTTGACCATCCGGGCACCCCGCATCAAGGGAGACGTGCCCGGCGCCGACGCCTCGATCGTTGAACGAGTCCAATACCTGATCGAATCGGAAATAAATCCCATGCTGGCCTCCCACAAAGGCCAGGTGTCGCTGGTCGAGGTGACAGCCGATGGCGTGGTCAGGCTGCAGTTTGGCGGCGGCTGCCACGGTTGCGGGATGGTGGACGTGACCTTGAAGCACGGCATCGAGAAGACATTGCGCGAGCGCATTCCCGAGATCACGGCAGTGCGCGATGCAACCGACCACGCCACCGGCGCTGCGCCGTACATACCTCGCTGAACTTTTTTCGCGGGGCGCGCACTAAGGCTGGCATCGGCCCAGGCGCGACAACTTGATGAACCAGACGACCGATGACCTTGCCGACATCGGCCCGGCCCCGGATTGGCGACCCAAATCGCTGCGTCAACCTGCGCCGGCCTGGCTGCCGCGACCCGTGCGGGCGTCGATCCTTGCCGCAATCGTGCTCGTCCACTGGCTGGTCCTGGCCTGGTGGCTGCCTCGGCTCGCCACTCCACGGCATCCAGCCGAAGAGCAGGTCGCGATCCGCGTCGAGTTCATCACCGATCCTGCGCCCGTGGTGATGCAACCCGAGCCGGAAGTTCGCAAGAGCGAACAGCGCGAATCCTCAAGACCCGCACCGCCTGTCCGCAAACGCCCGCGCATTCGAAGCGATACGCCCCTGCAGGCCTTGCCGCCGCCAGCGCCGGCCGCGAAATCAAGGCTCGAACTCTACGGAACGGATGGCCGTCTAAAAGTGCCCGACGACATGCTCGACCAGATCGACCGGAAGTATGGCGACAAGCGTGTCTTCAGCTACCAGGTCCCGCGATTGGACGACGCGAAGAAAGCGTTCTATCGCAATCCCGCCATCACTTATGAAAAGACGCGATTCGACGAATACTGGAAACCGGACCAGGACCTGCTGACGGGACTGCTCAGCGAAATGGTGGAAAAGACCACCAAGCAGATCAAGATTCCGGTGCCCGGGCGGCCAGATTCAAAGATGGTGTGCACGATCTCGCTGTTGGCGCTTGGCGGCGGTTGCGGCGTGCTGACCAACGGATCCGATTACGTGGGCCCGTTGGACGATCCGGACACGCTCAGTCCGGAAGAAGACAAGCAGTGCAAGGCGTGGTGGGACCAGATCGTGGGCGCCAGCACCCAGGAGGCCTGGCGCAAGACTCGCAAGTTGTACGAGGAGCAGTGCCGGAAGCCGCTTGAACGGGTTCCGGCCGGCTGATCGGCGATTAGCGGGCGTGGCCGCTCAGATCGTGGATGTCGCCCTTCAGCGATCCGAAGTAGGTCGACAGGTTGGCCACGTCGGCATCGGTCAGGTCCACCACCTGGCTGGCCATGATGGCGTTCTTGCGCTTGCCCGAGCGGTATTCGTTCAAGGCCTTGGCGAGGTATTCGGGATACTGGCCGGCAAGCTTGGGCATGCCTTCGAGCGGCTGGTTGGCGCCCTTGCCATGGCAACTGGTGCAGGTGGCCTTCTTTTCGCCCTTGGAGTTGACCTCGGACTCGAAGGCTTTCTTGCCGGCGGCCACGTTGCCTTTCGGCGCGGCGATGGCGGCGGCGCTGAAGACAAGGGCGATCAGGAAGGTGGCGGTGCGCAGCGTCATGCTCATGGTTCTCATCACTTGGTCTTCAGGCTGGCAAGGTAGGCTGCGATGTTGGCGATGTCTTCATCGGAGAAGCTCTGCGCCTGCGCCTGCATGGTCGGGTGATTGCGTTCGCGCTTCTTGTATCCGGTCAGCGCGGCGATGAGATATTGCTCGTTCTGCCCGCCGATCTTCGGCACGCGATAGCTGGGATAGGCGTTCTTGTATTCGGCGATGCCGTGGCAACCGGTGCAGGTGTAGGCGAGGGTCTTGCCCTTGGCGACGTCGCCCTTGGCGAACACGGGACCGGCAAGCGCGGACAAGGCGAGGCAGGTGACGAACAACACGGCAGGTTTCATCATTGGGTTCCGGCGGATTGGGACACGGGCGAGGCAACGCGAAATTATAACGTGCGCATGCAGTACTGAGACAGGGGGGGCGGCTGACCTGGGTTGTGGTCGGCTATAGAGACTTTCGGCATATGCGCCGGGCCACCCTGTTGCGTTACTGTTCTATTCAACTAACACACCCTGCAAGTGAGCCCTGATGAGCGCCTTCTCGACCGCCCCCGAACAAACCGGCCTTTTCCGCGCAGGGCTACTGGCCCTTGTCGTCGCGAGTTTGGCCCTGGGCGGCTGCGGAGGCGGCAAAGAGGGCGCCGACGCGGGCAAACCAGGTGAAAAGGTCGAGCTGGGCAAGGACGGCAAGCCGATTCCGAAGATCCAGGCCGTACCGGTCGAGGTAGCCAAGGCCCAGCGCAAGCCCATTGCCGCCAGCTATTCGGGTACCGCGAACCTCGAAGCGCCGGGCGAAGCCCAGGTCGTGGCCAAGACGTCCGGCTTGATGGTGCAGTTGCTGGCCGAGGAAGGCGACCAGGTGAAGGCCGGGCAGGTTCTTGCGCGTATCGACGGCGACCGCGTGCGCCTGGAAGCGCAGCGGCAGCTGGCGATCGTGCACAAGCTGGAGAACAATTTCCGGCGTTCCCAGGAATTGGCCGCGCGCAAGCTGGTCAGCGCCGAAGCCAGCGACCAGATCAAGTACGACCTCGAATCGGCGCGCGCCACCTACGAGTTGGCCAAGCTCGAACTGTCCTACACCAACATCATCGCGCCGATCAGCGGCGTGGTGGCCCAGCGCATGGTCAAGCCGGGAAACCTGATCGGCCTGAACGCGCCGGTCTTCCGCATCGTCAACAACTCGCACCTGGAAGGCGTATTGAATGCGCCCGAACGCGAGATGTCCCGGCTTAAGCCGGGCCTGCCGTTGCGCATGGTGGTGGACGCCGTTCCGGGCAGGATTTTCGAGGGCAAGGTCGATCGCGTCAGCCCGGTGATGGATTCGGGCAGCGGTACGTTCCGCGTCGTTTGCGCTTTCGACAATGCCCCCGAGTTGCGCCCCGGCATGTTCGGTCGCATCGAGGTGGTCTACGACCAGCGCCAGGACGCGCTGACCGTGCCGCGCATCGCTTTGCTCGAGGACGAGGGCGAGCCTGCGCTCTACATCGTCCGCGGCAAGAATGCCAAGCGCACGACGGTGAAGGTTGGCTACAGCAACGGCGAGCTGGCCGAAATCCTGTCGGGCGTGAAGGAAGGCGACATGGTGGTTACCGCAGGCAAGGTCGCCATTCGTGACGGCACTGAAGTCCAGGTCATCAATGCGCCGGGCAACGCAGCAGTCCGTGGCGTCGCACTCGAGAACGCCGGCAAATGAATCTCGTCGAGTTTGCCACCCGCCGCCGCGTGACCGTGGCGATGGTGACTTTCACCTTCGTACTGTTCGGTTTCATCGCGCTGCGCGACCTGAAGGTGAACCTGCTGCCGGACCTGAGCTATCCCACCTTGACGGTGCGGACCGAATACACCGGCGCTGCGCCTGCGGAAATCGAAACCCTGATCAGCGAGCCGGTGGAAGAAGCCGTCGGCGTGGTGAAGCGGCTGCGCAAGCTCAAGTCGATCTCGCGCACGGGCCAGAGCGACGTGGTGCTGGAGTTCGCCTGGGGCACGGACATGGACCAGGCCAGCCTGGAGGTGCGCGACAAACTCGACATCCTTCGCCTGCCTCTGGAAGCCAAGGCGCCGGTGGTCCTGCGCTTCAATCCTTCCACCGAACCGGTGATGCGCCTGGTGCTGACCACGCCCGAGAACGCCACGGGCAGCGAGCGGGCAGAACTCATGCGCCTGCGCCGCTACGCGGACAATGAGCTCAAGAAGCGCCTGGAGCCCGTGGACGGCGTCGCGGCCGTGAAGGTTGGCGGCGGTCTCGAAGACGAAGTGCAGGTACTGGTCGATGCCGACCGCCTGTCACAACTCAATATTCCCGCGAACCTGGTGATCGACCGGTTGCGCCAGGAAAACGTCAACATCTCGGGTGGACGCATCGAGGAAGGCAGCGAGCGCTACCTGGTGCGAACGGTTAACCAGTTCAGCGACCTCGACCAGATGCGCGACCTGCTGGTGACCAATCTCAACGGCGTGCCGATTCGCCTGCGCGATGTCGCGACGGTCGAACAGG
>JAPLSI010000206.1 GCA_026398715.1 Gammaproteobacteria bacterium
GCCGACGTTCGGCACCGTGCCCATCGTGCGCGGGTCGAAGTTGCCGTGCCACTTGCAGAAGTTGATCATCTCCTGGTAGATGCGGGCAAAGGTCGATTCAGGCATCACGCACTTGCTGTCGTACTGCTTGCCGTCGGCGCCCCACATCTTGCCGCCCTGGCGCATCATCGCCGGCATCGAGGCATCCACGATGATGTCGTTGGGCGAGTGGAAGTTGGTGATGCCCTTGGCCGAGTCCACCATCGCCAGACGCGGACGGTGCTCCTGGCAGGCGTGCAGGTCACGGATGATCTCGTCGCGCTTGGATTCCGGCAGCGTCTTGATCTTGTCGTACAGGCTCACCATGCCGTTGTTGACATTGATGCCCAGTTCGTCGAACAGCGCGCCGTGCTTCTCGAAGGCGTCCTTGTAGTAGATCTTGACGCAGTGGCCGAAGACGATCGGGTGCGAGACCTTCATCATCGTCGCCTTGACGTGCAGCGAGAACAGGATGCCCGACTTGCGGCAGTCTTCCAGCTGGGCTTCGTAGAAGTCGCACAGCGCCTGCTTGCTCATGAACATCGAGTCGATGATCTCGCCGTCGAGCAGGGCCAGCTTCGGCTTCAGCACCACGGTCTTGCCGCTGGCGGTGAGCAGCTCCATCCGGACGTTGCGGGCCTTGTCCAGCGTCAGCGACTTTTCGCCGTGGTAGAAGTCGCCGTGCTCCATGTGCGAGACATGGGTCTGCGACCACTGCTTCCACTCGCCCATCGAGTGCGGGTGCTTGCGGGCGAAGTTCTTGACGGCCATCGGTGCGCGGCGGTCGGAGTTGCCTTCGCGCAGCACCGGGTTCACGGCCGAGCCGAGGCACTTGCCGTAGCGGGCCTTGATGGCCTTCTCTTCGTCGGTGGTCGGGTTCTCGGGGTAATCGGGGATCTGGTAGCCCTTGGCCTGCAGCTCCTTCACGCAGGCCGCCAGCTGCGACACCGACGCGCTGATGTTGGGCAGCTTGATGATGTTGGCGTCCGGCTCCAGGGTCTTCTTGCCCAGCTCGGCGAGCGTGTTGGGCACCTTCTGGCGGTCCGTCAGGTATTCCGGGAACTCGGCCAGGACCCGTGCGGACACGGAGATGTCGGCCTTCTGGATATTGATGCCGACCGGCGCCGTGAAGGTGCGCACGATGGGCAGGAAAGCGCAAGTCGCCAGCAAGGGCGCTTCATCGGTCAGGGTGTAGATGATGGTCGGCTGCTTGGTCGTCATTCACGAATCTCCGGGAGTTCTGCTGGGTTCTGCTTGAAAGTTTCTGGCCTGCTGCGGAATCTTCGCGGCGGCTGTGCCCAGACGGAACACTGTGCCACTGGATCCTGTGCAGGTGCTGACTGACCGTTCGCGCGGTGTCGCAGCCCATATTGTCGTTTGCCCGCGCGACATCGGGGACAATTGCCCGCCCGTCGCCCTTGTCGCGCCAGCCCAGCGAGTCCGCCGTGTCCCATTTCGCCACCCCTTCGCCTGCCGACTACCCCGGCAACCTCTATGTCGTCGCCGCTCCGTCCGGCGCCGGCAAGTCCAGCCTCGTCAAGGCCCTGCTGGAGATCGATACCCGCCTGATGGTGTCGATCTCGCACACCACCCGTGCGCCACGCGGGCAGGAGGAGCATGGCCGCGAATACTGGTTCGTCTCGAAAGCGGAGTTCGACGCCATGATCGCGCGCGGCGACTTCTTCGAGTGGGCCGAGGTCCACGGCAACCGCTATGGCACCTCGCGCGACGCGATCGAGCAGCGCCTGCACGATGGCCAGGATGTCGTGCTGGAGATCGACTTCCAGGGCGCGCTGCAGATCAAGGAACTGTTCCCGAGTGCGGTGCTGATCTTCATCCTGCCGCCTTCGTGGGAGGAACTGCAGCGGCGCCTGTTCCGCCGCGGCGAAGACACCCCCGAGGTCATCGCGCAGCGCATGGTCAACGCCCGCCACGAGGTGGCGCAGGCCCGGCACTTCGACTACATCGTGGTCAATGCCCTGTTCGAGACCGCCTTGTTCGACCTGAAAACCATCGTCCACGCGCAGCGGTTAAAATATTCGACCCAGCGTCTCAGCCGCCCGGCTGTGTTCGACGCCCTTCAACTGTCTTGACCGACTCCTCACCCGCGGAAGCACGATCCCACCATGGCCCGTATCACTGTCGAAGACTGTCTGCTGAAGATCCCCAACCGCTTCCAATTGGTGCTCGCCGCCACCTACCGTGCCCGCATGCTGAGCCAGGGCCACGCCCCCAAGGTCGAGACCAAGAACAAGCCCGGCGTGACCGCGCTGCGCGAAATCGCTGCCGGCCAGGTCGGCATCGAGATGCTGCGCAAGGTCCCGACCTGAGGCAGATCTGACCCGTGGCTTGTCGGGCATCGGCCACACGCTGCCCGGAGCCCGGCGGGACACGCTAGAGTTGTCCCATGGTGTCCCGCACAGCCGATGTCCTGCGTCGCATGTTCTTCTCGTCCTGGCGGCGAGGAGGCAAGTCCGAGTCCGTTGAATCCGAACCATTTCCGGATACACAGCCCAGCGATCCTGCGGACGCCGGGGCCACTGCAACGGCAGTAGCCGCTCCGGTTGCGGCAAGCAAAAGCAAGCTTCGGACCAAAGCTGCCAAACCCTCCCGTCCCGTGGTCGACCAGGTTCCGGGTGCACACGGGGCGAGCGCCGCCTCCTTCGCCGTCCTCACGGCCAAGCTCGACTACCTCGACGAAGCCGACGTCCGCCGCGTGCGCGAGGCCTACCGCTTCGCCGACCAGGCCCACCTCGGCCAGTTCCGCGCCAGCGGCGAGCCCTACATCACGCACCCGATCGCGGTGGCCGGCCTGTGCGCCGACTGGAAGCTAGACGCGCAGGCCATCATGGCCGCGCTGATGCACGACACGTTAGAGGACCAGGGCGTCACCAAGAC
>JAPLSI010000098.1 GCA_026398715.1 Gammaproteobacteria bacterium
CTATTACATCGGCATCACCGGCTGGCTCTGCGACGAACGCCGCGGCCTGCACCTGCGTGAAATCGTCAGGCACATTCCCGCCGACCGCTTGCTGGTGGAGACGGACGCGCCTTACCTGTTGCCGCGCAGCGTGCGGCCGATGCCCTCGCACCGTCGAAACGAACCGATGTACCTGCCGCATATCGTCGCCGAGCTCGCGCGCGACCGCAGCGAGTCGGTGGAAACCACGGCCGCGGCCACCACGGCCAACGCCCGGGCCTTCTTCGGCATGCCTGGCATCGGCGCCTAGGTCAGCGCCTGGGTCCGGCGCACGCGGCCCGCGCCAACGGCACGGAACGCGCGTGTTGCTTCTGGCCCGGCCTCCCCACAGACTCCCCGACATGCTCGAAATCAGCCCCGCCATCGCCATCGCCGACGACGAACTGATCGAACGCTTCGTCAGGTCAAGCGGCCCGGGTGGCCAGAACGTCAACAAGGTCGCCACGGCGGTCGAGCTGCGCTTCGACGCGGCCAACTCACCCAGCTTGCCCGACGACGTACGTGCGCGCCTGTTGGCGCGTCGCGACCGGCGCATCACCAGCGAAGGCGTGGTCGTGATCAACGCGCAGCGCTTCCGCACCCAGGACCGCAATCGCGAGGACGCACGCGAGCGCCTCGCCGTACTCGTGCAGGCGGCATTGAAGGCGCCGGTGAAGCGCGTGCCGACCAAGCCCACGCGCGCCTCGAAGGAGCGCCGCCTTACCGGCAAACGCGAGCGGTCGCAGGTCAAGAGCACCCGCGCCACGCGCACCTGGGACCGCGAATGAGGCCGGTCGTGCCCGAGATGCCGGCGCACGCGCCGCGCAGTGGCGGCAATGCGTTCAGCCGCGCTTTCGGTCGTGCCGTGTTGCGGCTCGGTGGCTGGCGGATGATTGGCAATTGGCCGAACGTGGACAAGGTCGTGGTCATCGTTGCGCCGCACTCATCGGCGTGGGATGCGATCTGGGGCATTGCCGCCAAGGTCGGCATGGGCCTGGGCATCGTCTTCATCGGCAAGAAGGAAGCGTTCTGGGGCCCGGTCGGCTGGTTGTTGAGAAAATTCGGCGGCGTGCCGGTGGACCGCAGCGCGCCCGCCGGCATCGTGGACCAGGTTGCCAACCAGATCCGCGAGTCCGAGCGCATGTGGTTCGTGCTGGCGCCCGAAGGCACCCGGCGCAAGGTCGAGAACTGGAAAACCGGTTTCTGGAAGATCGCCCGCCGTGCCGACGTGCCGGTCTTCTGCGTGGGCTTCAACTACCCGGACCGCACGATCCGCCTGGGCCAGCTGGTGACGCTGACCGACGACATGGATGCCGACATGAAGCGCATCCGGGCCCTGTTTTCCGATTTCCAGGGAAAGCACCGCAGCGCGTGATTACGGCGCAAGGCCGACCTGACGCCGCGTGAAAAAAGCGCTGTGCGTCACAGTTCCGGACTCCGGTGTCAAGAAAGTGTCCTGCAGCCATGCAAAACGCCCGTTCTTCACGGGCACTTCATCGCCCTGGCATTTCACTCATGTTAAGTTTTTGTTTCATCGCAACAGATGACAGGCCTTCATGGGCCGAGAAGATTCTTAAACCATTTTTAGGGGAACATCCGATGTCGAACCGTAACCTGCTGCCTCAGCGCAGCCGGCTGACGCTCGCGCTCATTGCAGCGTTGACGCTGCCGATGGGCGCCGCCCTGGCGCAGGAACCAGCACCCGCTGCCGCCACCACCGCCGAAGCCGAAGCCTCTGCCAAGAAGCAGCTTGAAAAAGTCACCGTCACCGGTTCGCGCATCGCGCGCGCCGAGATTGAGGGCCCGGCCCCGATCACCGTCATCTCCGCCGCGGACATCGAACGCTCGGGCTACCAGACCGTGGGCGAGATCCTGCAGGTGCTGACCCAGAACACCACGTCCAGCTTCACCGGCGACCTCGCCGTTACCGGCTTCACGCCCAATGCGCTGGTAGTGAACCTGCGCAACATCGGCCCGGGCTACACGTTGACGCTCATCAACGGTCGCCGGCCTGCGCAATATCCGCAGCCCTACAACCGCGACAACAGCGTCGTCAACATCAAGGCGATTCCGTCCGCGATCATCGAACGCATTGAAATCCTGACTGGCGGCGCCTCGGCCATCTATGGTTCGGATGCGGTCGCTGGCGTGGTCAACATCGTCACCAAGACCAACTACGACGGCAACTCCATCAAGGCCAAGATCGGCACCACGGAAGAAGGTGGCGGCGACAGCAGGTCGTTCGAATACACCGGTGGCAAGACCGGCGACAACTGGAGCGGCGTCTGGGCCCTGCAGTGGGGCGAGACCGATCCCGTGTTCGCCTCGCAGCGCGAGCTGCTGTCCAGCACCCTGGCAGGTCCGCGCGGCTACATTCCGGGCACCACCAATCCGGCGCTTGCGATGATCGCGATCCGCGCATCAGGCGCCAACCTCAACCAGAACGCCTACTACCCGGGTCAGGCGGCGTGCGACGCGTTCGGCTACACCACGGTAACCACGGCGACTCGCGGCACCTACTGCGGCTCGTTCGACCAGGTGGCCTCGCGTTCCATCGCCAACTACAACAAGTTCTATAGCGTGTATGGCTACGGAACGTTCGATCTCAGCGACAACACCCAGTTGTTCGCCAGCGCCACCTATTACACCACCGACGGCAAGTCGAGCGGCGGAACCGAGTTCTGGGGCACGTCGGGCGACCAGTTCATGCGCAGCTCGAGCGGCGCGACGCGGTCGACCTACTTCGATCCGCAGTTCAACGCCAACATCCAGTTGCAGCGTATTTTCAATCCGTTCGAACTCGGTGGCCCGGAAGCTGCCACGACCCTGTTCGACGAGAAGACCTGGGACTTGCTGGTGGGCGCCAAGGGTACTTTCGCGGATCGCTTTGATTGGGAAGCCAGCGCGTCGACCTCCAAGTACGACTACACCGCGGATCGTCCCCGCCTGCTCTCGCAAGCCGTGCATGACTACTTCCTCGGCCCGCAGCAGGGTTTCACCAGCGGCGGCGTTCCGATCTACCGCCTGAACCTGGCCCGTTGGTCCACGCCGATCACCCCGGATATCTACGAGAGTTTCTCGACTCGCTCGGTCAATACCGGCACCAGCGCCTCGTCGAACCTGAGCTTCTTCCTTCGCGGCGACCTCTGGGAACTGCCGGCCGGCAAGATCGCCTTCGCAGCCGGTGCCGAGGCCGGTCGCCAGGAGCTCGATCTGCTCAGCGACCCGCGTACCAACCCGCTGCGTCCGCGTGACGCCGAAACGATCTATAACCTGACCAGCTCCGGCGAGACCCATGGCAAGCGTGACCGCTACGCCGTGTTCAGCGAGTTCCGCGTGCCCTTGTTCTCGAACCTGACCGCGCAGATTGCCGGCCGCTACGACAAGTACGACGACATCACGGCGGTGGATGACGCGATCACCTACAACCTGGGCCTGGAGTATCGCCCGTTCAAGACGCTGTTGCTGCGTAGCAGCTACGCCACCAGCTTCCGTGCACCCGACATGCAGTTGGTGTTCGCCGAAGGTGCCGCGTCGTTCTCGACGATCACCGACGAATACGCCTGCCGCAGCGGCACCGGCGTCGGTGCACCCACGCCACCCGTACCGCGCACTTTCGCGCAGTGCAACGTGACCGGTGACCGCACGGTGTACCAGACGCAGACGCTTGTCGCCGGCAATCCGGGCCTGAAGGAAGAAGAAGGCAAGACCTTCAGCGCCGGTTTCGTCTGGGACATCACCAGCGGCATGAGCGTCACCGTGGACTACTGGCGTATCAAGTTGACCGATCGCGCAGCTCAGTTCCCGGTCGCCACCATCCTGCGCGACGAGGCCGACTGCCGTCTTGGCGTGGACCGCAATGGCAATCCGTCGCAGTACGCGCTGGACTCGGCGTACTGCCAGAACATCCTGGGCCTGATCACCCGACTGCCGGCTGAGCCGGGCACGATCAACGACCTGCGCCTGCAGCGCGTCAACTCTGCCTACATCAATCTTGCGCTTACCGACACCAGCGGCATCGACAGCTCCTATCGCTATTCGTGGCAGATGGGTGGCCTGGGCAAGTTCAGCCTCGACCTGTCGCACTCGCTGATCATCACCAACCGTCGCCGCACCTTTGAAACCGATCCGATCGTCGACTTCCGCGACGACCCGTTCGTCAACGACCAGCGCAGCCGCATGAAGGGCTCGTTGACCTGGATGACCGGCGCATGGACCAGCACCCTCACCGGTACCCGCTACGGCACGGCCGGCAACCAGGTGGGCCTGGACTACACCGATCCGATCACGGGTGCCTTCCAGGGCAAGCGCCTGTCGCCGTACTTCCTGTGGAACCTGAGTGTCGGCCGCAAGTTTGGCGAGAAGGTCAACGCCATCTTCACGGTCAACAACCTGGCCAACAACCAGTTCCGCGAGGATGCCAGCAGCATCAGCTACCCGTTCTTCGACAATTTCATCGGTGCCGATCCGCTGGGTCGCCGCTACTACCTGAGCGTCGGTTACAAGTTCTGATCCATCAGGCAGTGGCAACAAATGAGAAGCCCGGCGAAAGCCGGGCTTTTTATTTGCACGCAGCCAGCGCGATCAGCGCTCGGAATGCCCCGATTCAAAATAATCGCGACGCTCGAACAATCCCGGCTTCACCAGGTCGGCGAAGGCGCGCGCCTGCGGCGACAGGAACTTTCCCTTGCGCACCACCACGCCATAACTGCGTGGCGGGAAATATTCGCTGAGGTTGCGCACTTCCAGTCGCTCGCGATCGGCTTCCGTCAGGCAGATGCCGGTGACGATCGAGATGCCCAGGTCCATCGCCACGTATTGCTTGATGATTTCCCAGCCGCCCACTTCCAGCGCCACGGTGTAGGGCACGCGGCGTTGCTGGAACACCAGGTCCACCATGCGCCAGGTGGTGAGGCGCTTGGGCGGCAGGATCAGTCCGTAGGGTGAAAGATCCTCCAGCCTGATCTGCGAGCGCGACGCCAGCGGGTGGCCCTTGGCCATGATCAGCATCGGGTCGAACGAATACACCGGCGCGTAGGAAAGGTCCGTGGGCACGTCCAGCATCGAGCCGACCGCCAGGTCCACCGTGTCCGAGCGCAGCAGGCTCAGGCCGTCCTTGCCGGTCACGTTGTGCAGCACCAGCTGCACCGCCGGATGGGCAGCGCGGAAGGCCTGCACCAGGGGCGGCAGCAGGTAAAGGATAGTCGAGCTGCCGGCCGCCACATGCAGGTCGCCGCCTTCCAGCCCCTTCAGCCGGTTACGGAATTCCCCTTCGATGCCGTCCAGACCCTCCACCAGCGGCCGGGCCAGCTCGTACAGGGCAGTCCCGCCCCGGGTCAGGGTCAGGCGCCTGCCCAGGCGCTCGAACAGGGGCGAGCCCATGTCGCGCTCCAGGGCCTGCAACTGCAGGGTAACGGCCGGCTGGCTGAGGAACAGGGCCTCGGCGGCGCGCGAAACCGAGCCCAGGCGGGCCACCTGGCAGAAAGCGCGCAGGGGTTTGAGCCGGTCACCCTTGTAGTAGAAGCGGGGCTTGGCGCCAGCCATAGGGTGTTCCCGGTCCATATATTCGATTTGTTAATACATTCTATTGAAACATTTGCTTTGTCAAATTCAAGCAGTCGTTTCACAGTCGAGCCATGGACAACTCCCACGCTTCCCCAGGCAAAGCCCCCCAAGCCGATCCCGTTCCGGGTATCGAACTGGCCGCCCCTGCGCATTCCGGCCAGGCCGAGCTGCTGACCCCGGCCGCCCTCGATTTCCTGGCCGAGCTGCATCGCCGCTTCGAGGCGACCCGCCAGGCCCGGCTGATCGCCCGTCGCGTCCGCGCCGCCCGCTTCGACGCCGGCGAACTGCCCGACTTCCGTGAAGACACCCGCGCCATCCGCGAGGCCGACTGGCAGGTCGCCGAGCTGCCGGCCGCGCTGCTGGACCGCCGCGTCGAGATCACCGGCCCGGTCGAGCCCAAGATGGTGATCAACGCGTTGAACTCCGGCGCGCGGGTCTACATGGCCGATTTCGAGGATTCCACCGCGCCCACCTGGGCCAACCTGCTGACCGGCCAGCGCGCACTGCGCGGGGCCGTGGCCGGTAAGCTGGACTGGACGGCGCCCGACGGGGGCAAGCACTACGCGCTGAAGCAAGAAGGCCTGTCCGTGCTGATGGTGCGCCCGCGTGGCTGGCACCTGGATGAGAAACACATTCGCGTGGATGGCGCGCGCCTGTCCGGGTCCTTGTTCGACCTGGGCTTGTTTGCCTTCCACAACGCGGCGGCACTGGCAGCGAAGGACCTCGGCCCCTACTTCTACCTGCCCAAGCTGCAGTGCATGGAAGAAGCGCAGCTGTGGGACGAGGTGCTGGCCTTCATCGAAGTGCGCCTGGGCCTGCCGATCGGCCAGATGAAAGTGACCGTGCTGATCGAAACCTTGCCGGCCGCGTTCGAGATGGACGAAATCCTGCACGCCTTGCGCGGCCGCATCGCCGGCCTGAACTGCGGTCGCTGGGACTACATTTTTTCCTACCTGAAAACCTTCCGCCGCCATCGCGACCGCATCCTGCCCGAGCGCGCGCAGCTGACCATGGGCCAGGGTTTCCTGAAGGCCTATGCCGAACAACTGATCCAGACCTGCCATCGCCGTGGCGCGCTGGCCATCGGCGGCATGGCCGCGCAGATTCCGATCAGCGGCGATCCCGAAGCCAACGAAGGCGCGCTGGCCCGCGTGCGCGCCGACAAGCTGCGCGAAGTCAGCGCCGGCCACGACGGCACCTGGGTGGCGCATCCGGCGCTGATCCCGCTGGCGCAGGAAATCTTCGATGCGCACATGCCCGCGCCCAACCAGCGCCAGGTGCTGCGCGACGACGTACACACCACGCGCGACGACCTGATCCGCCCCAGCGTCGGCACCATCACCCGCGCCGGCTTCGACAACAACGTGGAAGTCTGCGTGCGCTACCTCGCGGCCTGGCTCGACGGCCAGGGCTGCGTGCCCATCCACTGGCTGATGGAAGACGCCGCCACCGCCGAAATTTCCAGCGCGCAGCTGTGGCAGTGGCTGCACCACGGCGACCTGTATCTGGATGACGGCACGCCGGTGGACTTCACCCTGTTCGACCGCGCGCTGTTGTCCTTGCCCTCGCGCCTGGGTGATCGCACGCGCCTGCCCGGCGGCGAGCGCATCAACGATGCGATCGCATTGCTCGATCAACTCACCCACGCCGACGAACTCGCCGACTTCCTCACGCTCGCCGCCTACGAACGCATCGATTGAAACCGCAATCCCCTACGAACCAAGGACATCACCATGAGCACCACACTCCCCACCGCCGACCAGTTGAAAGCCGACTGGGCCACCAATCCACGCTGGGCCGGCATCGAACGCGGCTATCCGGCCGAGGAAGTGGTGCGCCTTCGTGGCACCGTCGCCATCGAACATTCGCTGGCGCGCCTGGGCGCGGACAAGCTGTGGAAATACCTCGGCGAGAAGCCCTTCGTGAATGCGCTCGGCGCGCTCACCGGCAACCAGGCCATGCAGCAGGTGAAGGCCGGCCTCAACGCCATCTATTTGTCCGGCTGGCAGGTCGCGGCCGACGCCAACGTGGCCGGTGAGATGTATCCCGACCAGTCGCTGTACCCGGCCAACTCCGTGCCGCTGGTGGTCAAGCGCATCAACAACACGCTGTTGCGCGCCGACCAGCTCAACCATGCCGAAGGCAAGGATGATATCGATTGGCTTCAGCCGATTGTGGCCGATGCAGAAGCCGGATTCGGCGGCGTGCTCAACGCATTCGAACTGATGAAGTCGATGATCGAAGCCGGCGCCGCCGGCGTGCACTTTGAAGACCAGTTGGCGTCAGTAAAAAAATGCGGGCATATGGGCGGCAAGGTTCTGGTGCCGACCCAGGAAGCGGTGCAAAAGCTGATTGCAGCAAGACTTGCCGCCGATGTCATGGGCGTTCCGACGATACTTGTTGCGCGCACCGATGCCGAAGCCGCCGACTTGATTACATCCGACATCGATGACAACGACAAGCCGTTCTGCACAGGTGAACGCACGGTAGAAGGATTCTATAAAACCAAACCGGGAATCGATCAGGCCATTTCCCGTGGCTTGGCCTATGCGCCCTATGCCGACCTGGTCTGGTGTGAAACCGGCAAACCGGATCTGGAGTTCGCACGCAAATTCGCCGCCGCCATCCACGCCAAATTCCCGGGTAAATTGCTGGCATACAATTGCTCTCCAAGTTTCAACTGGAAGAAAAACCTTGATGATGCCACCATCGCCAGTTTCCAGAAGGAGCTGGGCGCCATGGGATACAAGTTCCAGTTCATCACTTTGGCCGGTTTCCATTCACTCAATTACGGCATGTTCGAACTGGCGCATGGTTACGCCAACCGCCAGATGAGTGCTTTCGTGGAATTGCAGGAAAAGGAATTTGCCGCCGCCGATCAGGGCTTTACCGCCGTCAAGCATCAGCGTGAGGTGGGTACAGGCTATTTCGATACGGTGACCCAGACCATCCAGGCCGGCACCAGTTCTACCACCGCCTTGAAGGGTTCGACCGAAGAAGAGCAGTTTACCCAAGCCGCTTGAGCCGGGACTGTTCATTCAAACCGCCGGGTTTTTGACCCGGCGTTTTGATTTCTGGCATGGTGAAGTTAATTCAATTTTCACAACTTGCCTGTATATATCTGTTCCAATGGTTTGGCAAACAAAGCGCTAGGGGCTTTCGTTGGCCGTCTCACCTTCACACCTCCAAGGAATTCCAATGAAAAGTATTAAAACCGTATTTACCGCTACCCTGGCCTGCCTTCTGTTGAGTGCCTGCGTCACCACTCCGGACGATCCCAATGCCAAAGCAAAGAAAGGTTCCTTGATTGGTGCTGCTTCCGGAGCCGCGGCGGGATATCTGATCGGCAGGGATACCAAAGGCGCCCTGATCGGAGCCGCTGTCGGAACATTAGCCGGAGCCGGCATCGGCCATTATCAGGACAAACAGGAAGCGGCCTTACGCAAGCAATTGCAGGGAACCGGCGTTGATGTCAATCGGGTAGGCGACAACATCGTTTTGGAAATGCCAAGCGGCATTACCTTCGAATTCAATAAATCGGATGTCAATGCCAAGTTCTATCCGGTTCTCGATAAAGTCGCCGCAACCCTGGTTGAATATAACCAAACCACCGTCAATGTCGTCGGGCACACCGATAATATCGGCAGCGAAAGTTACAATATGACGCTATCGCAGAAGCGCGCCGATTCCGTTGCCCGTTACCTACAATCGCGCGGCGTTGATTGGAATCGACTGGTTGTCAGCGGCGCCGGAAAATCGCAACCAATAGCCAGCAACGATACCGAAGCCGGTCGCGCCGAAAATCGCCGGGTGGAAATTACTTTGGTGCCGGTCACCCAGTAAGTCGATCTTGAATGAGTCGATGAAAAGCCCGCTTTGGCGGGCTTTTTCAGTTTTTTTTCGGCAAATGATCGTTAATTA
>JAPLSI010000073.1 GCA_026398715.1 Gammaproteobacteria bacterium
GCCTGGCGGGCGCGGGCTGGTACGAGACGGACTTCAAGAAAGACGGCGACAAGAAGCGCAACCTGGTGGACAAGGCGGAATCGCCCGCGAGCAGTGCGCCGGCAAAAACCGAATCGAAGGTTGAATCGAAGCCCGAACCGAAGGCTTCGACCCCGGCAAAACCGGAATCGAAGCCCGCGGCGAAATCATCCGACTAGCACGGTGGGATCAGCGGGCGCCGAAGCGGCCGCGGCAACCGTTGTCCACCCACAGGGTGTTGTAGGAATAGCCCCACGTGCGGCCGTCGATGCATGCAGTCTTGGAGATCTGCTGGACCAGGCGTGGACGGCCCCAGCGCTCGTTCCACGGGCACTGGCGGCGACGGTCGTCGTTGCTTTCGCAGGTGACCAGCTGCCCCGAATTGCCCGGATAGTTGTCGTTGCCACCTTGCCAGCCGGTGTCTTCGAAGCGCGCACGGCAACCGCGCGACACCCATACCATTCCGCGTGCATGGCCCCAGCTGCGGCCTTCGATGCAGGCATGCTTGGAAAGCTGGCGCACCAGCCTGGCCGGGCCGCGGAAGCCGGTGTTGCACTGCCGATAGCGCTCGTCGAGGCTTTCGCAGGTGACCTCGCGCTGGCCGCCACCCGTGCCCCATGACGGCCAGCCAGCGGTGTTTTCGGCAAAGCGCGCGCGGCAGCCCTGGTCAACCCAGATCAGGCCCGGGCGCGAACCCCAATTGCGGCCTTCCACGCAGCGCGTGGACGACATCTGCTGGGTGATGCGGGCCGGTCCGTTGTAGGGCGTACGGCACTCCTGATACCTGTTGTTGATGCTGGTGCAGATGACTTCGCGCTGGTTCCAGCCGCTGCCCGGCGGACGCCAGTTGCTGTTGCCGCGAAGCGAGGTGGAGATGTCGGACTGGATGCGGCTGAAGGTCCAGCGGGAATAGCGAATCTGGTCGAGGTAGAAGTCGAGCTGGTCGTCGGGAATGGAGCGTCCCCGCGACTGGTCGCGATATTCGTTTTCGATGACGCGCACCTGGTCGGACACGGACAACTGGCTGATGTTTTCCGGCGCGTAGGCGCGGGCCCCGACCTGGGCCTGCGACGGACTGGTCGCGAGCAAGCCGGCGAGAAGCAGCGTGGTGGCGAGGAACTTGAACATGGTGGACCCCCTTGGGTTGTGAACGCAGGGGTCGGCCGTTGACGGGCCCGATTCCGGCGTCTTTCGGAAGATACGCCAATTCAAGGCCTGCGCGGCCAGCAAAGACAATGCCCCGGCGTACCGGGGCATTGTCTTCACATCATGTCGACGCGGGCTTGATTTCGATCAACGGAAACCGAAGCGGGCGCGGCAACCGGCGTCCACCCAAAGCTGGCCGCGGTTGTCGTAACCCCAGTCGCGGCCCTCGACGCAATTGTTGGTCGAGATGCGCTGGACCAGGCGCGGGGTGCCATAGCGCGGATCCCAGCTGCACACGGCGCGACGGCCGTCGATGCTGGAACAGGTGACGCTGTAGTTGGCGTCACGACGCCAGTTGTTGTCGCCGTAGTTGTCGTCGCGCGGGCCGGGGCGGCCGACGGACTGGAACTGTGCACGGCAACCATTGCGAACCCAGACCACGCCCTCACGCTGGCCCCAGCTGCGACCCTCGATGCAGGCCTGGCTGTTGTTCAGGCGATTGACCAGCTCGACGCGACCACGGAAACCGGTGGCGCATTCGCGATAGCGGTCCTGGTTGCTGGCGCAGACGATCATGCGGTTGCTGCCGGGCTGCGGACCGGCGTTGCCGGTACGGGTGATGCCGAAGCGGGCGCGGCATCCGTTGCGAACCCAAACGGCGCCGGGCTTGTTGCCCCAGGTGCGACCTTCGATACACGCCGATTGCGAGATCTGTTGGGTGATGACGGCGGTGCCGCGGAAGGGCACGGCGCATTCGCGGTAGCGATTGTCCACGCTGGAGCAGATCACTTCACGCGCTGTCCAGCCGGTCGCCGGGCGCCAGGCGCGGTTGGCATAGGCCTGTCGCGACAGGGTCATGTCGCGGCTGATCTGGTTCATGCTCCAGCCGGCATTGGACCGGTCGATGTAGTACTCGAGCTGGTCGTCGCTGATGATGCGGCCGTTGTTGATCCGGGCGTATTCGCTTTCGATCATCCTGATCTGGTCGCGCGTATTGGACTGGGCCTGGACCTGGCTGGCCCCGAGCAGGGTGCCCAGCACCAGCAGGCAAGCGAGAAAATTCCTTTTCATGGTGACGCTCCTAAGCAATGTTGGACATGCGTTAGACACCCTAGGCACGGCAGGCTGTATGGCAACCGACTGGCCGAAACCTTGTTAAACGGGCCGTCATCTAGGTGTATGGACGCCTAATGCCGGGCCGGTTTCTGGCAAAATAGAAGGCTGATTTGGCCCAAGCGGCCCGGAGACCCCCATGCGTACCCATTTTTGCGGCCTTGTAACAGAAGCCCTGGTCGGCGAGACCGTCACCCTTTGCGGCTGGGCGGACGTTGCCCGCAACCTGGGCGGCGTGTGCTTCATCGACCTGCGCGACCACGAAGGCATCGTGCAGGTGGTGGCCAATCCCGATAGCCCCGAGGTGTTCGCGGTGGCGGCCGACGTGGGCTACGAGTTCTGCC
>JAPLSI010000271.1 GCA_026398715.1 Gammaproteobacteria bacterium
GGTGCCGGAGAAGTTGCTGCCGAATTCAGCCCCTGCAATGACCACGGCGTCGCTGGCGGCCAGACTGGCGCGGGTGCTCAGGTTCAGCGCGGCAGACTGGGTCAGCGACGCTGACTGCAACTGACCGGCGCGGGAATGCACGACGAGGTCTCCGCCGATAACCGGCAGTCCCTTGTAAGTGCGATCGAAACGGACGTGTTCGGTGCCGTCACGGTCGACGATGACATCGGTGGCGATAAACTGATCGTTGGCGGACGCGCGAGCGGCAGCGCCGTGGGTCTGCAGCAGGCCGAGCGCGCGGCCGACGGCCGGGTGGTCGGTGTTGGCGGCGGCAGCGGTGCCGGCCAAGGTCATCATTATGGCAAGCGACAGAATCTTCGGAGTCAACGACATTGAAATCCCCTGAGCAAGTGGGTTGCGAAATGACGGATGCACGAGCTCGCGCAGACCGTCCAAGGATGTTGCCGTCGAAACGTGCGCCCTCTACACATTTTCGTCATGTTGCAGTGCACGAACTCGATAGAAATGTGATGAATACTGATTTCTTGTGCCTTTTTATGGTCACAAAATGATCATGCGTGCTGCGACGCAACACGATGCCGCGCTGTTCATTTTTGTGATGAGTGCCTCACAACATGCTGGGGCCGCCTGTGCCTGTGGGGGGAGGGACCTATGACACATGGCATCGACCGTGGGCCTGGCGCCTAATTCACGGCGTCATCACAGGGGAAACACATGACGCAGGATTCGCATAACCCAGCCGCCACGCGCGCACTGGCGCCCATCACGGTGCGCGAGCGCATCGAGGCGCTCGACGTCATCCGCGGCATCGCCCTGATCGGGATCTTCCTGATGAACGTCGAGTGGTTCACCCGCCCCATCGCGGAGCTGGGCACCGGCGTGGACGTGACCCAGACCGGCCTGAGCTACGCCGCCAGCTGGTTCATCTACACCTTCGTGCAGGGCAAGTTCTGGACGATGTTCTCGCTGCTGTTCGGCATGGGCTTCGCGGTGATGCTGACCCGGTCCGAAGACAACCAGCGCGCCTTCGTCACGCCCTACCTGCGCCGCATCGTCGGCCTGTTCCTGTTTGGCAGCGCGCACTTCGTGATGCTGTGGACCGGCGACATCCTGCACAACTACGCGGTCACCGCGCTGGCCTTGCTGCTGATCGTGACGCGGGGCTGGAAGGCCTGGTTCGCGATCCTGCTGTCGGTGGCGGCGACCGGCCTGGCGTCGGGTTCGGATTCCTGGTGGACCACCGGCGCCTTCCTGGCAATTGCCGCGCTGGCCGGCGTGATGGTGTTCCGCACCGATATCGATCGCTGGTACAAGCTCGCGGGCATGGTCGCCGCGGCGGTGGCCGCGGCGGTGGCGCTGGGTCCGACCTCGGAAGGCATGGCAGTGAGCGCTGGCGTGATGGGCCTGCTTGCCGTCTTCATCTATTTCCTGAATCGCGGGCCGGTGTCCCGGTTCTACAAATTCGGAGTGGCGCTTTACATGGTTCCACTGGTGCTCGGCCTCGGCTACCTGGTGGGTACGCTCACCGTTCCGTCAATGAAGCCAAACGTGACCGTCGAGCAACAAAAGCAGCGTGACGAGCGGCTGGTCAAGCGCGCGGAAGAAATCGCGGCCGAAAAGAAACTTTACAGCACCGGCACCTACGCCGAATCGGTACGCCATCGTGCCAAGGAATACGCCGAAGAGATGCCGAAGATGGCGGAAGGCGGGATGTTCGCGCTGTCGCTGTTCCTGATCGGGTTCTGGTTCGTCCGCTCCGGCGTGATGACCAACATCCGTGACAACCTGGCGGTATTCCGGCGCCTGGCTTCATGGGCGCTGCCCGCCGGACTGGTCCTTACACTCGCCAGCGTTGGTCTGCATTCCAGCTACGTGCCGGGCCATGGACGCGAGCCGACGGTGATCCTGTCGCGCCTGTTGTTCGAACTCGGCGCACTGCCGCTTTGCCTGGGCTACGTGAGCGGACTGGTGTTGCTGATGTCCACGCAGTGGGGCGCGCGCATCCTGTCACCGCTGCGGCACGCAGGGCGCATGGCGCTGACCAATTACCTGGGTGCATCGCTGGTAGCGAGCCTGTATTTCTTCGGCTACGGCCTTGGCCATTTCGGCCAGGTCTCGCGGGCAGGGCAAGTACTGTTCGTGGCGGTCGTCTTCGGCCTGCAACTAATTTTCAGCAAGTTGTGGCTGTCTTACTTCCTTTATGGCCCAATGGAGTGGTTGTGGCGCGCCATCACCTATTGGCAACTGCCGCCGATGCGCCGCGAGGCGCCTTCGGAAACACCTGCCATTGCACACGCCTGATCGGGGAGATCACGCCATGAATCCTGTAGTTCCCACCAGCCCTGCGCTGTCCAGTCCGATCGCGGCCAGCGAGCGTATCCATGCCCTGGACATCGTGCGCGGCTTCGCGCTGATCGGCATCTTCCTGATGAACGTGGAGTGGTTCAGTCGCCCCATATCGGAACTGGGCACCGGCGTCGACCTGAAGCAGACCGGCATCAACTATGCCGCCAGCTGGCTGATCTACACCTTCGTGCAGGGCAAGTTCTGGACCATGTTCTCGCTGCTGTTCGGCATGGGCTTCGCGGTCATGCTGGGTCGCGCGCAAAGCGCCGACCGGGGATTCGTCACTCCGTACATCCGGCGCATCATCGGCCTGTTCCTGTTCGGATCGGCGCATTACGTGATGGTCTGGACAGGCGACATCCTGCACAACTATGCGGTGACCGCCATCTTCCTGCTGTTGATCACCACCAACAGCTGGCGAACCAGCCTCGCGCTGCTGCTTTCCTTCGCCGCCACCGGCGCGGTCGTCTTCCTGACCAAGGGCGAGGACTCCGTCGGCCCGTTCGCCATGCACTCGATGTTGTTGGCCGTTACCTTGTTGGTGACCTTCTTCGTGAACCGCGGGCCGGTAGCCCGCTACTGGAAATGGGGCGTGTCCCTGTATTCCATTCCCTTCATCATCATGCTGGCGGTTACTGCCGCAGGCGCGCTGAAGCCCAAGGACGAAGTTAAGGAACCGGCACCCCAGGCGCAGGTGGCCGGCAAGCCCGACGCTGCAGCTGCGCCCGAGAAGGCCGAAGCAGCCAAGGCAGTTGATTCGAAGGCGGCAGATTCGAAGTCGGATAAGGCCAAACCCAAGACTGCGGCCGAAAAGAAGCAGGACCAAGCCAAGCAACGTGCGGAAAACAAGGCCAAGCGCGAGAAGAAGCGCGCGGAAGAGGTCGCGCTCTACACGAAGGGCAGCTACTACGAGTCCATCGTCTACCGTGCGAAGGAATACCTGGAAGACCTGCAGTTTGCCGGCGGCCTGAGCTTCCTGGCCTTGCCTATGTTCCTGATCGGATTCTGGTTCGTTCGCTCTGGCGTGATCGGCAGCATCGAGCAAAACTTGCCCCTGTTCCGGAAACTCGCCATCACCGCACTGCCGATCGGATTGCTGATGACGCTGACCTCGGTGTCCATCACCAGCAACTTCCTCAACGCAGATTGGGATACGCCCGCTCCGCAATTGGCGCAGGCCTTGTTCCAGTGGGGAATGATGCCGCAGAGCATCGGCTACGTGGCCCTGCTGATCTGCTGCCTCTACACGCCCCTGGGCAAGAAGCTGCTTTCGCCGCTGCGTTACGCCGGCCAGATGGCGCTGACCAACTACATCACCGCAAATGCAATTGGCATGTGGTTCTTCTCGGGCTACGGCCTGGGCTACTGGGGACACGTGCCGCGTGCAGGGCAGGTGGTCTTCGTGGCCGTGGTGTTCGCCGTGCAGATGGTGGTCAGCTGGTTGTGGCTGTCGCGATTCCGCTATGGTCCGCTGGAATGGCTGTGGCGCGCGGTCACCTACTGGCATGTTCCGCCGCTGCGGCGCAGCGAAAACGCAGAGGCAGTGCCCGGCACCGCAACGGCCTGAGCTTCCCGCCCTACAATGGGCGGCATGAGCCAAACCGTTCCCGATGTCCTGATCCTTGGCGGTGGCGTCATCGGGCTGGCCTGCGCCTACGAGCTGCTAAAGGCGGGGCGTTCGGTGCACCTGCTTGAGCGGCAGACCGTCGGTAGCGGTACATCCCATGGCAACTGCGGCACCATCACGCCCAGCCATGCGCTGCCGCTGGCGGCGCCGGGCGCGATCGCCAAGGCGTTGAAGTCGATGCTGCGGCCCGACGCGCCGTTCTACATCAAGCCGCGGGCGGACCTTGCGCTGGCATCGTGGCTCGTACGCTTCGCGTCGCGCTGCAACGGACGCGACTGGCGGCGCACTGCCGAGGCCAAAGGCGAATTGCTGCAGTTGTCGCGGCGGCTGACCGGTGACCTGGTGCGGGAACAGTCGCTCGACTGCGAATTCCAGGCGCGCGGCCTGCGTTACGTGTACGCCACGCAGCAGGCCCTTGATGCCGATTGTGCCAACTTGCCCCTGCTGGCGAGCCTGGGGATCGAATCGCAGTTGCTCGATGGCGGGGCGCTGGCGAGCGCGGAGCCTGCGTTGCTTCCGGGCCTGGCCGGCGGGGTGCATTTTCCCGGCGACGCGCAATTGCGTCCTGAACGGTTTACCAGCGAGCTTGCGCGACTGGTCCGGTCGCTCGGCGGCGTGATCGAGGAAGGCATCGAGGTCCGGGGCTTTCGCAGCGAAGCGGGCCGCATTGCTGGCGTGGACACGGACAAGGGGCAGCGGCGCGGGCGCGAAGTGCTCGCGGCGCTTGGACCCTGGTCGGCGCCGTTGCTCGGGTCGGTCGGCCTGACGCTGCCGATCCAGCCCGGCAAGGGCTATTCGATGACCTATTCGCCGCCCTCCGTCGCGCCCTGCGTGCCGCTGGTATTGCGCGAGCACAGCGTGTGCGTCACGGCCTGGCAGAGCGGCTTCCGGCTGGGCAGCACGATGGAGTTCTCCGGTTACGACAGCGCGCTCAATCCCGTTCGGCTCGACGCGCTGGAACGCGGCGCGGCCCGATACCTTCGCGAACCCGTAGGCCCGGAACGACGCGAACAATGGTTTGGCTGGCGACCGATGACCTACGACGACCTGCCCCTGATCGGGCGCGCGCCGAAGCTGGAGGGCCTGTGGCTCGCCACCGGCCACGGAATGATGGGCATGGGCATGAGCGCCGCGACCGGCCTGTTGGTCGCCGACCTGATGACGGGCCGCGAGGCCTGCATCGATCCCTCTCCTTACCGCGCCACGCGTTTTGCCTGAGTAGAATCGGCCCCATGGAAACCTTCCGCCTGCATCGCGGCACCACGCCGCTGCTGATCAGCCTGCCGCACGACGGCAGCGAAATCCCCGAGTCGCTGGCGGCGACCATGGTCGCCTCGGCACGAACCGCGCCCGACACCGACTGGCATGTCAGTCGGCTTTATGATTTCGCGCTGGCGATGGGTGCGTCCATGCTGGTGCCGAGGTATTCACGATACGTCGTGGACCTCAATCGCCCGCCCGACGATGTGTCGCTGTATCCGGGGCAGAACACCACCGGTCTGTGCCCGATCGTTCAGTTCACGGGCGGCCCTGTGTACCTGCCCGACCAGGAGCCGTCTCCGGCTGAAATCGCGCAGCGGGTCGAAACTTACTGGCGGCCCTACCACCACGCGCTCGCCGCCGAAATCGAGCGCCTTCGCGAACAACACGGTCGCGCGTTGCTGTGGGAAGGACACTCGATCCGGGCTCATGTTCCGTTCCTCTTCGACGGCCGCTTGCCGGACCTCAACCTTGGCACCGCGGCAGGCGCCAGTTGCCTGCCTGAAACCCAGCAACGGATCGAAGCCGTTCTAGCGACGCAGCCGCGCTACAGCTGGGTCAGCAACGGACGCTTCAAGGGCGGCTACATCACTCGCCACCACGGCCGCCCGGGCGAGGGCGTGGAGGCCGTCCAGCTGGAACTGGCGCAACTCAACTACATGGACGAAGACAGCTACGCCTACGACGAAGCGCGTGCCGTGCACGTGCAGGCACTACTGCAGGACCTGTTGGAAGCCGCGCTCGGCAGCCAATAAAAAAAACCCCGCAGTTGCGGGGCTTTTTTTGTCTCGACAATGCCCGTCAGTTCGGCGGGTTGTACTTGAGCAGGAAGGTGCGCATCCGCTCATAGGCCTCAGCGCGGTTTTCTTCCTTGTAGAAGCCGTGGCCTTCGTTGGGCTTGACCAGGGATTCGTACGGCTTGCGTGCGAGGCTGAGCGCGGCAACGGCAGCGTTGTACTGGCTGAAGGGCGCCTGGTAATCAGACTTGCCATGGATCAGAAGGATCGACACGTCGAGCTTTGCAATCTGGGCCGTCGGTGACTGCGCGGACAGTTCGGCCGGGTCTTTGCCAACTGCACGCGTGAAGAACGCGCGCATCTGCTTGGAACCGTCGTCCTCGGACTCCAGCTTCACCAGGTCGTAGACGCCCGCGTAGCCAATGGCGCATTTGTACATGCCCGGATTGCGGATCGGGTTCATCATCGCGGAGTAGCCGCCGAAGCTGGCGCCATAGATGCAGACCTTGTCCGGATTCACCAGCTTCTGCGCGATCACATGCTTCACGCCGTCGGCAATGTCGTCCTGGATGCCGGTCGCCCATTGTCGTTCGGTGGCATTCATGAAATTGTCGCCGCGCGAGCCCGAGCCGCGGTAGTTCACCTGAAGTACCGCGTAGCCGAGGCTCGCCAGGAATTGTGCGTCGTTGTCGAAGCCCCAAGTGTCGGAAACCCCGAACGGGCCACCGTGCGGCATCACCACCAGCGGGTGCGGGCCGGTGCGGCCCAGTGGCGTGGTCAGGAAACCATAGATCGTATCGCCGCCCCGATTCTTGAATTCAACGGCAGCCATCGGCGACATCTTCGCCGGATCGATCCATGAGCGGGTTTCGAACAACAGGCTCGGCTTGTTGGTAGTGCGGTCGAACAGGTAATAGGCGCCCGGGTGGCGGTCGCTGTACACCCACAGCAGCACCTTCTTGCCATCCCTGGTGATGTCGGCAAAGGACACCATCTGTCCCGGGAATGCCTTCATCAGGCCGGCGTGCAGCTTCACCCATTCCGAACTGGGGTCGAGGTATTCGACCTTTGGCTTGCCTGCCGTGTAATTGAGCACGACCGGAGGACCGCGCCGGCCCGCGCGACTGAAGCTGGTGATCTCGAGATTCGGGTTGCTTGCAAGCTTTTCGCGGGTTCCTGCGGCGAAATCGATTCGGTAAAGGCTGGCGGGTTCACCCTTGTCGCTGATCTCGGCGTAGGCGTGGTTGTTGTCGGGATCGAACGACCAAAGGCCGAAGGACTTGCCGACCAGCGCGGCCGGCGCGTTCGTCCATTCAGAGTCCGCCTGCGCCTTGTACTGGACATGCTGGTCCCCCTCGAGGTCCCAACGCGTGTTCACGCGCAACTTGCCGTTGTTGTCAGCGTCCACCCAAACCGAATCGTCAAAGGAATCGATTTGCGTGCGCAGGCCGCGAACGGTATCCACGCGGTAAATGGATGTCTTGTTCTTCGAGTTTCCCTTGATCCACGGCACGAAGCGGAACAGGGCTTCGCCCTTGGTGCCGGGCAGGACATCGATCAGGCGCGCGTAGCCCTCGTCCTTGAAGCGGGAGCGCATGTTGCCGCGGTCGTTGAGGTAACCCCACAGCTGCACCTGTTCCGTGCCATCGGCGTTGGCGGCGTAGATGTCGCCCGTCGAGGCCACGGCGCCGAAGTAGCCCCAGTCCTGGGCCTTGCTGACCATGATCCGGTTGTCGTCGGTCCATGTCGGCGCATAGGGCTGCGGAATCACGATGATCCCGGACCGCGGGTCGGGTCCGATGTCGAACTTGATGACGCTGCGATCGTAGTTGCCGGACAGCTTTATGAGCGACAGCGCGCGACGATCCTCGAAGGGCGTGGTCACCGCGACGTATTCGCCCGTGGGCGAAAGCGTTGCGCCTTGGTATTCAGGCTCCTTCGCGAACAACTTGGCGGCGTCCTGGCCCACGGCTGTGCCGGAAGCAGACAGCGCGAGCGCGAAGGACACGGCCAGGCGGAGGCCGGAGTGGTTATTCATTCATTTCCCCAATCGTGGTGAAGGACAGTTACTGAAGGCCCAACGCAATCAGACCTCGAGAGAGGCCAAGTCACCTTTGGTCTCGAGCCACGATTTGCGATCCGGCGCACGCTTCTTCGACAACAGCATGTCCATCAGGCTTTTTGTTTCGATCGGATCGTCCATCGTCAGCTGAACGAGCCGGCGTGTATCAGGATGAATCGTGGACTCGCGAAGCTGCGATGGATTCATCTCGCCGAGGCCCTTGAAGCGGGTCACGTTGACCTGGCCGCGGATGTTTTCCTTGGCGATGCGCTCGATCAGGATGCGTTTTTCTTCCTCGTCCAGCGCGTAGAACACCTGCTTGCCCACGTCCACGCGGAACAGCGGCGGCATCGCCACGAAGATATTGCCGGCGCGCACCAGCGACGGGAAGTGCTTCAGAAACAACGCCGCCAGCAGCGTGGCGATGTGCAGTCCATCTGAATCCGCGTCGGCCAAGATGATGACCTTGCCGTAACGCAGGCCGTTGATCGCCTCCACGCCGGGGTCGCAGCCGATGGCCACGGCCAGGTCGTGCACTTCGGTCGACGCGAGCACGCCGGAGCTTTCCACTTCCCAGGTGTTCAGGATCTTGCCGCGCAGCGGCAGGATGGCCTGGAAATCCTTGTCGCGCGCCTGCTTGGCGCTGCCGCCGGCGGAGTCGCCTTCGACCAGGAACAATTCGGTGCGCGACAAGTCCTGGGACGTGCAGTCGGCCAGCTTGCCGGGCAGGGCAGGGCCCTGGGTGATCTTCTTGCGGACGATCTGCTTCTCGGTCTTCAGCCGGGTAGTGGCGCGATCGATCGCGAGTTGCGCGATCTGCAGGCCGACCTCCACATGCTGGTTCAGCCAAAGCGAGAACGAATCGTGGGTCGCGCCTTCGATGAAGGCGGCTGCCTGGCGCGAGCTCAGTCGTTCCTTGGTCTGGCCGCTGAACTGCGGGTCGGTCATCTTCAGCGACAGCACATAGCTGACGCGATCCCACACGTCTTCGGGCGCCAGCTTAACGCCGCGCGGCAGCAGGTTGCGGAAATCGCAGAACTCGCGCAACGCGTCGGTCAGGCCCGATCGCAGGCCGTTGACGTGCGTGCCGCCCTGCGCGGTGGGAATCAGGTTCACATAGCTTTCCTGCACCAGGTCGCCTTCGGCTACCCAGGCCACGGCCCAGTCGACGATTTCGTTTTCCTTGGACAGGTTGCCGCTGAACAATTCCGGCGGCAGCAATTCGCGCCCGGTCAGTTCGCCCAGCAGGTAGTCGAGCAGGCCGTTTTCGAAGAACCATTCATTGCGCTCGCCGCTGGCCTCGTCGAACAGGCGCACGGTCAGGCCGGGGCAAAGCACGGCCTTGGCGCGCAGCAGGTGGCGCAGGGCGCGCACCGAAATCTTGGGCGTGTCGAAATACTTCGGGTCGGGCCAGAAGCGCAGGCGCGTGCCGGAATTGCGTTTGCCCACCGTGCCGATCGTGTCCAGCGGCGATGAACGGAATCCGTCGCGGAATTCCATCCGGTATTCGTTGCCGTCGCGCTTGATGAACACTTCGACACGCTTCGAAAGCGCATTCACCACGCTCACGCCCACGCCATGCAGGCCGCCGGAGAACGTGTAGTTGCGGTTGTTGAACTTTCCGCCCGCGTGCAGCCGGGTCATGATCAGTTCGATGCCCGGCATCTTTTCTTCGGGATGCATGTCCACCGGCATGCCGCGGCCGTCGTCGGACACCTCGCAACTGCCGTCCTCGAACAGGCTCACTTCCACCGTGCGCGCGTGGCCGGCCAGCGCTTCGTCGATTGAGTTGTCTATGACTTCCTGGGCCAGGTGGTTGGGCCGCGTGGTGTCGGTGTACATGCCCGGGCGGCGTTTGACCGGATCCAGGCCGGAAAGGACTTCGATGTCGGCCAGCCGGTAGAATGGGGCTTTCCAGCGCCCCTATTTCCCATGACTCGTCTTATCTTCGTTACTGGCGGCGTGGTCTCCTCGCTTGGCAAGGGCATCGCGGCCGCATCGCTGGCCGCCATCCTCGAAGCCCGGGGCCTGAGCATCACGATGATGAAGCTCGATCCCTATATCAACGTGGATCCGGGCACCATGTCGCCGTTCCAGCACGGCGAGGTCTATGTGACCGACGACGGCGCCGAGACCGACCTGGACCTCGGCCACTACGAACGCTTCGTACGCACGCGACTGACCCGCAAGAACTCCGTCACCACCGGCCGCATCTACGAAAACGTCATCCGGCGCGAGCGCCGTGGCGACTACCTCGGCGGCACCGTCCAGGTGATTCCGCACATCACCGACGAGATCAGCATCTTCGAGGCCACCGACGGTTACGACGTGGGTCTGGTTGAAATCGGCGGCACGGTCGGCGACATCGAGTCCTTGCCCTTCCTGGAGGCGATCCGCCAGATCCGCACCGAGCGTGGGCCGGGCAAGGCCGTGTTCATGCATCTCACACTCGTGCCCTACATCGCGGCTGCGGGTGAGCTGAAGACGAAGCCGACTCAACATTCCGTAAAAGAGCTCCGCTCGATCGGTATCCAGCCCGACATCCTGTTGTGCCGCAGCGAGCGCCCCTTGCCCGACGGCGAGCGCCGCAAGATCGCCCTGTTCACCAACGTGCACGAAAGCGCGGTCATTTCCTGCGTGGACGTGGACAACATCTACAAGCTGCCGCTCTGGCTGCATGCACAGCACCTGGACGACATCGTGGTCGAAGCCTTGCGCCTGGAAGACAAGGTCAAGCCCGCCGACCTGTCCGAGTGGGAAGCGGTAGTGGACGCCAGCGAACACCCCGTGGATGAAGTGACCGTGGCCGTGGTCGGCAAGTACGTCGACCACCAGGACGCCTACAAGTCGCTGTCCGAAGCGCTGCGACATGGCGGCATCCGCCAGCGCACGCGGGTGCGCCTGAAGTGGATGGAATCGGAACAGGTGGAGACCGAAGGCGCCAGCGCGCTGGCCGGCGTGGACGCGATCCTGGTGCCGGGTGGGTTCGGCGACCGCGGTTTTGAAGGCAAGGTGCGCACCGCGCAACACGCCCGCGAAAACAACATCCCGTATTTCGGCATCTGCTACGGCATGCAGGCGGCGGTGGTGGATGTCGCACGCAACCTGGCCGGCTTGCCGGGCGCCAACACGACGGAAAACAATCGCGATTGCGCGGACCCTGTCATCGGACTGATCACCGAGTGGCGCACGGCCACCGGTGAAGTCGAACGCCGGTCGGAAGAATCCGACCTGGGCGGCACCATGCGCCTGGGCCTGCAGGAATGCCGACTCAAGCCGGGCACCAAGGCCCGCGAGATGTACGGCAAGGACGTGGTCGCCGAACGCCATCGCCATCGCTACGAATTCAACAACCGCTACCGCGTGCAGCTGGAAGAGGCGGGCCTCATCATCTCGGCCAAGTCCATGGACGACCTGCTGGTGGAAATGATCGAGTTGCCGAACCATCCGTGGTTCGTGGCTTGCCAGGCGCATCCGGAGTTCCTGTCCACGCCGCGCGACGGGCATCCCTTGTTCATCGGATTCATCCGCGCCGCGCGCGATTACAAGGCAAGGTGCGCGGCCGGCGCAAGCCGCGATCCCGTGCCGCCATCGAACCATGAAATTGCGGCAGAAGCCGCTCCCACCGGGGCGGCATGATGAAGCTTTGTGGATTCGACGTGGGCCTGGAACATCCGTTCTTCCTGATCGCAGGTCCGTGCGTGATCGAGTCGATGCAGCTGCAGCTCGACGTCGCCGGCCAGCTGAAGGAGATCACCGGTCGCATCGGTATTCCCTTCATCTTCAAGTCGAGTTTCGACAAGGCCAACCGTACCTCCGGCACCAGTTTTCGCGGCCCGGGCCTGCATGAAGGCCTGAAAGTGCTGGCGGAAGTGAAGCGCCAGATCGGCGTGCCGGTGCTGACCGACGTGCACGAATACACGCCGATGGACGAAGTGGCGAGCGTGGTGGACGTGCTGCAGACGCCGGCCTTCCTGTGCCGGCAGACCGACTTCATCCAGAAGGTGGCGAGCGCGGGCAAGCCGGTCAACATCAAGAAGGGCCAGTTCCTGTCGCCCTGGGAGATGAAGCACGTCACCGGCAAGGCCAAGGCCACCGGCAACGAGCAGATCATGGCTTGCGAGCGCGGCGTCAGTTTCGGCTACAACAACCTGGTCTCGGACATGCGATCGCTGTCGGTGATGCGCGACACCGGTTGCCCGGTGGTGTTCGATGCCACGCATTCGGTGCAGTTGCCTGGCGGCATGGATGGCAAGAGCGGCGGCCAGCGCGAGTTCGTGCCGGTGCTGTCGCGGGCGGCCATGGCGGTCGGCATTGCCGGCATCTTCATGGAAACGCATCCGGATCCCGACAAGGCGCTGTCCGATGGCCCGAATGCCTGGCCGCTCGGAAAGATGGAAGCATTGCTCAAGACCCTCATGGCCATCGACAACGTCGTGAAATCCGGCGGGTCGGCCTTCGGCGAGGAAATCTAGTGCGGCACGGAACCAGCGCCTGGCTCTGCCTGATCTTGCTGGCCAGCTGCATCCAACCGGCGATAGCGAGCGCGCCAATCAAGAACGCGATGGTCGCCGCGGAGGTCGACGCGCTTTCGCAGGGCGCGGAGGCGCTGCAGCCGTGCATCGGCGAATACATGCGGACCCATCCGCTTGATGATTCGACGGGCAGGGCCTTGATCAAACTCGGCCTGGCCGAAGAACTGAAAGTGCGAACGCAGGCAGTGCTGGGCCCGCAGTCGACGTTCCGCCAGCCCTTGGCCAAGCTCGATGCTTCGAATCCCGAAGACGTCGGCAACATCCTGTACATCCTCGTCCAGGAAATCGGCGACACCCGCGGCGCCGTGGACTCGCGCCCCTACCAACTGGTGGTGGCGGTCTTCAACTACTACACGGCGCGACTGGCCGGCAAAGGCTGCTCGATCGATCCCGGCTTCGCGGCCGGCGTCCGCAAAGCGCGCCACGACCGGCTGGACGTACAGCCCGACCTCGACTTCGACGGCCTGTGGATGCAGCGGGAAATCGACCACACAGCGCTGTGCGCCTTCGATCATTTTTCACCACACGCCAAGGGCAGCGAGCAGATCAATGCGTACATCGCCGAACATGGCGACCTGCAAGGCCTGCGCGACGACGTCGAGGCATTCACTGCGGCCCATGGCGACGAGATGGGCAAGGCAGCCCTGGCGCGGGTTTCCGCCAGCGCCAGTGCCGGCGAGCAGCTGGCCGGTTACATGGGCGTACTGATCGGCGCTGAACGCAGCCCGCAGCTGCCCCTGGCCAACCGCTACCGCGCGGCGGCCCTGAGCGCCTACCATCTGGCACGCGCCACCGACGGCAGCTGCAAGCTCGGCAAATCCCCACTTGAACTGATTGGCAAGGAATGACGATGGCTATCCGCAAGATCCACGCCCGCGAAATACTCGACAGCCGTGGCAACCCCACGCTTGAAGCCGAAGTGACGCTCGACAGCGGGCATGTCGGCCGCGCCGCCGTGCCCTCGGGCGCATCCACCGGCTCGAAGGAAGCAGTGGAGCTGCGCGATGGCGACAAGACCCGGTATATGGGCAAGGGCGTGCGCAAGGCCGTCGGCAACGTCAACACGACCATTGCCGAAGCGCTGCAGGGTTTCGACGCCAACGACCAGAAGGGCCTGGATGCGCGCCTGATCAACCTCGACGGCACCGAGAACAAGGGCCGCCTGGGCGCCAATGCGCTGCTGGGCGTGTCGCTTGCCAATGCGCACGCGGTCGCCGCATCGCGCGGGATGCCGCTGTGGGCGCACCTGGCTGGTGATCGCGAAGCAGTGCTGCCGGTGCCGATGATGAACATCATCAACGGCGGCGCGCATGCCGACAACAACGTGGACGTGCAGGAATTCATGGTGCTGCCGGTCGGCTTCAGCACGTTTGCCGAATCGTTGCGCGCCGGTACCGAAATCTTCCATGCGCTGAAGTCGGTGCTGAAGGGCCGCGGCCTGAGTACGTCGGTCGGCGACGAGGGCGGGTTTGCGCCGGACCTTCGTTCCAATGAAGAAGCGCTTGAAACCATCATGGAGGCGATCGGCAAGGCCGGTTACGCCGCGGGCGAAGACATCCTGCTCGGCCTGGACGTGGCCAGCACGGAATTCTTCGAGAACGGGAAATACAACCTGGTGGGCGAGGGCAAGCGCCTGAGCTCCGAGCAGATGGTGGACTTCCTGGCCGACTGGGCCGCGCAGTATCCGATCGTCACCATCGAGGACGGCATGGCCGAGAACGACTGGCACGGCTGGAAGCTGCTGACCGACCGCATCGGCACCGGCGTGCAACTGGTCGGAGACGATTTGTTCGTCACCAACCCGAAGATCTTCCGCGAAGGCATCGACAAGAAGGTGGCCAACGCCATCCTCATCAAGGTCAACCAGATCGGCACCCTGACCGAGACCCTGGAAGCGATCGCGATGGCCGACGCCAATCGCTACGCGGCGATCGTCTCGCATCGCTCGGGCGAGACGGAGGACACGACCATCGCCGACATCGCGGTGGCCACCACCGCCACCCAGATCAAGACCGGCTCGCTGTGCCGGTCCGATCGCGTCGCCAAGTACAACCAGTTGCTGCGCATCGAGGAAGCCCTGGGCAGCCGCGCCCGCTACGCCGGACGCGACGCGTTCGTGAGCCTGAAGCGCTGAGGTGAGCACGCTGCTGCGCCGCTGGTGGCCGATACTCGCGCTGTTGCTGCTGCTGGGCGCGCTGCAGGCCAAGCTCTGGCTGGGCGACGGCGGCTGGCGCGATGCCAAGGCGCTGCAACGAACGGTCGATGAGCAGCGCGCGGAGAATGCGCGGCTTCAGCAACGCAACGACGCGCTGACGGCCGAAGTCGAAGACCTCAAGTCGGGCGAAACCGCTGTTGAAGAACGCGCCCGCAGCGAGCTGGGCATGGTCAAGCCGGGTGAAACCTTCTATCGCGTGGTAGAGCCGCATTCGCTGCAGGACAAAAATGCCGCCGAATCCGAAGGCGATGCGGGCGGCAAGACCAATATCGAGCCCAAGCCATGAGCTGGGCCATCATGCCGGCTGCCGGGCGCGGTTCGCGTTTCGGCAGCGGGACGCCGAAGCAATACCTGCAGGTGGCCGGCCTGACCCTGATCGAACACAGCCTGCGCGCCTTGCTCGGGCATCCCGGCATTGATGCAGTGATGGTGGCGTTGGCGCCGGATGATCCGTTCTGGGCCGGCTGGCGCGAGATGGAGGGCAAGCCCATCTATACCTGCCTGGGTGGCGCCGAACGTGCGGACTCCGTGCTGTCTGCGCTGCAGGCCTTGCCGGCCACCGTCAGCGACGACCAATGGGTGCTGGTGCACGATGCGGCGCGGCCGTGCCTGCGAAGCTCCGACCTGAGCCGGCTCATCGCGATCGGCCAGGCCGATCCGATCGGTGCGATTCTTGCGGCCCCCGTGCGCGACACCATCAAGCGTGCCGACGACCAGTTGCGCAGCAGCATGACCGAATCGCGCGACCAGCTTTGGCGGGCGCTTACCCCGCAGATGTTCCAGCGCGGCGGCCTGACCCGGGCCTTGCAAGCGGCGATGCGGGTCGGCGCCAAGGTGACGGACGAAGCCATGGCCATGGAGCGCCTTGGCCTGAAGCCACGCCTGGTCGAAGGCTCGGAAGACAATTTGA
>JAPLSI010000057.1 GCA_026398715.1 Gammaproteobacteria bacterium
CAGTTCAAACTTTTCGATCGCCATGTACGAACGGGCGAGCAGGACGCGCCCCTCGAAATTGTCCGGCTCAGTGGCCAGTCGGGCTTGCAACTGGGCGACGGCATCTTCGATGGAAGCCGGCGCTGCTGCCGGCGCAGGGGCCGCAGCCAGCTCTGGATCGATCGCAGCCGGCGCCCCCTCGATGTAATACAGGCCGAACGCCGCCAGCGGAAGCGCCAGCGCGAGCACGAGCGCCAACGGCCGCGAGCGCTGCCATAGGGCCGAAATGGCGAACGCCACTGCAATCAGTGCCAGCAACGCGGCGAAGAAGACGAACTGGCTCATTACCACTCCTGGCTGTCATTGGGCACCGGCGCATCCGGTGCGCGCTGCCCGCGTTTTTTCACGATGATTGCGATGACTATGCCTCCGCCGATGATCAACAATCCCGGCCCGAACCAAAGCAGCCAGGTCATCGGCTTGACTTCCGGTTCGTAGAGCACGAAGTCGGTGTAGCGCGCGACCAGGTATTTCTTGATCTGCGCATCGGATTTGCCATCGCGCATCAACCGCAGGACTTCCAGCCGCAGGTCGTGGGCAATCGGTGCGTTGGAGTCGGCCAGCGACTGGTTCTGGCACATCACGCAGCGCAGTTCTTCGGTCAGGTTCCGGAAGCGGCTCTGCTCGGAAGGGTTTTGGAATTCAATGGGCTTGGCCGACGCGACGGCAGCAAGCAACACCAAAACGAATGCCAGGGTGAACCGCTTCATGGTGCTGGTCCCATTGCCGCCAACTGCGGCTCGATCTGTTCACTGATGACCTGTTCGGTGATGGCGCCGACCAGTTTCCAGCGGACCACCCCGTTGGCGTCGACCAGGAATGTTTCCGGCGCGCCGTAGATTCCCCAGTCGAGCGCGACACGACCTTCCTGGTCGGCGAGGTTGAACTCGAAAGGATCGCCGAATTCCTGCAGCCAGCGCTGCGCGTCCGCCGGCTCATCCTTGTAGTTGTAGCCGATCACCCGGACTTTTCCCGATCGCGCAAGGGCAGTGACGTGCGGGTGTTCGTCGCGGCAGGTCGGACACCAACTGCCCCAGACATTCATCAGGAAGGGTTTGCCGCGCAGATCTGAGTTGGAAACCATTCGCGAAGGATCGCCCAGCACCGGCAGCGAGAACGCCGGTGCCGGTTTGCCGATCAATGGAGAGGGGATGGCGCTGGTATCCCGTCCGGAATTCATTCGCACGCCCACGAACAACAAGGCAGCGAGCGCCGCGAATGCCAACAGCGGCAACAGCCGACGGATCACGGGTTGGCCACCGGCTTGCGGAAACGCTTGTCGAACACGACGGCGAAGCCGCCGATCGCCATCAGCAGGGCGCCCAGCCATATCCAGCGGATGAAGGGCTTCACGTACAGGCGCAGGGCCCAACTTCCGTCGGGTCCGAGCGGCTCGCCGAGCGCGACGTAGATGTCACGATTCAGGCCGCCGTCGATGTCGGCTTCGGTCATGATCGATCCGCCGCTGGCATAGGCACGTTTTTCCGGGTGCATGGTCGCGATGACCTCATCGCCGCGGGTGACGAGGACCGTGCCGCGATCAGCCTCGTAGTTCGGACCCTGTACGCGCTCGATGCCGTCGAAGCGAAACGTGTAGCCACGCAGTTCGAAACTTTGCCCGGTCTTGGCGGCAACGTCCTTCTCTTCGCTAACGCTCTCGGTCATCAGCACGCCGAAGAAAAATACCGCAAGCCCGAAATGGGCAAGGCACATGCCGACCATTTCAGCCGTGAAGCGGCCCTTGCCGACGACGAATCGTTGCCAGGCGAACCGAAGCGTTCCCAGCGTCAGCCAGGTACCGACGACGAACGCCGCTGCGGTCTTCACCGTGCCATTGGGCCAACTGAAGAAAGCGATGACTCCCACGACTGCGGCCACGGCCGCCCACGGCGCCAGCATGCGCAGCGGCGTGGATGCTTGCTCACGCTGCCAGCGCGTGAGTGGGCCGAAGGGCACCAGCATCGCCAGCGGCACCATCAGCAGTGAGAACAGCAAGCCGAAATACGGCGGTCCGACCGAGATCTTGCCCAGGTCCAGCGCCTCGGCCAGCAAGGGATACAGGGTTCCCAGCAGGATCATTGCCGCGGCGCCGGTGAGCAGCAGGTTGTTGACGAGCAACAAGGTTTCCCGGGAGGCGGCAACGAAGGGCTGTCCCTTGTCCTCGGTGGGCGCGCGGAGCGCGAACAGCAACAACGAGCCGCCAATCACGACCGCCAGGAAGACCAGGATGAACATGCCGCGCGCGGGGTCGGAAGCGAAAGCATGCACCGAGGTGAGTACGCCCGAGCGGACCAGGAAGGTGCCCAGCAGGGACAGCGAAAACGCTGCGATCGCCAGCAGCAGGGTCCAACTACGGAAGCTGCCGCGTTTTTCCGTGACGGCCTGCGAGTGAAGCAGCGCCAGTCCAACCAGCCACGGCATGAAGCTGGCGTTTTCCACCGGATCCCAGAACCACCAACCGCCCCAGCCCAGCTCGTAATAGGCCCAGAAGCTGCCGAGCGCAATGCCGATGGTGAGAAACACCCAGGCCACGGTGGTCCAGGGCCGCGTCCAGCGCGCCCAGGTGGTGTCCAGATTGCCGCCCAGAAGCGCCGCCACGGCAAAGGCAAAGGCCACGCAGAAAC
>JAPLSI010000249.1 GCA_026398715.1 Gammaproteobacteria bacterium
TGCCCGACGCGACCACGCTGCCCGCCCCGCTGTCCACGCGATTCAAGTTCGTCGCGCCGGGCCCGAGGCTGCGGATTTCCGATGCAGACCTGCCGCGCCTGGCGACGTTGTTGCGCGGACAGCTGTTGCTGGTTGCCGAAGACGCACGCGGCCGCGAGATCCAGTCCACGGCCCTGCAATTGCCCGGCGCACTCGATGACCTGTACGCCGATGCCGGATCGGCGAACGACCTGGGCGTTACGGTCTCGCCCGGACAAACCCGCTTTGCGCTGTGGGCGCCAACCGCGCAAAACGTGGCGCTGTGTCGTTTCGGCCCGGACACCGGTGAAGCCACGCTCGAACCGATGCAATCCGATCCCGCCACCGGCATCTGGCGAAACTCGGTGGCGCGCGACCTGACCGGACACTACTACCAGTACCTGGTGGACGTAGTGGTGCCCGGTGTCGGGCTGGTGCGCAATCGCGTGACCGATCCGTATTCGGTCAGCCTGGATGCCGATTCGAAGCGCAGCTATATCGCGAACCTGGATTCACCGTCGCTCAAGCCCGACGGCTGGGACGAAACCCCGGCACCGCACGTCGGCCTGGTGCAGACCGACATGGTCATCTACGAATTGCATGTGCGCGATTTTTCCATCAACGATCCATCGGTACCCGAGGCGATGCGCGGCAAGTACGGCGCCTTTGCGCTGGCGGATTCGCAAGGCCGCAGGCATCTGCAGGCGCTGGCCAAGGCCGGCATGACCGATGTGCACCTGCTGCCGGTATTCGACCTGGCCAGCGTGCCGGAAGTCGGCTGCAAGACACCCGCCATCCCAAATGACGGCCCCGCCAGTGAATCGCAGCAGGCGGCAGTGATGGCGGTGGCCGCGACCGATTGCTTCAACTGGGGCTACGACCCGCTGCATTTCAATGCACCCGAAGGCAGCTTCGCCACGGATGCGGCAGATGGCGCCGCGCGTATCCGCGAATTCCGCAGCATGGTGCAGGCCCTGCACGCTGACGGCCTTAGGGTCGGCATGGACGTCGTCTACAACCACACCAGTGCGTCCGGGCAGCATCAAAAATCGGTGCTCGATCGCATCGTGCCGGGATACTACCACCGCCTGGATGCAAAAGGCGCCGTCGAACGATCCACCTGCTGCGAAAACACCGCCACCGAACACCGGATGATGGCGAAGCTGATGAGTGACTCGGTGTTGCTGTGGGCAACCCAATACCGGATCGACTCGTTCCGCTTCGACCTGATGGCGCACCAGCCGCGGGCCGAGATGGAAGCCTTGTCCGCGCGCATGGACAACGCGACGGGACGCCATGTGAACCTGATCGGCGAAGGCTGGAACTTTGGCGAGGTCGCCAATGGCGCACGCTTCGTGCAGGCCTCGCAACTTTCGCTGGGCGGCTCGGGCATCGGCACCTTCAGCGACCGCGGCCGCGACGCGGTGCGCGGCGGCAGCGCGGCCGACAGCGGCGAGGCGATGTTGGCGCGACAGGGTTACATCAACGGACTGGTCTATGCGCCCAATGCCAAAGCGCCATCGCGCGCGGCATCGGAGTTGCTGAAGACCGCCGACATGGTGCGGGTCGGGTTGGCGGGATCGATCCGCGATTACACGATGACCGACCACAGCGGCCGCAGTGTCGCGCTTTCCGACATCGACTACGGCGGCCAGCCGGCCGGCTACGTGGGCGATCCGGCCGAGGTGGTGAACTACGTCGAGAACCACGACAACCAGACCTTGTTCGATGCCAACGTCTACAAGCTGCCAGTGGATACCAGCAGTGCGGATCGGGCGCGCGTGCAGATGCTGGCAGCGGCCATCAATGCCTTCAGCCAGGGCGTTGCCTATTTCCATGCCGGCATCGACACGCTGCGATCGAAATCGCTCGACCGCAACAGCTACGATTCGGGCGACTGGTTCAACCGGATCGACTGGAGCGGGCAGGACAATTATTTCGGCACCGGCCTGCCGCCGAAGCCCGACAACGGCCGCGACTACGACCTGATGCGGCCCTTGCTGGCGAACGCCGCGATTCGCCCCGCGCCCGCGGACATTGCTTTCGCGCGCGGCGCCTTCCTCGACCTGCTGCGGATTCGCGCGAGCTCGCGCTTGTTCCGCCTGCGCAGCGCTGCACAAATCAAGGCGCGCCTGAGTTTCCCGAACACGGGCCCGGAACAGAACCCGGTCGTGCTGGTCGGCCACCTGGACGGGCGCGGACTGGATGGCGCGAACTTCAGCGAGCTGCTCTACTTCATCAACGTGGATGACACCGCGCAGGTGATTACCCTGCCCGTGCAGGGTTCGAAGCCATGGACCCTGCATCCGGTACATCGCAGCAAGCTCGCCTCGGATCCGCGTCCGCGACAAGATGCCACTCATGACCGGGCGACCGGCCGATTCAAGGTGCCGCCGCGCACCGCCCTCGTTTACGTGGTGGACTGAATGCTCGACCGAAATTCCCCGCCCGTGCTGGTGCACGATACCCTGCTGCTGTTCGGCGCCACCGGCGACCTGTCGCAGCGCTACCTGTTTCCATCGCTGGTGCACCTGCTGCGCGACCGCCTCTTGCCCGCCGACTTCCGCCTGATCGCGATCGGCCGGCAGGACTACGACCAGGACGGATTCAAGGCCTGGCTGCGCGAACAGCTGTCCGACGAAGCCACCCGCAATCGCGAAGCGTTCAACGAACTGCTGGCGCGCACGCGCTATGTCACGGTGGATCTTTCCGACCGCGCCGACATGACCCGCCTGCTGTCGGAGTTTTCCGACCGGCCCTGCGTGAGCTACCTGGCCATTCCCCCGCACCTGTTCACGCCGACCTGCGAAGGCCTGCAAGCCGCCGGCCTGCTGGCGGAGCCGTCGCGCCTGGTCCTCGAAAAACCCATCGGCCACGACCTGGCCTCGTCGCGCTTCATCAATGCAACGCTGCGTGGCTTCCTCGATGAACGCAGGATCTTCCGCATCGACCACTACCTGGGCAAGGCGCCGGTGCAGAACCTGCTGGCCTTGCGTTTCGGCAACACGCTGATGGAAGCGGTGTGGCACAACCGCTGGATCGAATCGGTGGACATCCTGGTGGCCGAAACGGCCGGCGTCGATGGCCGCGAAGGGTATTACGCGCAATATGGCGCGCTGCGCGACATGGTCCAGAACCACATGCTGCAGCTGCTGGCGCTGATCGCGATGGAGCCGCCGGGTTCGCTGGACGCCGACAGCCTTCGTGACGAAAAACGAAAGGTATTGCGTGCGCTGCGGCCGATGACGCCCGAAGACGTTGTCCGCGACAGCGTGCGCGGTCGCTATCAGTCGGGCGTAGTGGACGGCCGCGCCGTACCCGGCTTCGACCACCCCAGCGATTGCGAGACCTTCGTCGCCCTGCGCGCGCGCATCGACAACTGGCGCTGGGCTGGCGTGCCCTTCCGGCTGGTCACGGGCAAGCGGCTCGCGCAGCGCACCACGGAAGTGGTGGTGTCGTTCAAGCCGGTGTCGCACTGGATCTTCGATCGGCCGCCGCATTCGGGCGCGACGCCCAACCGGCTGCTGATGCAATTGCAGCCCGAGGAAAACATCGAGCTTGGCCTGATGGGCAGCTTGGCTGCACCGGAATGGAGCGGCACGGAACTGCAGCCCCTGTCGCTGGACCTGGGCATGTCGACCACGCCGCAACGCCGCATCGCCTACGAGAGACTGTTGCTCGATGCGATGCACGGCAACCAGGCGCTGTTCGTCACCGGCGACGAGGTGGAAGCCGCGTGGTCGTGGATCGACAGCGTCAGCGAAGCCTGGACCGAAGCCGGTGTGCACGCGAAATCGTATCCGGCCGGATCGTGGGGCCCGGCCGAGGCCAAGGATTTCCTGCCCGTCAGCATACCCAGCACCAAGCGTGTAGCGAGGAAAGCGTGAGCCGTTCGCTTGCCCTCCTGGCCGATATCGGCGGCACCCACGCGCGTTTCGCGCTGGCCGACACGACGCTGCCTGCGCCCTTGCTGGACGAGAGCATCCGCCAGTTCGAAGTGATCGGCTTCGCCTCGCTGGTGGATGCGGCGAAGCACTACCTGATGCAGGTGGAAACGGGCACGGACCGGATCGAGCAAGGCGTCTTCGCCGTCGCCGGACGCGTGGATGGCGATCATGCCCGCATCACCAATCATCCATGGCAGATATCTCGCATCGGTACGCAGGCTGCACTTCAACTCCATGACCTGCGCCTGGTGAACGACTTCGCGGCGCAGGCGATGGCCGTGCGCCTGCTCACCGATGCCCACCTCGCATCCATCGGCGGATTGCCGCGGGCGGCGGGCGACCGGGCCGAACGCAACTATGCGGTGCTCGGCCCGGGAACGGGCCTGGGCGTGAGCGCACTGATCGTACGCAACGGTTGCAGCCATGTGCTGGAGACCGAAGGCGGACACGTCAGCTTTGCCCCAACCAACGCGGAAGAAGCCGCCATCCTCGAGCGGCTTTCAGCGCAGTTCGGTCGCGTTTCGAATGAGCGACTGGTCAGCGGAAGCGGCCTGGTCAACATCCATCGCGCGCTGTCCGAAATCGCCGGGCAGCCTTCGCCCGGGTTGCGGCCGCATGAAGTAAGTGCAGGCGCCGCCCGTGGCGAGCCACTGTGCAAGCGCGCCGTGGAAATATTTTGCGCCGTATTCGGCGCCATCGCCGGCGACCTGGTGCTGACGCTGGGCGCCTGGGACGGCGTCTTCCTGACGGGCGGACTCGTACCGAAGCTGCTCGACGCGCTGCAAGGCTCCGAATTCCGGGCCCGATTCGAAGCCAAGGGACGATTCTCCCCGGCCATGGCGGCCGTGCCCTCGCTGGCCGTGCTGCACCCGCAGGCGGGCCTGCTCGGCGCCGCGGCGTTTGCACTGCAAAATGCTCGCCCCGGGCACGTGGCCAAAGGTTGATCCGGATGGATGGCAAGTCTTCACAAGCAGGTCGGGTCTCGCCGCAATGGATCGAGCATGCCGATGCATCGCGCTGGGCGTCGGCCATCGCCGGCGTCACCGCCGACGCCTTGCGTGTCGACCTGGCCGTAGGTGACAGCGCGCGACTGCTGGTTTCCGGGGGCACGACGCCCGCGCCGGTCTATCGCGAATTGACCCTGCACGGCCTCGACTGGGGCCGCGTGCGCGTCGCGCTGGTGGATGAACGCTGGTTGCCGCCCGGCGATGCCGACAGCAACGCCGAACTCGTGCGCGAATCCCTGCTGGACGGACCGGCCGCGGCGGCGCGCTTCGAGCCGATCCTGATGGCCGACCGCAACCTCGACGAAGCGGTGCGCGCTGCCAACCGCCTGTCCCGCCCCGCCAGCATCGCCTTGCTGGGCATGGGGCCGGACGGACATACCGCGTCCTTGTTCCCGGGCGCGCCTTCCCTGGCGCAGGCATTGGTCGCCAGCGACGACTATGTGTCCTTCGATGCCGCAGGCTGCCCGGGCGCCGGCGCCTGGCCGCTGCGCATCAGCATCACGCCCGCAGGCCTTGCCAAGGCACGCCACCGCTTGCTGCTGGTGCGGGGCGAAGCCAAGCGCCGTCTGCTTGAACGCGCCATCTCCGGCGATGATGTATCCGAACTGCCCGTGCGCGTCCTGTTCTCGCTGCCCGGCAACCCCCTGCAAATCCACTGGTGTCCCTGATGAAATTTCCGCTGCAAGACCGCGTCATCGCCGTAACCGAACGCATCCGCGAACGAAGCCGGCGCACGCGACAGGCCTATCTGGAAGGCGTGGATGCCGGCCATCGCAACGGTCCGCTGCGCCATCGCCTGAGTTGCGGAAACCTGGCGCACGGCTTTGCGGCATCGGGCGACGACAAGTCGCGGCTGAAGGGCGGCGTCACGGCCAACCTCGGCATCATCAACGCCTACAACGACATGTTGTCGGCGCACCAGCCGTTCGAGACCTATCCCGAACTGATCCGCGCGGTGGCGCGCGCGCATGGCGCGACCGCCCAGGTGGCTGGCGGCGTGCCGGCGATGTGCGACGGCGTGACGCAAGGCCGCGCGGGCATGGAACTGTCCTTGTTCTCGCGCGACGTGATTGCGCAGGCGACCGCTGTGTCGCTGAGCCACGACATGTTCGATGCGGCGATCTGCCTGGGCGTGTGCGACAAGATCGTGCCCGGCCTGCTGATCGGCACGCTCGCCTTCGGCCATCTTCCCGTGGTCTTCGCGCCCGCCGGGCCGATGACGCCTGGTCTGTCGAATCGCGAAAAGGCCGCGGTGCGCGAACGCTTCGCGGCCGGCCTTGCCACGCGCGAGGAACTGCTGGAGGCCGAATCGGCGTCCTATCACTCGGCGGGCACCTGCACCTTCTACGGCACGGCCAACTCCAACCAGGTCCTGCTCGAAGCGATGGGACTGCAGTTGCCAGGCTCGTCCTTCGTCAATCCGGGCACGCCCTTGCGCGCCGCGCTGACCGAGGCGGCCACGGTTCGTGCACTGGAGATCAGCGCGCTCGGCAACGACTACCGGCCCATCGGTCGCCTGGTGGACGAGCGCGCGATCGTCAACGCCATCGTCAGCCTGATTGCGACCGGCGGCTCGACCAACCACACCATCCACTGGGTCGCGGTGGCGCGCGCCGCCGGCATCATGCTGACCTGGGACGATATCGACCAGCTCGCGCAGGGCGTACCACTGCTCGCGCGCGTCTATCCCAATGGCGCCGCCGACGTGAATCGCTTCGCGGCATCGGGCGGCATTCCCTTTGTCTTCCGCGAACTGATGCAGGCCGGCTGGATGCATTCGGACCTGGCCACGATCGCCGACGGTGGCATGCACGCGTACACGCGCGAGCCTCGCCTGCTGGACGGCCACCTGTCGCAAGTGGACGGTATCGCCACCAGTGCCGATGAAGACGTGGTGCGTCCGGCTTCCGCGCCGTTCGAGGCCAATGGTGGATTGCGACTGGTCACCGGCAACCTGGGCCGCGCGATGATCAAGCTTTCCGCGATCGCGATGGAGCAGCGGCGCATCGAAGCGCCCGCCGTGGTCGTGGACAATCCGCAGGCATTGAACAAGCTGCATGCGGCCAATGCCCTGCCGCGCGATTTCGTGGCAGTGGTTCGTTTCCAGGGTCCGCGCGCCAACGGCATGCCCGAGATGCATAGCCTGACTCCGCTGCTGGGCATGTTGCAGAACCAGGGCCGACGCGTGGCGCTGGTTACCGACGGCCGGTTGTCCGGCGCATCGGGAAAGATTCCGTCGGCCATCCACGTCACGCCCGAGGCCATCACGGGTGGACCGCTGGCGAAACTGCGCGATGGCGACATGATCTTGCTCGACGGCGAGAACGGCGTCTTGCAGGCCCTGGTGCCTGAAGCCGAATGGCTTGCGCGCACGGCCGATCGCGACAGCACGCCGCCCTCGCACGACCTGGGCCGCAACCTGTTTGCCATGAACCGCCTGGTGGCCACGCCGGCCGACCAGGGCGCGCTCAGCATCTCCTGCGGCCCGGTATTGTCGGATGCGCCCGCGGGCGTCGACTACGATGCCGAATACGAACTCGGGCGCGCCGGCCAACTCGCGCCGCACGAAGCAAAGGACGCCTGATGACTTCCCCGAAACTCGCCAGCCACCAGGCCACCGCACTGCGCATGCTGCGCGCTGCAGGCATCCTGCCGATCGTCACCGTGGACAGCGTGGAGCAATCCATGGCGGTCGCCGAGGCGCTGCAGCAAGGCGGCCTGCAAAGCATCGAGCTCACCCTGCGTACCCCCGCTGCATTGCCGGCGTTGTCGGCGCTCAAGCGCGCGTTCCCGGACCTGGTGATCGGTGCGGGCACGGTGCTCAATCCCGAGCAACTCGATGCCGCCATCCAGGCCGGTTCCGATTTCATCGTTACCCCCGGCGCAACACCTTCGATGATCCGCGCGCTGGCGGACGCCGATTTGCCGGTAGTCTGTGGCGCCGCGACGCCAAGTGAATTGCTGGTGCTGATGGAACACGGCTTCCGCGTGGCGAAACTCTTCCCCGCCGCGGCCGTCGGCGGCATCGGCATGCTGAAGGCGCTGCACGGCCCTCTGTCGGAACTGATGTTCTGCCCCACCGGCGGCATCAGCGAGGCCGACGCCGCCGATTACCTGGCGCAGCCCAACGTGGCCTGCATCGGTGGTTCGTGGATGGTGCCGCGCAACTGGCTGCAGTCCGGCGAGTTCGGCAAGGTGCGCGACAGCGCCGCCAAGGCCCGGGCGATCAGCGACCGCTTCAGGACATGAACTTGCGGTGCGCACGCACCGACATGATGATTCCGAAACCGGCCAGCAGCGACACGGCACTGGTGCCGCCATAGCTCAGCAGCGGCATCGGCACGCCGACCACCGGCAACAACCCGACCACCATGCTGCCGTTGACCAGTACATAAACCGAAAAGGTCATCGCCAGCGCCCCGGCGAGCAGGCGCGAGTAACCATCGCGCGCATTGGCGGCGATCCACAAGCTGCGCCCGACGATGAAAAGATAAAGCGCGAACACGACGCTGACGCCAAGCCAGCCCCATTCTTCCGACAACACCGAGAACGCGAAGTCGGTGGTGTGCTCGGGCAGGAAATCCAGGTGCGCCTGGCTGCCCTGGCCCCAGCCCTTGCCGAACCATCCGCCCGAGCCGATCGCGATCTTGGACTGGATGATGTTCCAGCCTGCGCCCAGCGGATCGTTTTCCGGATTGATGAAAGTGAGGATGCGATCCTTCTGGTACGGCCGCAGGAACAGCCAGGAGATCGGCAGGGCGCCCAGCCCGAGGCCGGCGAACAATCCGATGCGCCACCAGGCGATGCCGGCGAGGAACAGCGTAAACGCACCCGAGGCCGCCACCAGCATGCCGGTGCCCAGGTCCGGTTGCAGCACGATCAGCGCAACCGGCACGCCAATGATGATCGAGCACACCAGCAGCGTTCCCCAACGCGGCGGCAACACCACGCGATGCAGGTACCAGGCGACCATCATCGGTACTGTCAGCTTCAGCAGTTCGCCCGGCTGCAGGTAGAAGAATCCCAGGTTGATCCACAGGCGCGCACTGCGGCCCGATCCGAAGGCGAACACCGTCGGCAGCAGCACGAGGGTGATGCCGAACACGACCGGCGTCCAGATACGCAAGCGGCCCGGTGAAACCCGGGACAGCAGGATCATCACGCCGCCGCCGGCTGCGAAACGCGCGGCCTGTGCAAAGACCACGTGGCTGTCGCCGCCGCCCGCGCTCGATTGCACGACCAGGCTGACGGCCATCACCGCGCACAGGGCGAGCAACAACGGCCAGTCCACCTTGTCCAGGAAATCGAGGATGGATTCGCGCAGGTCGGCGATCATGGCCGCGGTTCCGTCGTCGTGGTCGGCATCGGCGCCGCGCTGACCTTGGGCAGCAACCACGCATCCATGATCGCCTTGGCCACGGGCGCGGCCGAGGTGGATCCGAAACCGCCGTGCTCGACCACCACCGCCACGGCGATGCGCGGGTCATCGGCCGGCGCGTAGGCGATGAACAGCGCCTGGTGCCGCAGATGCAGCGGCAGGTTGTGCGGATCCAGGCGCATGTTGTTCTTGTTGCTGACCACTTGCGCGGTACCGGTCTTGCCGGCGATCAGGTACGGCGAATTGATGCCGATACCGCGCGCCGTGCCGGTCGGCCCGTGCACGACGGCGAGCATGCCTTCCTTGACGGCGGCGATGTTGGCCATGTTGGTGGCGATGCGGTCTTCGGCCGGCTGGGGTTCACGCATCCAGGGCGCGGCGAAGCCCTGCCTTGTTGCGCGCAACAGGTGCAGGCGATGGCGCACGCCATTGTTGGCGAGCGATGCCGTGGCCGAAGCGAGTTGCAGCAGGGTCGCCTTCCACATGCCCTGTCCGATGCCCGCGTTGACGGTGTCGCCCTGGTACCAGGGCTGCTGGAAACGCGTGCGCTTGAATTCCGGCGAAGGCAGGATGCCGCTGGTCTCGCCGATCAGGTCGATGCCGGTGGGACGACCGAACCCGTAGCGATCCATGTACATGTCGAACTTGTCCACGCCCAGGTCCAGCGCCAGCTGGTAGTAGTAGGTGTTGACCGACTGCGCGATCGATTCCTTCAGGTCCACCCAGCCATGGCCGCCGGCATGCGAATCGCCGAAGCCACGGCCTGCGCCGCGAATGCGGAACGTGCCCGTGGACAGGATGCGATCGCCCGGGCGGCGCAATCCCGATTCCAGTCCGGCCAGGCCGACGAAGGGCTTGATGGTGGAACCGGGCGGCGTTCCGCCATGAAGGTTGCGGTCGAACAAGGGCCGCGACATGTTGGTGGTCAGCGCGTTGTAGTCCGTGTGCGAAATGCCGTTGACGAACAGGTTGGGATTGAACTGCGGCAGGCTGACCATCGCCAGCACTTCGCCGGTGCGGGTATCCACCGCGACTGCCGCGCCATCGCGGTCGCCGAAGGCGGCCACCGCCGCCTGTTGCAGGTCGGCATCGATGCTCAGTTGCAGGTCGGCGCCGGGCAGCGACGGTACGTTGTTGACCACGCGCAGCACGCGGCCTTCGACATTCTGTTCGACGTTCTCGTAGCCGATCTCGCCACGCAGGCGGTCCTCGTACTTGCGCTCGAGCCCGGACTTGCCAACATGGGTCAGCGCCGAATACTTGCTGTCGCCCAGCGCTTCCAGGTCATCGGCATCAAGCCGGCCGACGTAGCCCACGACATGGGCGAACAGATCGCCATGCGGATAGCGCCGGGTCAGGTAGGGCACCACGTCGACGCCCGGGAAACGATGGCGATTGACCGCGAGCCGGGCGCGTTGTTCTTCGCTGAGGCGAAGCTTCAACACGACCGGGCGAAAACTCCGGATCGCCTTGCGGTTGGCCTGGAACTGCTGCAGCTCTTCCTGGCTCAAGCCGATCAATTCGTTCAGGCCGGCGAGTGTCGCCTTCAGGTCGCCGGTCTGGTCGGGCACCACTTCCAGCCGATAGGCGGGCACGTTGTCGGCGATGAGCTTGCCGTTGCGATCGTAGATAAGCCCGCGCGCCGGCACGACCGGGCGCGGCTTGATGCGGTTGGCTTCCGAACGCGTGCTGTATTCCTCGTGCTGCAATACCTGCAGCCGGAAATAGCCGAAGCACAATCCGGCCAGTGCCACCGCGATGCCGATGAATCCCACCAGGGCGCGGCGCTGGAACTGGTCCGCCTCCGCCTGCGGATTCTTCATCAAGTGACGCCGGGCGCTGCGCATCAGGTCAGCTTCGCTCGCGTGCGCGCAAGCGCGCCAGGTCGAGCAGCACGTACAGCCACGGCCACAACAGCACACCCAGCACGGGCGCCGTCCAGTACAGCCAGCCTTGCGAAGGCGAGCCGGCGAACAGGTGGATCAGCCAGGAGATGATGCGGTCGTTCAGCAGCAGCAGGCCGATGGCAACGGCCTGTTGCCAAAGCGGGAAGAAACGAAGACGGGCGCGGAAATGCTGCACGATGTAGGTCAGCACGACCAGGCGAAACGCCTGCTCGCCCAGCAGCGATGCGGTGAGGACATCGGCGCACAGGCCGACCATGAAAGCAGTACCCAGGCCGACGCGATTGGGCGCTTCCATCAGCCAGTAGGCGAGCAGCATCGCCAGCAGGTAGGGACGCACCGACTGCAACACGGCGGGCAAGGGAAGGATGGCAAAGATCAATCCCAGCGCGAAGCTGCCGTGGATCAGCCAACCGGTGGGAGGACGGATCACGGTTTCGCCTCGGCAGCGGTGGTTGGCAACGGCGCCGGCGTGCGATTGGCTGGTGCAGGCGGGCCGACATCGATGGCCGGTGGCCGGTTGCTGATCAGCAACACTTCATTGCCGCGATCCAGGTGTGCCGCGGGCGTCGCGTCTGCGGTGACGAACAGGCGCAGCTTGTCCGGTTGCACGCCGGTGATGGTGCCGACCGGAAAGCCCGCGGGAAAACGCCCACCGATGCCCGAAGTGATCAGCACGTCGCCGCGGCGCACGTCGGCACTCTGTGGAATGTTGGGCAGCACCAGGCGATCGCTTTGCCCGGTGCCATAGGCAATCGTGCGCAGCCCCGATCGCGCCACCTGCACCGGCACGGCGTGGTCCGCGTCGGTGACCAGCAAGGCGGTCGACCGGTTCTTGCCGACCTCCACCACCTGGCCGAGCACGCCGCCGGAATCGATCAGCGCCTGGCCCATCACGACACCATCTTCGCTGCCGGCATCGAGCACCAGCCGCTGCCGGAATGGGTCGAGGTCGATGTCCAGGATGCTGGTCATCTGCACGTTGAGGCTGTAGCCGCGGGTACCGCCCAGCAGTTGCCGCAGGCGCTGGTTCTCGTCGGCCACGGCCTTTAGCTGGTGGATCCGCGCGATGGCGATTTCCAGGTCCTTGCGACGCTGGAGGTTGTCGGCCTGGAGTTGGCTGCGCAGCGCGAATTCGTCGCTGCCACCGCGAAACAATCGCATCGGCGCCGACGCAATCCACCAGAACGGTTCGGTGACGATGGAAAGTTTCTGCCGCACCAGGCTGCCGTAACCCATGCGCTGGTCGGCGATCATCAAGGCAGTGGAAAGCCCAAGCAAAAAAACGAGCGGCAGCGCGGTCAATGCGCTTTCGCTCAGTCGATTGGACTTCTTGCCAGCGTAGGCCACGCGTGTTTCCGGCTAGGCAGTGGGCCGGAGATCAGGCACCGGCAATCGAGACTCGCACCCGCTGATCGCCCGGAAAGAAACTGCCACGTTCCTTCCCGGGGCCATTGTCACTCCGCAGAAAACATTCCATTGCCATGCATGTCGATCAACTCGAGCGCACGGCCGCCACCACGGGCAACACAGGTCAGCGGGTCGTCGGCCACGTGCACGTGCAGGCCGGTCTCTTCCGAGATCAGCTTGTCGAGGTCGCGCAGCAACGCACCACCACCGGTGAGCACGATGCCGCGCTCGGCGACGTCGGAGCAAAGTTCCGGTGGCGTTTGCTCGAGCGCATGCTTGACCGCACTGATGATGCCGGCAAGCGGTTCGTGCAAGGCTTCGAGGACTTCGGTCGTGTTGATCGCGATCATGCGCGGCACGCCTTCGGCCAGGTTGCGACCCGACACTTCCATCTCGCGGACTTCCGCCTGCGGATAGGCGTTTCCGATTTCGATCTTGATGCGCTCGGCGGTGGTTTCGCCGATCAACGTGCCGTGGCTGCGCCGCACGAAGTTGATGATGGCTTCGTCGAAGCGGTCGCCGCCGATGCGCACCGACTGCGAGTACACGATGCCGTTGAGCGAGATGACCGCGACTTCGGACGTGCCGCCACCGATGTCGATGACCATCGAGCCACGTGCCTCGTCCACCGGGATGCCGGCGCCGATGGCGGCAGCCATGGGTTCTTCGATCAGGTAGACCTCGCGGGCGCCGGCTTCTTCGGCCGACTCCTTGATGGCGCGACGCTCGACCTGGGTCGATCCGCAGGGAACGCAGATCAGCACCCGCGGGCTTGGGCGGAGGAAGCGCGAAGTGTGCACCTTGCGGATGAACTGCTTGAGCATTTCCTCGGTGTGGGTGAAGTCGGCGATGACGCCATCCTTCATCGGCCGATGGGTGGTGATGTTGCCGGGGGTGCGGCCGAGCATGCGCTTGGCCTCGGCGCCAACCGCCGCTACTTCGCGCACGCCGTTGCTGTGGCGCACTGCCACGACCGAGGGTTCGTTCAGGACGATGCCCTGGCCACGAACGTAGATAAGGGTGTTTGCCGTGCCCAGGTCGATCGACAGGTCGTTCGAGAACAGGCCGCGCAGGTACTTGAACATCAGGGGGAGCCTGCTTTTGGGGGATTTGGGAAGCTTTGTAGGTTAGCAACCGGGGTCGGCGCGGGCAAGGAAAATACCGTGCAAAATGCGTGATGCCCGACGCGGAAATGTGTGATGCCCTTCGGGCATTTGTATGGATTGCGTTACCATGGCGGCCGTTCGCGCCCGCTTCCCGGCGCCCCTACTCCCACAGGATGCACCGATGCCTGCTGCCTTGATCTGCGGCTCCCTCGCCTACGACACCATCATGGTGTTCCAGGACCAGTTCAAGAACCACATCCTGCCCGACAAGGTTCATATCCTGAACGTGTCGTTCCTGGTGCCCAGGATGCGCCGCGAGTTCGGCGGCTGCGCCGGCAACATCGCCTACAACCTGAAGCTGCTGGGCGGCAACCCGATCCCGATGGCGACGGTCGGCCAGGACTTCGGCCCCTACCGCGAGCATTTCGAGGCCTGCGGCATCAACCTGGGCCACGTAAAGGCCATCGACGGCCTGTTCACCGCCCAGGCGTTCATCACCACGGACCTTGACGACAACCAGATCACCGCCTTCCACCCGGGCGCGATGATGCGGTCCTTCGAAAACCAAGTCGCCGACGTGGCGGACGTGGGCTTTGGCATCGTCGGGCCGGACGGCTACGACGCCATGCTGCAGAACTCGCGGGACTTTGCCGAGCTGGGCATCCCCTTCATCTTCGACCCGGGCCAGGCCATGCCGCTGTTCAACGGCGCCGAGCTGACCACGATGATCGAACAGGCCACCTACGTCACCGTAAACGACTACGAGTCCAACCTGATCCAGGAACGTACCGGCCTGAGCGAGAAAGACATCGCCGAGCGGGTCCAGGGTTACCTGGTGACCCGTGGCCCGGCCGGCTCGGAGATCCACACCAAGGCGGGCATGGTCCAGATTCCGGCCGCCAGTGCCATTCGCCTCGTTGACCCGACCGGCTGTGGTGACGCTTATCGCGCCGGCCTGATTTACGGCCTGATGAACGGGATGGACCTTTCCACCACCGGCCGCATCGCCTCGCTGATGGGCGCATTGAAGATCGAAAGCCTGGGCCCGCAGAACCAGCGCTTCACCTTTGACGAATTCGCCGAGCAGTTCCGCCAGCAGTTTGGCTACGCGCTGCGGTAGGCTCGATGCCGGGGCGCCGGCACAGGCCGATGCCCACGGCCGGCCCCGCACCCCACCCAGCCAGCCGGCCATCCCCTACCTGGAAAGCGGAGCGCGATCGTGATGCCAAGGACGAGAACGGGAACCAAGGCCTGCCTCTTGAGCGTGATGATCTGCCTTTGCACCCTGGGCAATTCAGCCAGCGCCGCCGACTTCATCGCCACCAGGCCGACGCCACGCGTGGAGTACTGGCAGAACCGCTACGTGCAGATCGACGAGGCGCTCGCCGACGTCAACAGCCTGCCAGCGGTCAAACTTCTATTCGTCGGCGATTCCATCACCGACTTCTGGCTGCTCGATGACAATCCCTGGATGCCGGACAAGAAGTGCGGCCGCCAGGTCTGGGACGAGTCCTTCCAGCAGCCCGGCTCGGAAAATCTTGCACTGAACATTGGCGTCTCCGGCGACCGCACCGAACACCTGCTGTATCGCCTGCTGCCAAAGGCGCAAGGCGGCATGGGCCAGGTCGACTCACCGCAGCTCGCGCCGGAGTTCATCGTGCTGATGATCGGCATAAACAACAGCTGGGCAGCCGAGGAACCCGCGGCCGACAGCATGTTCGAAGGCGCCCGCGCCGTGATCCTTGCCCTGCACGAGCGAAAGCCCGGCGTGCCGATCATCCTGCAGTCGCTGTTGCCGATCGTGGACGAGCCCAAGGACGCCCAACTGGTGCAGCCGGTGAACGAACGCCTGCGCGCCCTGGCCGAGAGCAAGGAGTTCGCGGGCTACGTCAGCTACCTTGATCTATATCCCTCGTTCGTGGACGGTTCCGGCAAACAGATCAGCCGCTATTTCAACGACGGCATCCATCCGAGCCTGGAGGGCTACCGGGTTTGGCGTGACCGGCTGGTGCCGTTCCTGGCGCAGGCAAGGGCCAGCAAGAAACCATAGCGGCCTGTTGAAGCATCGCGGCTATAGCCGCTTCCACGGTTATGCTTCGCCCAAAGAAAAACGCCGGACCCAATGAAGGATCCGGCGTTTAGTTTAAAGCCCCTGGCGATGACCTACTCTTGCATGGCTTGAGCCACACTACCATCGGCGCGGTTGCGTTTCACTTCCGAGTTCGGGATGGGATCGGGTGGTTCCACAACGCTATGGTCACCAGGGAGACGGTTGGAGGGTCGCGATGAGATCACTCTTTTGGAGTGCCCCACGCGCACGCTCTCACGTTTGGTGTTGCGTATAAGTTGGATGTAGCGAGCAGTGATTGAGTGTCGAGACGTGTCTCGAGGGTATGACTTTCAATTGAGTTACTGGCGAGTCGCCATTTTAGCTCAAAGCCACTTGAGGTTA